>PXPT01000078.1 GCA_003021505.1 Cyanobacteria bacterium QS_4_48_99 | reverse complement strand
GGGAGAGTCTAGAAAGCACGGAACTAAATCCAGATACTTTCCCCGATCTCAAAACCGCTCAGCGAGCTTTTTTGGGGATAGCCCATCCCTACTTAGAACGAATATATATCACAGGGCTTCCTAAAGGAAGGGGCTTGAGACCCATGATTTTTGGTCAAGATAATTAGCCTAACAACTTCTTCGCTTGTGCCACCACGTTATCTACCGTGAAGCCAAGCTTCTCCAGGCATTCATCCCCAGGAGCAGAAGCGCCAAAGCGGTCAATGCCGACTGCAATTCCCTCATTGCCAAGGTAGCGACACCAGCCAAAGGTGGTAGCTGCTTCTACAGATACACGCTTGGTAACAGCTTGGGGCAACACAGACTCGCGATAACTTTCATCCTGCTTATCAAACAGCTCCCAACAGGGCATGGAAACCACGCGAACCTTCTTGCCTTCATTGCGTAGCTGTTCGGCTGCCTTGACGCAAAGTTGGACTTCTGCACCTGTCCCAATCAAGATGATCTCGGGAGTGCCATCGCTGTCGGAGATGGTGTATCCTCCCTTGGTTACGCCTTCGATGGAAGTGTTAGCCAAGTTGGGCACTTTTTGCCGCGACAGAGACAGAAGTGTTGGTCCACGACGCTGGTTAATTGCTGCCTTATATGCACCAGACGTTTCGTTTCCGTCAGCGGGACGAATGACCTGCAATTCCGGCATCGCTCGTAGGGAGGCAAGATGCTCAATTGGTTGGTGTGTGGGACCATCCTCACCGAGAGCCACCGAGTCATGAGTCATGACATAGATCACGCCAGCGCGGGAGAGATTCGAGAGCCGGATGGCTGCCCGCATATAGTCGGTAAACGTCAGGAAGGTAGCTGAGTAGGGAATTAAGCCACCATGCGCCGCAATGCCATTACAAATCGCTCCCATGGCGTGTTCACGCACTCCAAACCAAAGGTTGCGATTATGATGTTCCCCTTTTTGGAAATCACCGTAGGAACTCAGGATACTCTTGTTAGAACCGGAGAGGTCAGCAGAGCCGCCAAAAAGCTCTGGTATGACTTCGGCTATGGCATTGAGTACCTCACCCGACTGGTTGCGCGTCGCAGCAGGCTTATCGTCTGGGGAATAGGTGGGCAAGCTCTTATCCCAACCTTCCGGGAGCTTGTTGCTCATCATCCGCTCTAGCTCTGCTGCCTGTTGGGGATACTTAGATTTGTAAGTCTCCCAGCGCTGATTCCATTCGGCTTCCCAGTCCTTACCCCGCTGAATTGCCTGTCGGAAATGGTTGAGTGAATCTTCTGGCACCTGGAAAGGCTCGTATTCCCAACCCAAGTTCTTGCGGGTGGCTTCCACTTCGTCACTGCCGAGGGGAGCGCCGTGGGCTGTGGAGCTATTGGACTTATTGGGTGCGCCATACCCAATGGTGGTGCGGACGCGAATCAGTGAGGGACGGTCCGTAACGTTGCGGGCGTTTTCAATTGCCCGATGAATAGCATCGAGGTCGCTGTTGCCATTCTCGATGAATTGGACGTGCCAGCCATAAGCCTCATAGCGCTTAGTAACATCTTCTGTAAAGGTTACGTCTGTCTTGGTATCGAGGGAGATGAGATTATCATCGTAGAGAGCAATGAGCTTACCTAGACCTTGGTGTCCAGCTATGGAACAAGCTTCCGAAGAAATCCCCTCCATGACATCACCATCACTCATGAGCGCATAGGTGTAATGATCGATGACGGGGCAATCGGGCTGGTTATAGCGGGCGGCTAGGTGAGCTTCCGCCATCGCTATGCCGACGGCATTGCCAATTCCTTGTCCCAGAGGACCAGTGGTGACTTCCACCCCCTCAGTCATGAAGTTTTCTGGGTGTCCTGGGGTTTTAGATTCCCACTGACGGAACTGCTTCAGTTCATCGAGGGTCATGCCATCGTAGCCGGTTAGGTAGAGTAGGGCATACTGCAACATGCTACCGTGACCGCCAGAGAGGACAAAGCGATCGCGGTTGAACCACGCGGGATTTTTCGGGTTATAGCGCATGAAGCGATCCCAGAGGACAAACGCCATCGGCGCAGCCCCCATCGGTAGCCCCGGATGACCCGATTGGGCTTTTTCGACTGCATCAATCGCAAGAAAGCGAATGGAATTAATGCAAAGTTCATCGAGTGACTGAGTAGTAGCGACCATAACTTCTTCTGGTATGGTAAACGACGATTGAAAATCAAATGGGCGTGAACTAAAACGCTTCGCTTGGAATTACCCCAAAGCTGCTTTCCATCATCTTACGAGATCAGCGTAGAAAAGTGGAAAATCTGCGGCGTTTTCTCCCACTGTTTCTTAAGCATATTTTCTCAATGCTAGCGTAACGTTGTGACCGCCAAACCCGAAGGAATTGGAAAGTGTCACGTCTACCGTTTGAGCGCGGCTCTGAGTGGACACATAATCTAAGTCACATTCGGGATCGGGGTACTCTAAGTTAATGGTAGGCGGAATCTGGTCATTCGTGATCGCCATCGCTGTAGCCACTGCTTCAATCCCCCCAGCACCTCCAAGCAGATGACCAGTCATGGACTTAGTAGAACTAATTGCCACCTGGTAAGCACTGTCTCCTAGTGACTTTTTAATTGCTCGGGTTTCGGCGAGGTCGTTGAATTGGGTACTGGTGCCGTGAGCATTGACATAACTCACCTGCTGGGGCATTAGTTCCGCCTCTTTGAGCGCCATCTCCATTGCCCTGGCAGCGCCTCGTCCATCCGGCAAGGGCGAGGTCATGTGGTAGGCATCGCAGCTCATGCCATAGCCTACAATTTCGGCATAGATTTTTGCGCCGCGACGCTGGGCACTTTCGAGGTCTTCCAAAATTAAGACACCTGAGCCTTCCCCAATTACAAAGCCATTGCGATCGCTATCAAACGGACGACAAGCACCTTCAGGGTCATCATTGCGACTCGAGAGCGCCTTAGCAGAGGCAAACCCCGCTACCGCCAGGGGAGTAACTGCTGACTCGGTTCCGCCACAAATCATTGCTTGGGCATCCCCGCGTTGAATCAAATGAAAGGCATCGCCCACGGCATTTGCACCCGCAGCACAGGCAGTTACCGGGCAGGAGTTCGGTCCTTGGGCACCGGTATGGATTGCCGTCAAGCCAGCCGCCATATTGGCAATCATCATCGGCACCATAAAAGGGCTACAGCGGTCTGGACCACGGTTTAGGTAGATTTCCTGCTGCTCCTCTAACACTTTAATACCGCCAATGCCAGTACCAATCATCACCCCTACCTGTTCGGCATTTAAGTCGTTAATGACCAGTTGAGCATCAGCAAGTGCCTGTTTACTCGCTGCTACTGCAAACTGGGCAAAGCGGTCCATACGCTTGGCTTCTTTGCGCTCCATGTATTCAGAAGGGTCAAACCCCTTAACTTCCCCAGCAATGCGACAGGCGTGCTGGGAAGCATCAAACCGAGTAATCGGACCAATCCCATTGCGACCACTTAACAGCCCTTGCCAGTATTCAGTCAAGGTGTTTCCCACTGGGGTAATTGCGCCCAGTCCGGTTACAACAACACGTTTTAGTTGCGAATTTGCCATGATCCTAAATTAATCAGGGGGAACCCCCCCATAACACGCAGTAGGAAAAGAACGCACTGATTTGGCGCTTTTTAAGCAGAAGCCGCTGCTTTGTCGCTGATGTAGTCTACAGCCGCCTGAACAGTTGCAATTTGCTCGGCTGCCTCATCGGGAATTTCCACATCGAATTCCTCTTCTAGCGCCATTACTAGTTCCACAGTATCGAGAGAATCTGCTCCCAAGTCGTTGGCGAAGTTAGCTTCCGGCTGAACCTCGCTCTTGTCAACCTCAAGTTGCTCGGCAACGATTTTTTGCACTTTTTCAAAGATTTCTTGGTTCATGAAGTTTCCTCAACCAGGTTCTTCAGTTTAGTTAGTACGACTAATGTGATTGTACGGTTGTCTGAGCATTGATCATATCTGAAAGCGGGACGCACGAGAGTCCCTTGTTGTTGCTTGAGTAATTGGCACTTAGTTGTTGGTAACACAAGCAACTTTTAGCTTAGCTTAGTTCCTCACTGCACTTAAGCGAAAATAGTAGAAGCGTTACTCTCGATTTTTTCATGCCCTCGAAGATGCTTCAATACGCTTATTATCCTGGCTGCGTCGCTCAAGGTGCTTGCCACGAGCTTTATTTGTCCACAGCAGCACTGACTCAGGCACTCGGAATCGAACTGCTCGAACTTAAAAAGGCAGCCTGTTGCGGCTCTGGAACCTATAAAGAAGATTCTCAGCTTTTAGAAGATTCCGTCAATGCTCGTAACATTGCTCTAGCCGAGTCCCAGAATCTCCCGCTTTTGACCCATTGCAGCACTTGTCAGGGCGTTATCGGTCATGTTGATGAGCGCTTGAAGGACTATCAACGAACCCATCCTGCCTACATCGAGCAAATCAACGGCTTATTAGAACAAGAAAGCTGCTTGAGCTACGGTGGCAGCACCAGCGTTACCCATTTGTTGTGGGTGTTGATTGGTGATTATGGGATAGAGGCGCTACAAGAACGAGTCACCCGTCAATTGAGCGAGTTGAAATGTGCCGCCTTTTATGGCTGTTACTTGCTCAGGGCACAAAAATCTCTTCCCTACGATGACCCTTTCCACCCAGAGTCAATGGAGAATGTTTTTCGAGCAGTAGGCGCTACTCCCGTCTATTATCGCGGGCGTACCCAGTGCTGCGGTTGGCCCATTGCCAGCTACGCTCCCACCCAATCTTTCACCATGGCAGGAACCCACATCCAAGAAGCCATTGAAGCCGATGCCGATTGCATGGTGACACCCTGCCCATTATGTCATCTCAACCTCGATTCTAGGCAGCCGGAAGCAGAGAAAGTGATTGAACGTCAGTTAGGGTTGCCCGTTCTCCATCTCCCTCAACTTGTTGCTCTGGCACTAGGCGTAAAACCTGACAAGCTAGGTTTGGATCAGCATGTTGTCTCGACACAACCTGTTTTAGAGAAACTAGGCGTTAGGTAAGGTATCGGCGTAGCTCATGCACACCCAGGAGTAATACTGCAGTCGTGAGCGGCAGAAAGTAGTAAAGTCCCCGATAAATTAACAGTTTTCCTAGGACTGTGTCAGCTTCTCAAAAAGCCCTAACCACCGGGAACCATACTAAATCACCCCACAATCTGAGCAAGTAGGTAGATGGCAAAAAAGCCGGGGTAGGATAGTGCTACAAAAGTCGTCAGCAGGATGTAGAGAACGCTACTTCTAAACCTCGCTCTGTTGCATAAACCGCAATTTGAGCCAGTGCCACCCGAGGAGGGGGAATCGAAAATACGGACTTTCCCATTCTTAAGGAGCGCCTTCCCAAACCGCTCAACACTAAATACCCTATAACTAGTGCCAAAAAAAAAATCGCTCCTAAAGGAAGCAACGAGGCGAGCGGCAAGTTGAGCAAACTGGGAATTTCTTGTGGCTGTAGTAGAAATAAAATACCATCAATTGTAAACGTTCCCAGCCAGAAGCTCAATTGGCTCACAGCAATCACTTTAGTAATCTCAATTACGGATCATCCCCAAGCTGAGTACAGGCGATAGCGAATCGCACTGCTGACAAGAAAGGCAAAGCCGACACTACTGCTGATGGCAGCACTCGTAAACACGACGAAGGCAACTTGGCGGTAAGGGAGGGGAGGGCGAATGTGGTGCAAGGCGATCGCATCATACCCAGTCATCATTGGATAACTGAAGGTGGTCATCATTGCAGCTATTACTTTTAAAGCAAGATAGATCACAATAGAAGGAAAATCTGGCAGCGAGGGAGTATGGAGTTTGCATACCCCCAAGCCTATCGTCGGGGACCCAGCCGCCAGGGGGCCGTCGCCGCCCTGGTCAAGCAGGGCGAAACTCAGCAGCAACTCGCTCGGGAGTGGGGCGTGGCCCGTGCCACCGTCAAGCGCTGGGTGCAGGGGGAACGCGCCCGTGGGGAAGCAG
>PXPT01000077.1 GCA_003021505.1 Cyanobacteria bacterium QS_4_48_99 | reverse complement strand
GTTGAGGTCCCCAGCGGCCAGTTGGTGTTCTACCTCTTCTCCCACCTGGACGCTGTGTGCTTCCAGCGCTTTCTGGACCATCTAGCCCAGCAGTGCAGTTACCGACTAGCTTCAAGTTGCTGCAGTTGGACCAGGCTGGGGCTCACCTGGCCTCTGACCTGCAGTGGCCCAGCAAGGTCCTAGCAGTGTTCCAGCCTGCAGCTCGCCCCGAGCTCCATCCCATCGAGCGCTTATGGCAAGAGCTCAAAGCGCGGTTCAAGGGACTGAATTTTGCCAGCTTGGAGGAGCTCCAGCAGTGTTTGTTCCCTCAGTTGGAGACGCTCCCGGTCCGAGAGCTCGCTCACCAACCGCCGGTTCATTCGCCGGGCAGTCCGGGCCTTTAAGAACATGCATATCCAAGGAAAAATGGGATCACAGGATTTCAATCGCGCCTTACGGCTGGAGTTGCAGGATAAAGAAACCATCACCGAACTGGAATCATTACTGTCGGAATTACTAGATGAAGTAAAAATCAACTATATCACGCGATCGGCTCAGAGCGATCCTACTCAAACGATGGAAGAAGTTGATCAAATCCTGGAACAAAAAGAGTCCTCCTCAGAGGGAAAGTCTGAGTCAGAGTTTTAGATATGTAGGAATTGACAAAACAATTAAAAATTAAAAGATGGGCGAGCCCGCAGACCCCCCCTACAAAATTACAAAATAAGAAATTTAAATAGACTTAAACAAAGCAAGCGAGTTGTTGAGTGATTCACTATGTTTTTGAGTAGTAAAAAATTGCTAAAGAGCCGCCTATCCAGAATGACTAGCAATGCTCGTTTCACGATTAAATACCACATAGCGATCGCGCCCCGCTTTCGCCTCATAAAGGGCACTATCAGCAGCAGCTACCAGCGTCGCTGAAGTTTCCTCCTGATTGGGAATTAGGCTAGCAATTCCTATGCTCAGAGTGAGGCGATCGCTAGTGGGAGAGTGGGGATGAGTAATGTTGAGGTGCTGTAGTGCGCTTTGAATGTTTTCACTCACTTCCACTGCTCCCGCGAAGTCCGTATCGGGGAGCAAGACAACAAATTCCTCACCGCCGTAACGGGCAACCAAATCTCCCGGACGTTTCACCACCTCATGGATGGCTTGAGCAACTTGTCTGAGACACTCATCTCCTTGGAGATGACCATAGACATCGTTATAACTTTTGAAGCGATCCAGATCACAGAGAATCAAAGCCAAGGGCAACTTTTTTCGCCTGAGCCGTTTCCATTCTTTTTCTAAGATTTCATCGAAGTGATGGCGATTCGCCACTTTGGTCAACCCATCCAAAATTGCCAAGCGTTTTAATTTGTGGCTTTCTGTAAGGTCACGGATTAGCCAGCGCCAGCCCAGTAATTGCTTTTGCTGATCGTACACTGGAGAAACTGCAAGCGCGCCAGGAAAAGTCTCACCGCCCCGTCGTTGCAAACGCAATTCCCACTGGGATAATCCCGACGACTGATGGAGTTGATCGAGTTGCCTCATAAAGCCATCGCGGCATTCGGTAGCAACATAGACTCCTAGAGGTTTACCGATAAGAAATTTCCACTCCAAATTGAGTAGGGTAGCCGCTGTGCCATTAGCCTCTTGGATGACACCTCGCCTATCCGTAACTAGGTAGCCATCCGGGGCGAATTCAAACAGCTCCCGGTAGCGCATACGCTCCGCTTCTATGCTTTCGTAGGCAGCGCTCAATTCTTCCGCCTGCTCTTGCAACTCCTCCACAGCAATACACAGTTCCTCTAGGGTATAGGAGAGGGCTTCGGTTGCACTTTTTAGCGAAGGCGACTGAGCGGACTGCTGTAGAGTCTTTAGTTGTTGCTGAACAGTTTCAATCTGCTCTTCAAAAATGTTGCAGTTCATTATCCTAGTGCCTGCCCCTTTTGACTGTCACGATAAATTTTAACCAAACGGTAATGAAGGCGATAGTGTTACGAATAGGCAATCGCTTGCCGTATTTGCTTATACCTTAACGGGAACAATCAGGAAGTATTGTGTTTGCCGCAACGCTGTTTTTTACAGCGGGCAAGCATCTCGATCAAGTATAGCGTTTCGCTCAGGGGTCAAGGGTTCGCCCTCGGCAGCGTACTGCAAGGCATCGCGGTGGATGAAACTGGTCACTTTATCGGAGCGATCTGGGATTGGCTCAGTGGGCAATCCGTGTGTAGTCGCTTTGACGCTAATCCAGGGTTAAGTCCTCTTATCTGGACGATTCTCATTTTCTTGCTTTCTTTCATTGGGTTGGGATTAATTGTTTTTCCATACATTATCCCGGTCCAAATAACTATATATAAATCCGCTGCTGCGCCAGTGCGCTGGTATTTATGCTGGTTTTTTATTGGTTTTTTATCCCAATTATGTTGGCTTACAACATCTATCAACACATGGTTTTTCGGGGCAAGATTACCAGCAGTCAATATGGGGAGTGACAATTTTAGCGGATGAGTGCGATCGCTCCCTCAAAATCCAAACAACCCATTAATAAAGTTATCATTTCCCAAGGACTGAGAGGTAAAACTGGTTATGCCAGACCTTGAGCAAATTGAAGCGGCGATTCTTTCACTGTCATCAAGTGAGTTTGAGAGACTAAGGTTGTGGTTTTTCGAGTTGGATTACGAACGCTGGGATGAACAGATAGAGCAAGATATCGAAAATGGTAAGCTAGAGGCTTTGGCTCAGGAAGCGATCGCTGAGTTTGAAGCGGGGTACTACCAAGAAATCTAATGCACTGTGCTACCCAACGATTTTGGGAATGCTACAACACTTGGCCCGAAAGTGTGCAACGAACGGCTGATGAGTGCTACGAATTCTCAAGACCTATCCATCCCATCCCTTGTTACATTTCAAGAAATTGGGTAAGAAGTATTGGTCAGTTCGGGCGGGATTAAGTTATCGAGCTTTGGGCATTGAAGTCGAGAATGGCATTTTATGGTTCTAGATTGGGACCCATGCGGAGTATAACAAGTTGATTGGCAAGTTATAGTCATCAATATGTCGTTTTTCGGGGTAAGGTAACTAGCAGTCAATATAGGGAGTGACAAGGTTGGATGAATGAGGGCGATCGCTTCCTCAAAAGCTAAACAATTCCTTATATATAGAGTGAACTATTATTGGTATCTGCTAATTAATGGGAACAACTTAAGTAAGTGAATATCCCGATGAAGCTGGTTTATGTTTGATCCACCTTCATTAGCCTTTCGTAAGTCCTTTGAGAGTCGGATGATCGATTAGCTTTGGAGACTGGGTAAAGATAAAAATTCTAATGCTTGTCTCAACTGTGGAACCTCTTGGAGAGCTTCAGACTTATACAAAACTCTCCAAACCATTAAGGGTCAGACAGGCGTGACACTCAATCTAGCACAAGAGGAAGATCGCTTGTACATGAATAGTTTCATGTCTGAGGTCGGTTCTTACCTTGAATCTGTATCAACTATAGAAGAAAAAAATAGAAAACGCATTGAAGAAAAGCAAAATAAATCGGGTAAAAAAAGCTGCTGAAGGCTGTGGTTTTGGTTGCATGATGGCAGTAGGGGCTGTACCGCTCTTGCTGGAGCAGTTGGCGCAGGGTGGCATGGGCAGCGATTATAGTTTTTCCGCTCATTGGTTTTGCGGTTGGTTCAGCTTTAGATGCAGCAGGTAAAGGGCAACTTGACACAGAAATAGAGGAGATGGCAAAAGAAGCAGAAAGAGAGAAGCTTGACTCCATAAGGAAGATTGATTTGAAAGTTGAAGAATTTGTTAGCAATCACCCTCGTTAGCCGTAGCCACGTTCATAGCTTACGTTTTGCCATATCAATTCAATTCTGGGTAATGATGCACGCTTACTTTACTCCAAAAGCCATGCCGTTCCCCTTGTAAGGGAACTATAGGAGATAATTGGTTTAGTGCGTCTACAGGCTGTGTAACCGCCATCTGGCTTGTCTTCACTCAGAAAGAAGACTTCTATCATAGGGATTCAATCGCCACTGACAGGCTTTCTCGCATCACGCTCCATCATCGGCGCTGCCAGCAAAGATATTAAGCGCGCCTGAGGCACAGCAGCATCTAAGCACTTAAAATGAAAGGAGAGACTGTTTAAATTTATTTAGACTATCTAGACATATGGCTTCTGCCGTTTTAATCGAGAATCTGCAAAAGCGCTACCGTGATGTTGAAGCCGTCAAGGACATCTCCTTTCAAGTGGAACCCGGTGAAATTTTCGGGCTACTCGGTCCCAATGGTGCTGGCAAAACGACGACAATTCGCTGTCTGTGTAGTTTGACTAAACCTGATGCCGGAAAAGTTGAGGTTGGCGGTGTCTCTGCGCTGGAGGCTCCCAGAGCTGCCCGAAAACGCCTGGGCTACGTTGCTCAGGAAGTAGCTCTCGATAAAGTCTTAACAGGTCGAGAGTTGCTCCAGTTGCAAGCATCGCTCTATCACCTCCCTAAAGCAGTTGCAAAAGAGCGGATTAATCAGTTGCTCGCACTTTTGGGCTTAGAAGAATACGCCGATAAAAAGACGGGTACTTACTCTGGCGGTTTGCGTAAGCGTCTAGATTTAGCTGCGGGATTGCTGCATCAACCGGATGTGCTGGTGCTGGATGAACCCACGGCGGGATTAGATATCGAAAGCCGCTTTGTCTTTTGGGATTTCTTGCGCCAACTGCGCGAGGCAGGAACCACGGTATTGATAACAAGCCATTACTTAGAAGAGATTGATGCCCTAGCGGATCACTTGGCAATTATTGACCGAGGGATGGTGATTGATGCGGGCACACCCACCCAGTTAAAGGATAAACTAGGAGGTGATCGCATTACGCTACGCATCCGGGAGTTTTCCCCCACAGAAGAAGCCGAGAAAGCTAAAAAAATCTTGCAAGACTTGCCCTTTGTGGAGGAAGCAATCGTAAACGCTACCCAGGGCAACTCCCTTAACTTGGTCGTGCAATCCCAAAGCAACGCCATTACCCAAATTGAGCAATCACTAGAAACAGCAGGTTTACCCACCTTCGGAATTTCCCAATCTCGACCTAGTCTGGATGATGTTTACCTCGCTGCTACAGGACGTACCTTGATGGATGCTGAAATGGCTGCGGCTGGAACCCGTGACTTGAAGGCGGAAAAAAAGCAGCGGATGCGAGAGTAAATTTCGCAATGCGTAACTACTAACTACGAATGGGAGAAATCGATTGATGAGTCAGAGTGCTACTAAATTAGAAACTAGTTTGTCGCCTAATTCCACTACTCAAGCACAAGTGGGCGAATCGGGCAATCCCTTGGGTGAATTTGTCCAGGAAACCCTTGCTTTAACCAAGCGCCTATTTATTCAACTGCAACGTCGCCCCTCCACCCTAATCGCTGGGGTGATTCAGCCACTAATGTGGTTAATTCTGTTCGGCGCACTGTTTTACAACGCCCCCGAAGGATTATTAGGAGAGGGAGTAAGCTACGGGAAATTTCTAGCTCCCGGTGTAATTGTCTTTACCGCATTTTCTGGGGCACTGAATGCCGGGTTGCCGGTAATGTTTGACCGAGAGTTTGGCTTTATCAACCGCCTGCTGGTGGCTCCTTTGGTGTCACGGTTTTCGATAGTGGCTGCCTCGACGATATATATCATCGCCCTTAGCTTTATCCAGACAGCCGCGATTGTGGCTGCTAGTGCCTTTATAGGAGCGGGTTTACCTAGTCTAGCAGGATTAGGCGCGATCGCGCTCATCGTTTTGCTGATTGTGTTGGGTGTCACTGCTTTGAGTCTAGGTTTAGCATTCACCTTACCTGGTCACGTGGAACTCATTGCGGTAATATTTGTTACTAATTTACCCCTACTCTTTGCCAGTACAGCACTAGCTCCCTTCTCCTTCATGGCAGGCTGGTTGAAAGTTGTTTCCACATTCAATCCCCTCACCTATGCAATTGAGCCAATTCGTCACATCTATACCAACGCTGATTGGGCACTCAGCAGTGCGGTGATGCAAACTCCTTGGGGTTCAATTTCTTTTAGTGGGGTACT
>PXPT01000076.1 GCA_003021505.1 Cyanobacteria bacterium QS_4_48_99 | reverse complement strand
ATACCCAGACTCTAACAGAAATTTTATTTACGATAACAGAATTAGCCACTTGCCTTATATCCACACGCCAAAATCAAAGATTTTGGCGTGGGACTTACGACAAAATAGTTAAACCAGGTAGAAATTACGAGGGCAAGGAGGTTAGGGAACAGGGGAAGCAGGGGAGAAAAAACGCGGAGACGCGGAAACAAAGGGACGCCTGCGGCGAACGCGAACGGGAACGCCTTACAGCGAACGCCGAACAAGGCATCAACCTGTAACTTCTCCTTGTCCCCCCATCTCCTCCTCCCCTTGTCCTGACTGTTTCAACTCCGACATCGCATCTTTGAATATCCCGGCACCGCTTCTACTCCTAGTAAGGAGTGAATTATAGATTTGATATAATTTCAGTAAAAACAGATACAAATAATTCCCCCAAATTGATCTTGCGGGAAAAGTTTGCAGATTTACCCATTAGCAGAAATGTCAAAGATGAATACTAACGCTCAGGAATCCCTTAAAAAAGCTGCTTCTACTCATCGTGAGAGTTTGCGTAAAAACGTCCAACACCGCTTAGAAGTTGCTAAAAGCAAAGGTGACGAAAAATTAGTTCGCCAACTCGAAGCGGAGTTAAACTACCTCCAGCTCAACTAGGGAAAGCTAGAAGTCTTAGGTAGCCTAGCACCTGAGTGCCTTCTGCCTTCTACCTTCTTCATAAACTCCCTGAACATTGTACCAGTTGAGGAAGATACGGGCAGCTTCTAAGGCAAGTTGGGGTTTGCCGCGATCAATTAGCCATTGCAGCAAGGGTGCCATTGTTCGCTCATTCAAGCGTCCACCCACCGAAAGAGTGCCCCAGAGGAGGCGATGTAGCCCAGTCATTTGGATCATCATCCGCACCTCCCAGGTGGGGTGCTTTTGGTAGAAAAGGATGCCCGTGCGACCGCGTTGGATTTCCTTTTCAATCAACTGCGGAATTTGTTCTAGGGTGAAGGGAGGATGCCAATGGTAACCCACTGCATTCGGACACTTAATCAGTTTTAGTCCAAGCTGCTTGATGCGGATGCCAAGTTCTAAGTCTTCCCAGCCGTAGAGTTGAAAGCGAGTGTCGAAGAGTCCGGCTTCTTCTAGCCACTTGCGAGCGATCGCCACATTACCAGTTGCAAAGTAAGCGGCAGAAAAGTCTGTTATTTTATAAGGTTCAGCGGTAGGAGTATCAAAGTTGCAAGTATTGATCACGCGACCATAGGTAAAGACGCGATTGCTGTTTGACTGCTTTAGTGCCTCTGCGTGAGCTTGCAGGAAATGGTCAGTGACAACTAAATCGCTATCAATGAAAACGATTGTGTCGCCCTTGGCTTTCTCAATACCCAAATTACGAGCAACTGCTGGTCCTTGGTGGTTTTGCCAGAGTGATCGCAAGTGAGGAAATTCCCTAGCCTCTGCCACTAGCCATTCCCATGTGCCATCCGTGGAGCCATCATCCACCACAATCACTTCGTAGCCTTCCACGGTGCTATCTAGTTGCTGCCTCCTTAACGCTTGGAGACACTTTTCCAGAATCGGTTGGCGATTGTAACTGGGAATGACAACACTGAAAAACACTTTCCCTCTCGCATTCAACGAAATTAATCCCTTTAACTTATAACAGATTACAGCGGACAAGTATCGAGTGGGAAGTACAGCAAGATCCGAAAGTAGGTTAAAGGATATTTCCCTTTCCCCTTTACCCCTTTCCCAATTTCAAATAAGGTGTACTTCACTGAATCGAAAATTGCTGCATTTCCTATACCGGTTCAAATAGAGAACTCCCGGTTGATTCAAACAACCGACTGTATAAACGAATCGCTTGCTCATCAGTCATGCTTGCAATGTGGTCACAGACTAAGCGAGCAATAGCACTTTCATTGCCTTCTGCTTGCCTGATTAATTCTCGTTTCTCCCTAGGAAATAGCTCAAATCTGTGATTACCAAATAGGGCTTTAAAGAGGCGCTCGATAATTTCACGACCCTTGTAGGCGAAAGTTGCTGTCCGCTCATCAAGGATAATAAATTCAAAGCTCAGTGCTTTAAACACCATACATTCCTGGCGAACTTCTTCTGGAATGTTAAGGCAATAATTGAATAGTTTTTTATCCCCCCCCAGCGATTCAATTTTAACGCTGGTTACAAAGCGATTAATGTAGTAGCTCGTTATCTCACGAATCGTAGTTTGGGGATTATCAACTTGTTCTTTTAATCGCTCCAAGATAGCTTTAACTCTATCTTTAGTTAGATGATATTGGCTCGGTTTGGTTTGGAATTGTAAGCGTTGCCATACCCAGTCTGTAATTGACTCCATCGGTAACGAGGGCAGTAGAAAGCCGCTGTGCAAGCCATCTTCCATATCATGAACCGAGTAAGCGATATCATCTGCCCAGTCCATCAGTTGACAGACAATGGTTTGGTTGGGCTGACTATTTTCTAGTGAATTGCTCAGACTGTATTCTGTTCCTCTAAAAATCCATTCTTCCCATGCAGCAGCATCATCGTCATAAAGAAACTTTCCCTGACTAAAGCTACGGCGGTAAGGATACTTTAAAACACCAAGTAACGTGGCTCGACAGAGATTTACACCTGGGTAAGCTTTAGTTTTTTCCTCTAGGCGAGTCAGGATACGAAAAGTTTGGGCGTTGCTTTCAAACCCTCCATAATTTTCCATAAGTTGATTGAGAATTTCCTCACCAGTATGTCCGAAAGGAGGATGACCGAGATCGTGAGCGAGACAGGCTGCCTCAACGAGACTACTAGGAATTCCCGCAATTTTGGCAAGGGAACGTCCAATTTGAGCAACCTCAATGGAATGGGTAACTCGGGTGCGTAAAAATTCTGCTTGTCCGGGTGCGAAGATTTGAGTTTTTCCTTGCAGCCTGCGAAAGGCAACACTATGAATGATGCGATCGCGATCGTGTTCAAAGGGAGAGCGTAAATCGGCTGTATCCGGCAGCGTCGTGTTGTATTTTCGCTCAATTTCCCAAAAGTCGTTCCAGTTGTAATCGGATAAATTCATCTGCGATAATCCCCCTTCAATCCCCACAATCTCTAACAGATTCCTCCGAGAAACTGTAACTATGGCGCGTAGAGTTAGTTTTAAGGCAGCCAAAAATCGGGCAAGAGAGCGTTGCCCAACTCGCGTGCGGTTTGGTTGAGGTTACGAGCAGCTTGAATGTGCGGTTCATCTGGCTCAACTGGGATAATGTTCGCTTTGCTACCCTGCCCGAAGCGTTCAATCACCAAATTTGCCGCCTCCAACCCCGTGACATAAGCCTTTTCCTGGGACCAAGAACCGTGGCGGTTGATAATCCAGTCCCCACTCATAAAGAGGTTTTCGATACTCGTGGTCGCTGGCAGTCGATGTTGGTAACTACCAGGGGCAAAGTGCGTCACTCCCTGCGAAACGCGGATAACGCTGCTATCGATTACTTTTGCTTCACCAAATCCAGGTACACAGGTGGCTAAATCCCGTTGCACTTTCTCCACGATTTGCTCGTCACTCATGGGTAGCAATTGGCTAGCGTGGTAAAAGTCTGCTTCAATGACACTACCTGGTTCATGGCGGTACTCGTCGTGAAGGGCATTGAGGTCAAAAAAAGTCCAGCCAATTTCTGGATCGAAGCCGAAGCAGGCGTTGGAGGGCAGGGGAATATTAATTTTGCGGTCAAACCACAATCGGGTAGCAAGGACATCAATTGCTCCCAAGTTTCTCAAATCCCGGAATTCGCGATAATTTCGCAGGCTGGAACTACTTGAGACAATCTTTTTCATGGCGTTCACGCTCACAGAAAAGATGACGGCATCGGCGTGGAAGACTTCATCACCGCAGACAACTCCTTCGGCTTTGCCACTGTCGTCGAGGAGAAGATCATCTACCCGTTTATTGGTAAGGACTTTGCCACCAACTTCTTCGATGCGTTCCACCCAGGGTTGAAAGATCATCTTTGCCACGGTTCCCCGGCACCAGGCGACATCAAAATTGGGTTGGTGAGCCAAAATGAAGTAATACAGCATTCCTAGAGTGGCGGCGGCAGAGCACTGTTCTCCTGGGGCAAACAAGCCCACTAATAGCATGGGTTCAAAGGATTCTTGGTAGAGTCGCGCAGAAACACCAAAATCCTTGAATAGTTCCCTTGCCGTTACTTTGTCATAGCGTTGCCAAGCTTGGTGGGAGTTGTCAAAATCAGCGATCGCATAGAGAAGGGGAAGGGCGGAAAGTCTATCAATCAGGGGTAGGCGTTGGAAGCGCGTGTAGAGAAAGGTTCCTAGAGGTGTAGGAAGTCGGGGTTCATGTTGAAAAATGGGAGATTCTACTTCTAATCCTGCAGGAGAATATTGGGAAGAACGAGTAAAGGGGGTAAAGGGGTCAAGTCCTAATTCCCGCACGAGGCTAAAAATATTGTGATAGGGATACCAAAAGCCGTGAATCCCGCCTTCGACAGAACGTCCCCCGGCTGTCTTCCAACCTGCGACTAACCCACCAGGATAGGGACTCGCTTCCAGGAGAGTAACATCGTAACCTTGTTGGGCGAGGTGATACGTTGCGCCTAAGCCCGCCCAACCTGCACCAACGACAACGACTCGTTTCTGTGGTGGCGTTTCTGACATGCTTAGATCTTGTGAGTCTCTTGTTTTAGGATGACACGTTTACATAGCAAGAAGAAATTAGGGCTAAATAGACAAAATTGCCTAGTTCGTAAACCCGATTTGAATTAACCTCTAAATAGAGTTGCGATCACACTAGTAAGCTGCGCCCTCACTCTACCTAACCCAACTTAATGAGAGTTTCAGGAAGAAAAATGGCTGAACCAGATCCTAAGTCAGGTTGAGCAGGGAGAAGAGGTCATTATTACCCGTCAAGGGAAGCAAATTGCATGTTTGTCGCCAATTCAGCAAGCCTCACAACCACTTCCGCGCTCAGCTTAGAGCCTCCCAACCTCTAGCTACTATTAGCACTTTAGATACCTTGCAAAGTCTACGGGGTGAAGCAAGGTATTAATTTACCTAGACACTAGCTTTCTTGCACCTTTCTATCTCCGTGAAGCTAGTAGTGAGCGGGTGGAGGCTGTGCTTCTAAATCTTCCTACCAATCAGTTAGCTATTAGTGAGTCGCGTTCGCATTGGGGAGTTGAGTCAGGAGATGGTAGAAGAAGTGACGAGAGCGTTTCAGGCAGATGTAGCGGAATCCTATACTGTGTTTGCCCTCTCTAGAACCGATGTTGAAAAAGCGGCTGAGTTTTTGTTGCAGGGCAATACGGGGCTTCGGGTGGGGGATGCACTGCATTTGGGCATTGCCTACAATCACAAAACCGAAAATTTACTTTCACTCGATAGGATGCTGATTACGGCAGCACGAGTTCTAGGAATCAGTGCTGGTAAAGTTGATTAGGTATGAATCGTCATGACAACTTATTTAGATACCCGGAATCTATAGCAATTCTCAGAATTACGAGGTACAGTAGCAGCAGTGAGTAAACCAATGACGAACATCGGAGTTAGTCACCTTTGACCTTGCCTCTGTAATCCCATCGACTAAATTTTTATAAGTTCTGGCTTTGACCTTTTTGAAGATTGCTTTGAGTTTCGACCCAAAAAATCCCTCGGGGAAAACTCAGGAGAATAGGGAAGCAAATAGATTAATCTTGCCCGGCTTGTTCGAGATATTTTTTCACCATTTCTCCTTGGTGACACCATTTTGCTAAATACCTGCAACACTTAAGCTGGAGAAGAGAGAGGTGCGTCCTGTCAGAGATGTGATCACTGTTGGAGACAATTCTGGTTCAATGATTTTTCTAACTTGCAGGCGCAGTGGCTGTAAACGCAACTCTAGCCTGGTTTGGGCTGGTTCATTAGCTACGGGTGGAGTTGGCATGGCAGGGGGATGGCGAGTGGAATTGCCGCTGGATCAGCCGGTGGCATGATGATGAAGGGGCGATCGCGTAACAATCTGGCAAAGGCTCGAACTCAGGGAGCAGAGGTAGAGAAAGCCTCTGAAGAAATGGAAAAAGCCACAAGTGTCTTAAGCGCCATCAATGAAATAGCTAAGAAATTTGACCAACTCATCTGGCAACTCTCAACAACTTTCACATCCCTGTTAGATCAGCTAGAAAGCACAATCGCTGTTGCAGGGA
>PXPT01000075.1 GCA_003021505.1 Cyanobacteria bacterium QS_4_48_99 | reverse complement strand
AGTAATCGAGCAGGAAGAGGGCAACACAGCGCAGCAGTGATTCCGCCCAGGCGCAACCCCACTACCCTTGGTAATTACAACCGACAGTTGTACCAAGCTCGCCATCTCATGGAACACTTCAACCCCTTCGCTCAAGCAGTACTGAGCAATTGCGACACGCTATGACAAACGCGCCACTAACTTTCTAGGTGCAATTTAGTTGGCTGCTGCCGTTATCTGGCTCCATTGATGACACGCCCTAAGTGAGAACTGCTACACGTTTGATTACCCATAACAAAAATATCTCCGTGTCCCGGTGTCTCCCCATCTCAAGGACACGGGTGGCGAAACGGGGCTCTCAAGGGTTCGAGGGAACCTCGAACCACGACCCCTCCCGAGTTCGCACGGGGCTTACAAGGGCTCGAAGTAATTCGCAAGGGGCTGTCTTCCGAGGAAACCTGGGAAGTTTATAAGCCCACAGCCCCTCCGCCTTGAGATGTCCGTCGCGTCTGCTATAACTACAGGTGTTTAACACGGACTTAATATATTACGTTTCCTTTGCCATCAACCACTGATTATCGACCACTGAGCGACTCGCAATTGGCATCCGCCAACCCGTCCCAAATGCACGGTCAGTAATTTTCAAACCTGGTGGGGCTTGCCGACGCTTGAACTCCGCACGGGCAACCATTTTCATAACCTGATTAACTACCGCTGGGTCATAGCCTGCCTCATCCACAATTTGCGTGGTTGACTGGTGTTTGTGGATGATGCGGTGCAAAATCTCATCGAGAACTTCGTATGAAGGGAGAGAATCCTGGTCCGTTTGATCCGGTCTAAGTTCCGCACTGGGCGGCTTGCAGAGAATATTGGCAGGAACAATTTCTCCCGTTGCAGAAGTTTGATTGAGCCAACGGCAAAGGGAATAAACGCGAGTTTTAGGAACATCGGAAATCGCGGCTAACCCACCACTCATATCGCCGTAGAGAGTGCTGTAGCCGACTGCCATTTCTGATTTGTTGCCTGTGGAGATGAGGAGATAACCAAACTTATTGGCAACTGCCATCAACAAATTCCCCCGAATCCGCGCTTGAAGATTCTCCTCAGCTACACCAAAAGATGTCCCGGCAAAGAGGGGTTCCAGTGTCTTGTTGTAAGCCTGCATCGCCTCTCCAATCGGGAGTTTGGCACTGCAAATTCCCAGGTTATTCACTAGTGCTTGGGCATCTTGGAGAGAACCTTCCGAACTGTATGGGGAGGGCATTAACACTCCCAGTACGTTATCCGCGCCAAAGGCTTTTGCGGCAATTGCTGCTACAAGCGAAGAATCGATGCCGCCACTTAGACCAACCACCATCTCCGAAAAGCCACACTTATGGGCATAGTCCCGCACACCCATCACTAACGCTGACCAGATTTCGGAATTTTCACTTTCTGGCAAAGGTGTTACAGATGTCCCAAGCAAGTCTTTCTTTTGCTCGTCGAATTCCAGCATTACCCAATCTGTTTGGAAGGAGGAGGCACGGGAGACAATCTCACCTGCCCGGTTAAAGGCAACACTAGCACCATCAAAAAGGAGGTCATCATTTCCCCCAACCTGATTGATGTAGAGGATGGGTTGTTGATAGCGATGGGCGCTGTGACTTAACATCGCCTCCCGCAGCGTTTGCTTGCCAACACTGTAGGGCGATGCGGATAGGTTGACAACAATATCAACGCCTAGATGTGCCAAATCTTCAATGGGATTGACTTCATAGTTGCGTTGCTCCCAAAACTGCTCATCATTCCAGAGGTCTTCGCAAATGGTGACACCGATTTTTAGTGAGGGGTGAGGAGTGAGGTAGAGGTGCCGAGGAGATGGGTTGACCTGTTTGCTCCCCTGCTCCTCTGCTCTTTCTTGCTCCTCGGCTCCCCTGCTCCTCTGCCCCCCTGCTGTCTCCACCAGAGTGTTTAATGTAAAGGAGTTACTCTGCCGTCCTGGTTCAAAATAGCGCTCCTCGTCAAAAACGTCATACGTAGGTAAGAGGCGCTTGTGAAAGATTTGCTGCACCTGTCCCCCCTCCAGGAGGGCAATACTGTTAAATAGGGGCTTCTCTCCAGCAGAAGTGGCTTGAGGATTGGGTTGGACTGTACCTACTAGCACTGCCAGTTGGCTCGGCAAATGTTGCGCTAGTTCCTGCAACTGGGCAGCCATTGCCTCGACAAAACCGGGATTGAGTAGCAAGTCTCGCGGGGGATAACCACAAAGGGATAGTTCGGGGGTTAGCAACAAGCGAGCATCTGCATTAGCAGCCTGTTGGGCGACAGTAATAATTTGTTGAGCATTGCCAGATAAGTCAGCAATAGTAGGATTAAGTTGTGCGATCGCAATTTTCATATAAACACTAACGGCTTATCTTTCAGCAGAGCAAATGCTTCTTCATCAAAGCGATACAAACTAGCAGGACGTCCCGCTCCCCGCGAAATTTTTAGCCCAGTGTCGGTCAAAAATCCCAGCTTTAGCAAGCGGGCACGGAAATTAGAATAATCGGAGAAGTTTTCCCCCAAAACAGTGGTGTAGAACTGGTAGAGGTCATTTAAGGTAAACACTTCTGGCAACACCTTAAAAGCAATGGGGCTGTATTCCAGTTTGTTACGCAAGCGCTGATAACCATACTCTAGAATCTCATTATGGTCGAAAGCCAACTGCGGCACTTGTTTAATCGGATACCAGGCAGCCAAATTGACTCCCTTGCTAATCAGTTCGGCTTCTTCAAACCGCACCAAAGCAAAGTAACTCACTGAGAGATAGCGGACACCACCTGATTCTCTGGGATCACGTCCCGGTTTGCCAAACGTATAGAGCTGCTCTAGATAGAGGTTCTCCACCCGGATTTTCTCGGAGAGAATGCGATACGCAGCATCTTCTAGAGATTCCCCTTCGCGAACTAATGTCCCTGGCAGACTCCAACTTTGGGGAAAAGGTTCGCCGGGGCGTTTCGCTAACAGCACCAAGAGGCGGTTTTGCTGAGTATCAACGGAGAAAATGACGTTATCAACCCCGACCTTAAAATCGGCTAATGCTTTGTTTTTTACTGGGTTGCTGCCGCGTCCTGGCATGCGTACAACTGCTCTTGATGAATGTAGTCCTCAATGGGTGGGGTTACTGCCTCTGAATCTCCCTGTTTGCGGTATGTTGTGGAGGAAACGGCTGGGGGTTCTATGTGAGCGATCGCACATTGCCCTCCTAAACGCCACAACTCCTCTAGTTCGCCTTTTTCGATGGGATAACCAGGACGAGGAATTACCAATAGCTGAACCGATTGCAGTAACTTTTGACTGGCATACCAACGCGGAATCTGGCTCACTAAATCGGAACCAATTACTAGCGTATACGCTACCTGAGTCCCCCAAATTTCGGTGGCTTTCTCTACAGTTTCCAGCGTTCTGGGACTGCTCAAACTCTGGTGCAAGCCAATATTATTCTCTGGTGTCTCTATGGTGGAAATCAGTAACCGTAGCATCCTCGTGCGGTGTTCTAAGGGCGTTTGGTGAAACTTAAAAGGATTATCAGATGCCCAGACAGCTACCCAGTCGTAATAGTAAGATAACCATTGTAGGATAGTTTTATGTCCCGCTGTGGGTGGATCAGCACTCGTACCAAATAGAGCAATTTTTGTGACTTGTTGTTTGTCGTTTGTCATTCCTTCTTTGTTCTTTGTCCTATTGTTTTTCAAATAATCAATGACTGATGACTAATGACTAATGACCATTGACCGAGAGTCTTTTCTCTACTTCCTCTTTCTGCTGTTGCAGTGCCTCCGAGATTTCCACTCTCACTGGGTTCGGCTTATCTAAGCGGCGAGTTTGGGGGGGAAGACTGGCAACTGTCGTTTGGGTACGCTCTCGGATGGTTTCTAGGGATTCGGGTGGATAAACTCGTTGACCTTGTTTAACCATCTGCTGCAACAAGGGCTGCTCCCCTGGCTGGGTGGTTTCCTCAGCTATGCCTAAGCAATCCGATTTAGCCTGTAAAGCGCCTGATTGGGTTTGGTGAAAGTGTCGAAATACTTGCTTGCGTCCTGGATAAGTTTCTTTACTACTCGATTGCTTCATAGTGGGAATACCATCAATTTCCACGAGTTTATACACACCGTTAACAGGTTTTCCTGTCACCAGTTGCGTTCCTAGTCCATAGCCATCGATAGAAGCACCTGCTTCTTTGATGCGCGTAATTTCCCACTCATCCATGTCGCCACTGGCAAAGATTGCGGCATGGGGGAGAAGTTCGCGCACTTGCTGAGATAACGTTGCTATCTCTCCAGAATCTAGTCGCACACCAGCAACTTGCGTCTCTCCAGCTTGAACCCGTTCTGCTAGGCGCTGGGCAGCAGCAACAGTATCGTAGGTATCAATTAACAAGGGAGCATCGGGAAAATAGCGACTGAAGGCTTCAAAAGCGTCATCTTCGCCGCCATATAAAGCCCCAATTGCCATGATTAGAGAATGAGCCATTGTCCCACTGGGCTTGCGCCCTAACTTGAAGGCTGCCAAAACATTCGAGGTAGAATCCAGTCCCGCTGCCAGCGCTGCCCGGGCTGCCCACATTGCTCCTTGAGGACTAAATCCCCGCCTCGTACCAAACTCTAACAGCTTGGTTTCCTCTCCGGCTGCGTCCCGCATCCGCGCTGCTCTTGTCGCCACCAAGGTTTGGTAGTTAATCGTATTGAGCAGGTAAGTTTCGAGCAGCTGTGCCTGCCAGAGGGGGGCTTCTACCCGTAGCAGTGGCTCATTTGCAAATACAGCCGTTCCCTCCGCCACTGCCCAGACATCACCCGTAAAGCGTCCTGACTCTAGCAGTGACCAAAATCGATCCGGAACCTGCTCAAACATTCCTGTTGCCTGCAAAGCTTCCAACTGGCTGGGAGTGAAATGCAGTTTCTCCAGATAGTCCAACGCCTGTGCCAGCCCCATAGCAATTAAATAGCCAAACTGATTAGGAAGACGCCGCACGAATAGCTCAAAGCTTGCCTGTCGGCTCTCTATACCTTCGCCTGTATAGCAAGCTGCCATTGTAAACTGGTAAAAGTCACTCAGCAGGCTGTAATCTTGGGGGTTGAGCGTGAGTTCTTGATCTTCTCTAATCATGTTTGAGTTAGGGAAGTTCTAATTCAACGTCGTTGATACAATTATAGTGATTATTACCAAAAACTGGTTATCGCTCCAGGCATAGTTGCTTTGAGCCTCTTTGTGACCAGGCATGGCTAGGCGCTGGTCTGCTAAAAAAGGTAGCGTTGAGAGCCCATTTGTGAAACAATAGTAAAACCAAGCGGCAAGAGGGCAGCGTCGTCCAGAAATATCTATGTTAAGTCCTTAGCACTCTTCCCGCCTAGCTGCCACTGGGGGATTTAAATTATAAATTGGTCTCATGTCAGTGTATTGGTTAGGTAGTATTAGGGCAATGGAGCGCAATGTTGTGTTTATAAATCACTTTTATGCAAATATGCATAATCCAATTTTTGTTCTTAACGTGAAGGGACGTGAATTCGGAAACGTATTTATTGGTAAGCCTGTTTGTTGATGAGCTGGGACTCTCGCTTTTGAATAAGCACTATCGAAAACTTCCTCGAAGTGGTTTCTTAGACTCGGACTCGTTTCCAAATCTTCTTCTAGTTGCTTTCTGTGTTCCGATATGGAATCAGTCCAACCACTAGAACATTTATCAGGTTGGTATAGCACTACGAAACTGCATCAGGACATGTAATGGGAGTAGCAGAGTAGCTATGGAACACCCATGCCAACCCCTTACAGTTATGACATGGGAAAAAAGCGATAGCCGCGGTGAGAAGAGGCGAACGCAAAAAAAACGTGAGCCAGATGTGGTTGAACATTAGCGGCAACACCTTGGACTGGTGGCTGAAACGAGAGGAGACAACTGGGGACTGTCGGGCAATCACCAACTATCAATATCAACAGGGAGGTCGGCAGAAAATCATGGACTGGCAGGGCTTTGGTGAGTTCCTCCCAGCTCCTCCGGGAATAAGCCCCAGAGCAGCTAGAGCTGCCGCGCTATGGACCCGGGAAGCGGTAAGCGACCTCATCCGGCAGCAGTGGGGCGTGAAGCTCTTCCAGAAGGCGGTGGGTAACTACTTGCGCCCTTGGGGCCTATCGCCGCAGAAACCAGCCCAGCGGTCC
>PXPT01000074.1 GCA_003021505.1 Cyanobacteria bacterium QS_4_48_99 | reverse complement strand
CCTTGACCTGCAATATCGAAGGCAGTGCCATGATCGGGAGAGGTGCGTATAAAGGGTAAACCAATGGTGGTATTAATTGCCTGGTCAAACGCCATCAACTTGACTGGGATTAAACCTTGGTCGTGATACAAGGCAAGATAGGCATCAGCCGGATTGGGGGTAGAGGAATTGCCATACCAAGCTTCCGCAGGGTTCACCCAGAGGGTATCCGGTGGCACGGGTCCCACAAGCTCCATCTCGGGGCGATTGCGACGCTCCTTTTCCAACCAGGGAATTAACCAGTCTTGTTCTTCGCTGCCCAGTTGACCTTGCTCCCCACTGTGCGGATTTAAGCCAGAAATGACAATCCGGGGGGAAGAGATACCAAAGTCAGTTTTTAAACATGCCACGAGTAAGTCTAATTTCCTGGTCATAAGCTGGGGTGTGAGGGCATCAGCAACCTGACGCAGGGGGATGTGAGTCGTGGCAAGGAGGGTGCGTAACGTCCAACCCGTGTGTGGCGATCGCCCCACAAATAACATCCCAGAATTTTCTGCCTCTGCGTAATGCGCCAATACTTCCGTTTGACCAGCATAGAAATGACCTGCGGCTTTCCACCAAGACTTGGCAATCGGGGCAGTCACAATGCCGTGAAATTCCCCTGCTAGGGTGTGAACGATCGCGGCTTCCAAATAAGCAAAACTCGCTGCTCCACTTGCCGCATTCGGTGTCCCAACTTTAATTTGCTCGGAGGTTGCCCGATTAAGCGGCACATTCAGCAAAGATAATTTTTCTGGATCTGCTAGCATCTCCACTCGCTTACGGAGCTGCCTGTACGTGGCTTGTAGTAGAGAGCGACTACCAATGAGGGTGATTTGACATTTTTCAGTAATTGAGGGATCTGCTAACGCTTTTAAAGCGATTTCGGGTCCAATTCCGGCTGGGTCTCCTAGGGGAAGAGCGAGGCGAGGGCGCTGGATATCTTTGGGCGCAGCTTCTTTCGTAAGGAAATTTTGCTCAGTTTTCATAAATATGGAAACAGAAACACAAAGAAGACAGACAGGGAGAGGACAAATCTCTCATCTGGAATCCATTTGATGAATCAAAAACTCTCCGGTCCCCGCGTCCCCGCGTCTCCGTGTCTATCCTAACTACGGGCATTTAACCCGACTCAATATCACTCCCTCCTCTTTACTACACTATCCTTCCCAATCCGAATGCGCTTGGGTTGCCCGCGAATAGCCCATAAACGTTTCCTTGGCATCTTTTAGAGGGACATCGAGGTCTACTGTCACCCAGTCAGAATTGGTTAAATACGACCATTCAAACTGGAAATCAGTGTCACTCGATTCTAGATTAGTAGCAAGCTTCGTTGCTATTCCCTCCTTAAGCCACTCACTTTGTCGCTTAACCAAGGGAGCATAAGGAGACTCTGGATTACCTTGTCGCTTAACCAAGGGAGCATAAGGAGACTCTGGATTACCTTTTTTACCTCCTGAGCTGGCACTGAGACTGTAGCCGCTAACTTCAGAATCAGCAGCCGGAATTGCCTCTTGCCATGCCGCGTTGGTTCCTGGGTGAGCCTGAGAAGTGCTTGCAATCTGAGGAACCTGCCAGTTAAACAGCGAGGTGATTACATCGGGAATGGACAAGGAGGGGAATTGCAAAGTTGACGTAGCTTTACTGGGAAGTTTCACTTGCTGAATACTGAAACTGTCACCAGCGACACTTTCTAGCAAGCTAACCTCAAAGGCAGAGGAGATCCAGTTTTGTCCAGGAAGTTGGACAGATGCCACTCTATCCCCGATAGGCTGTGCGTGCCTAGGATTGGATGCGAGCCGAGCAGGCATCGCCTCTCCTCTAATTTCTTTTAGGTAACTTCCGGCATCTGCTACCGCCCAGCCAGAATTGGTCTGACGTCGCCACTCAAAGTGGAGATGAGGACCAGTCGAGTTACCTGTGCTACCGACAAGCCCAATCACTGTGCCCTGTTCTACGCGATCGCCTGCTTCGACTAAGATTTTGGAAAGGTGGGCATAGCGAGACTCTGTGCTGCCTTGTTCGTGCCGCAAGCTAACTAGTTTGCCATAACCGCCATTCTTCCCCGCACTCGATACTCTACCAGAGTCAGCAGCCCTAACGGGAGTTCCTCGCGGTGCTGCAAAATCGGTTCCGGTATGGAGCCGAAGCGTTCTTGAAATGGGATGAATCCGCCAGCCCATCGCCGAAGAAATTCTCGCAGGAATGGACAAAGGAAATAGTAAAGCCTTGTCGCCCTTGCTAGAACGCTCGATTTCGCGAAGTCCGCGATTGTAGTTGGCAGCCTTTTCCAACAGAGCAGAAATACTTTGATGTTGCTCCTGTGAAGTTTCCTTTTGAACTGGTCCTGTCTCGGCTGTAGGGGCTGTTGTGGGAGTTTTCTCTGTACTTACTCTAGGATGTTGAGAGGAGCTTCCTGTGGCAGTCGTTGGTGACTGTTCTATATCAACGCTACAAGTTCCGCTGGTCAGGCGCCCATTCTGTACTGTGGTTTGACAACCAGTTGAGCGTTCTCTCAGTTCTACAGAATTGGGTTTCTGGTAGCTACCACTAGCTCCGCGTCTGTAGCCATTTCTCCCAGCTTCGGGTGTCTTAACAGTTTCGGGATTTACTGTCGGCTGTGCCTGTGAGGGGCTAGACTCTACGCTAGGAGTGTTAACCTCTACCTCGGTCGAAGGCTCTTCAGTAGAGGCAGTCGATGCTCCGTGAACATTGAACTTAATTTTTTCGGGGGCAGTTGTTTTCGGTGTAGTCGATGCCCGAGGTTCGGCAGTTTGAGTAGTTGGGGCTTCGATAGTTACTGTCGGAGCCGGATTAGTTGGGGTTGTCGCATCGGAAGTGGGAACTGAATCGGAAGTTGCGGGAGCGACTGGTTCTAGCACTGAACTAGAAGTCGAAGGAGTGTCAGTGGTTGCTTCTGCACTCGAACTCGTCGGGGTGGGAGTTTGAGAAGCGGTAGTAGAACTTGAGGAAACTTTTCTGGTTGCTTGTGAGTCTGAGTTAGATTCAGCCGCCGCTTCTGGCGCGGAGCGAGGAGTAGCTTGGATTTTTGTTTTTGAGCCAGAAGTATAATCCGAGGGAGCTTCTGTGTTGGAGCTAGAAGCAGAGCTAGCTTCAGTAGTGGCTTCCTGACTAAAACCAGGAGTCGTGAGCTTGCTTGGAGGAGTTGCCGAAGCAGAACTTGAGGGAACTTTTCTAGTTGCTTGTGAGTCTGGGCTAGAAGCAGAGCTAGATTCTGTGGTCGGGACAACAATCGAGTCAACCGCTGGCTCGGGTTGTGCCCAAACTGCTCCACTGCTGAGAACGCTAAGACTACCAACCCAACCCAAGCCTCGCTTCAGTGCCATACGCCAAGCGGAAACACCTAGAGAGTTAAAGTTCTCGAAAGAATGCTGAGTCATCGATTTCCGCCTCACTACTCACGTTTAGTTGCTAATCAACTCTATAGCAGAAAAACTTAATCGTTTATAGCAAATCAATTTAGTGATTATAACCCAGGCTGATCGTACCAATGCGATCACCATATTCCTGTGGCAGCACCAGCAGACTGAGTGATGCGTAGTTCGCCACTCGCTGTCATTCCAACAACCACCCCAGAGCAACCATCCACCACCACAGACTTTCCTCGCATACTCAAAAGCTCTAGGTAAGACGGCAGCAAAGCTTCGATTCCTTCTGATAAATAGCGCTGGTATCCATGCAACAATCCCTCTAGAGTGACGTCAATTAATTTTTCTAGAGATACAATCGTGGGCGTTTGTTGAGTTTGAAAAAAAGATTGCAGATTAATTGCGGTATCTGGTACGGAGTTGCGCCAGTTAATGCCGACACCTACAACAGCTTGGGTGATTTTTCCCTGCTGCGTGCGAGTTTCAATCTTGATTCCACCGAGTTTGCGTTCCCACAAAATCAAATCGTTGGGCCATTTGAGCAAGACAGGAATTTGATAATTGCGTAGGGCGGTAGCAATTCCCCAGGCAGTACAAAGGGTTAATTGGGAACCATTTTTAGCAGGAATTTGGGGAGCTAAGGCAATCGAAAGGTAAAGTCCACCAGCCTCGGATTGCCACTGCCGTCCCCATTGCCCTCGTCCAGCTGTTTGCCGATCTGCGATCGCTACAGTTAATGGCTTTGCCCCTCCCTCCAGGAGTTCCCAAAGCTTTTGATTAGTGGAGGTAACCACATCGAAGGTATGTAGGGACAATTCCGGTTGTTCCTTCTCACCATCAGATTGGGAGCGGGTTTCCTCTGACTTGGGCTGCTTATACTTCAAGGTTGCCACCAGAACCAGGATGTTGCTTAAGTTAGCATAGATTGACGAAACAATTCAAAATTCAAAACCGACGCGCAGCCCGAAGGGTTCGCTGGAACGCAAAATTCAAAAAGGGTACATGCCCATTCCCTTCAGGGAATAAACAATTAAAAGAGTTTCCTTTTTTAAGCTCGTTTTAAGGAATTGAGTCCCAACTTTTGTTCACAATCCCATGATCATGCAACACTTGTTATTAGCTGGGGCACTTTTGGGAGTGTCGCTCGTCCTCCGTTAAGAGTCTGATTTGAGGTTGAAGCTTTGGTCTCCCCCGATGTAATTGCGAGTTCCCCAACCCTCGCTCCCAGTTGGCAGTGGCAGAGCTGGGAAGGGTTACCTTATTTAACCTGTAGCTTGCTCCAAAGCTGGTCTCACGGCTTTTTTACCAGGCAGTTTCGCCCTAGAATGCCGGAGGAATTAGTGGAAGTGCTACAGCCCCAGGCTCAGGCTTATCGCACTCAACAAGTCCACGGGCAACGAGTGGTTACGCCTTCTGAAATGGCACTTGCAGCAGTAGACAAGGTAGAAGCGGATGGCATTTTAACAGAGCGATCGCACCAGGCGGTGTGGGTGGCAACAGCGGATTGTACCCCAGCGCTGATTGGCGATTTGGAGACAGGGCGAGTAGCAGCCGTTCATGCAGGTTGGCGAGGAACAGCACAGCGGATTCTTCCCGAAGCAGTTGCTCGATTCCTTGCTGCAGGGAGCAGCCTAGAGAATCTCCGTATTGCGATGGGACCTGCGATTGCTGGGGAAGTTTATCAAGTTTCGGAGCCAGTGGCAGCTCAAGTGGGGGCGAGTATTATCCCCTCCGAACGAGCAGATACCCCAGACTCGATTCTAGAAGCACTGCGGCAGTTGCCAGAGCCCCCCCTACTCGATGATTCCCACCCCAAGCGAGTGCGGCTCGATGTGCGACGAGTGAACGCTTTGCAGCTCCAAAAACTGGGGATAAGTGCCCAACAAGTTGTGATCGCTCCCTACTGTACCTACCAGCAACCCGAAGATTTTTGTTCCTACCGCCGTTGTAAGGAAAATAAGGTGCAATGGTCTGGAATTATTAGTCACTAGTCATTGGTCATTAGTCATGTTTTGGCTAACGTTTACAGGGTTTAGCTGTAGGTTACTAATGACTACCGACTAAGGACTGTCCCGAAGGGACTCGGAAATCCAGTTCAAGTAAGGCTGCAAGCCAGCGACAATCGGAAGAGCGATAATTTCTGGAACTTCGTAAGAGTGCAGTTCACCAATCTTAGCTTCCAAAGTCGAAAACTGAGTTAAATCAGTTTTAATCATTAGTTGCCACTCTGGATCGGAGTGTACCTCGCCTTGCCAGGTATAAAACGAGTGTATGGGCGTTAAGCTAACGCAAGCCGCCATTTGAGCGTCTACTAAGGCTGAGGCAATCGCCTCCCCTTCCTCTTTGGAAGAGGCAGTCACCAGCACCACACCGTAACAAGCAGAATCTTTTTCCATCAGCAACTACCGAATAGCTTAGATTGAATGACACCAAAAGCAGTGGATATAAATAGCGCCACTCAACAAAGGTAGCATCTTGCCAATCCACTCCAATGCCTTGGGGGCGAAACGGACTGCCCCGTATTAGCTAAGAAGAATCCCTCCCCTTGCAACAATCAAGACTAGTTGAGAATTAGTCCCTTCTCCTAGGAAACAACTGCCCAAAGTAGCCGCCCAAGCCCATGTTAGCCCAATCGCTAAACGTGCCGCGATCGCGCTCATCCAGAATCGCGATCGCCAGGGTTCCGAATCATCAACAGCAGCACCACTGCCGAGCGAATGCTAAAGCTAAAGCGACTAGGAACCATCAAC
>PXPT01000073.1 GCA_003021505.1 Cyanobacteria bacterium QS_4_48_99 | reverse complement strand
GGCAGCCAGCACGCAGGAGATACAGAATGGCCTCGACCACGGCTGGCAGGCTGGTGTTGCGAGGCCGCCCCAACGGGGAATCGGCGGCGAAGTAGGCCGCGAGGGTCGCCCACTGTGTCTCGCTCAGCCGCGTGGGATAGGCTGGGGTGGTAGCTTCCATGGCCTGTCCTCCTTTGGCTTCGGTCGGACAGCCTACGCCATGGAAGCTCCCTGATTTTTAAAACACCATCTCAGCATCAGCGTTGATACTGTTGAAACTTTTTTCTGTAATATATTCTGTGTCCTTTAAAAGAGATAACCAATACTTTGTTTCCACACACTCCTTGTAAGCAATGGATATTTTATTTTTGAAATCGGCATTTGATATTGCCCCGTTTGCTTCTGCTATATTAGCACCAATACTTGTTCCGCTACGTAGTAGTTGTTTGGATAGTACATATTCTTTTTTTCTGAACTACTCAATATCTATAAACCTTAACAATTCTAATTGCAAACTGATAAGCTTTTTCATAAACAATGCTGTTGTTAGTACCCATCTTTCCTACGGTTTACCAATAATTATTACCAATTGCTCTAACAATTACGGTCCCTATCATTTCCCGGAAAAACTCATTCCGCTAAAATTATTATTACGTTCTATCAGATTTTCACTGATTGCTGATTGCTGATTGCTGTTTCACTACTACCTACTCAACTCCTGTTATTCCACTAACTCGAGGAACCACCCATCCTCTCGAAGATCATCAAAAACGAGATCGGCTTTTGCCTCTTCCTTATAGTTGGGATTGAGTTCGATAGCCTGTTCTAGGTTTTCCAGTGCCAAATCTACCTCGCCCTGGAGAGCATAAGAAGTTGCTTTGTTGTAGTACGCATTGGCGTAATCCGGTTTAATTTCGAGGGCGCGATCGCAACTTGCGATCGCTTCTTCATCGCGTCCTGCCTGAATGAGTGCATAACCGCGATTGTCCCAGGCTTTGTGGGAATCGGGCTTAAATTCAATCACTTTGTCAAAGGAGGTAATCGCTTCTTCGTAGCGTTCCAACTCTTGCAAAGCCAAACCACGATTCATCCAGGCAACCGCATCATCGGGCTGGCACTGCACAGCCCGATCAAAAGAGGTAAAGGCTTGCTCAGGCTGCTGTAAATTTCCAAAGGCAACACCCCGATTCACCCAGGCTTCCCGATAATCGGGCTTGATTTTCAAGGCTTGGTCAAAAGCAGCAACACCGTCTTCATACTGCCTCAATCGCCCCAGGGCAAGACCTCGGTGGAGCCACGCTTTGTGGTCTTCGGGATTGATTTCAAGGGCTTGGTTAAAAGCAGCGAGTGCGTCTTCGTTTTCTCGCAATTCCCTTAAGGAAATGCCGCGGTGATACCAACTAACAGCCCCCTCGGGATTGATTTCGAGGGCGCGATCAAAAGCAGCGAGGGCATCTTCGTATCGCTGCAATTGTTCTAGGGCAATACCTCGATTGTGCCAAATCTCAGCATTGTTAGGCTGCCTCTCAAGCGCTTTATCATAGTCAGCGATCGCTTCTTCGTAGCGTCCTTCCGAAAACAGCCCATCTGCCTCATTAATATAGTCGTCTACAGTTAAGAACAACTCAGGATGGCTGGACTTAATGGTTTGCAATTGCTGCGTTAGTTCTTGTATGGTTTGCTGAGTTTCACTCATAAAAGATTCTGCAAGGAATTGAGGTGAAAACTCGGCAAGTTGCTGAATAATTTGCTCTTTTCGAGTTTGAGCATCCGACTGGATTGCCGAGAGTTGCTCGCTTACTTCGCTTTCTAGTTTTTGGAGATTTTGAAGAGTGACGTCTTTTTGCTCATCTGCTCCAGATTGCAACTGTGAAAAATGAGTGTTTAATTCCGACTCCAGCTTTTCGAGATTCTGGCGAACTTGATTTTTTTGTTCCTCCACCTCCGACTGGCGTGCCGAGAGTTGCTTGCTCGCCTCGCTTTCTAACTTTTCCAGATTTTGAAGGGTAACATCTTTTTGCTCATCCGCGCCAGATTGCAACTGCGAAAGATGATTTCTAAATTCCGACTCTAGCGTTTCTAAATTGAGATCTTGAAATACTTGACCCTTTTGTTTTTCTGTCTCGGACTGGATTTGTGAGAGCTTATTAGTTACATTACTCTCCATTTTTTTTAGGTTTTCAATAGTTAATTTTTTTTGCTCATCAGTTCCAGATCGCAACTGCGAAAGATGATCTCTAAATTCCGATTCCAGGGTTTCTAGATTGAGATCTTGAAAGATTTCGCCCTTTTGCTTCTCTACATCTGATTGCAGTGATGAGACTCGCTCGGAAAATTCCTTCTCTAATTTTTTCAGATTTTGAAGGGTCGAATTGTTTTGCTGCTCAGTTCCAGATTGCAATTGGGACAACTGAGTGCTGAAGTCTGACTCTAGCTTTTCGAGATTTTGACTAATCTTATTCTTTTGTTCCTGAAGCTTTGACTGAAGTGACGAGAGTTGCTCTGCTGTTTCTGTTTCTAATTTTTGGATATTATGAAGCGTTAAATTCTTCTGCTCCTCAGCACCTGATTGTGATTCAGAAAGCTGACTGCTAAATTCCGACTCCAGATTTTCTATATTCTGACTAATTTTATTTTTTTGTCCCTCTACCTCATCTTGAAGTTGCGAGAGTTGTTCGGAAAACTCTGATTGGGAAATTTCCAGATTTTGTAAAACCGAACTTTTTCGTTCTTCAAGCGAGGATTGGAGTGTCGAAGTTTGCTTGCTAAACTCAGACTCTAATTTCTTTAAATTTTCAAAAACGGTATCCTTTTGTTGTTGGGTTTGCTGTTCGGCATCTTGTTGCAGTTTTGAGAGTTGGGGGGCAAACTCAGACTCTTGTTTTTGAAGATTTTCGAGGGTGCGATCCTTTTGCTGTTGAGCTTCCGAGTGTAATTGCGAGAGTTGAGTGGTAAGTTCTTCTTGTGATTGCTTTAGCTTCTGTAGCGTTTCATCCTGTTGTGATTGGGCATTTTGAGAGTATTGGGAAAGCTGGGTTGCCAAGTCTGATTCTTGCTGATCTAACTGTTGTTTGGCACTTCCCCCTTGCTCCTCTAGCTCTTGAGCTGTTTGCTCTTTGAGTTGAGAAACTTCCGAGACAAGTTGAGTAAGAGTTTCTCTGCGAGTTCCGATTTCCTGTTCCAACTCTTCTGCCTCGTTGCCTACCTTCTCTGTCCTTTCCTTTGCTTTTTGCAGAAGGTTTTGGGCTTGTTGGTTGGCATTAGCCACCTGAGTTTCTATGCCCTCCATTTGCTCTAAACGGGCTTTCACCACTTCTGCCACTTCTCGAATCACAGCCCGTCGCAACAGCCACAGAGCGGCAATCAATGCGACAAGGAGCAAAACGAGAACGCCCAGCAAAACATTAAGCATGGTGAGCGCCCGATTTAGGGCACTGTTAGTCTCAGCTTGCAGTTGTCCTGGCTGCTGCGCTTGCTGGGCAATAATGAGCTCTGGGGAGTTAAGCTGCCTCGGTTGTGCATGGGCAACACCGACAGACATTAGGAAGGTGGAAAAAACGATACCGCTTCGCAACGCGAATGCAAAGACACCTTGTTTCTTTCTGCTCATATGGACTCTCCCCAATCTGTCAGTGCGCTTTGTTTGGACTTTCAGCGTCTTGATCGCTTGCAGCTTTGCGAGCCACGCTAGAGAAGCCTCAAGTATAGCGTAGCGATCGCATATCTACTCATTAACACTTTTTAGGGAATACTGGTGATACGACAAGATTGGGGTTAATTGTGGCTCAAAAAAATTAGAGAGCGATTTACAAAAGGTTAACTTGCGATCGCTCTCCTTGGCTCTCTCTATTGATTCAGAGCAACTTTAAATGCTCAAACCTCAGTCTAGTTCTTAGACATTACCTCGTGGGAAGAAGTTTGGTAATAGCTCTCCAAAGCTCCCATTTGCTGCTTTTTCTGGTTCCTAAACTTGGCACCGAGCCAGCGACTAATCAAGGCATCCACAGAGAAAATACCAGCGCCGTTGATGAGGTAAAACAAGAAGCAAGCCATATAAATTGATGACAGCTCCAGGTAAGGAATGCTGAAACCAGATACGAGAATGTGGTGGTAGGATGCGACGCACATCGTAGCAAACAGTCCCAGAGCGGCAGGGCGCGTTAGTAACCCTAAAGCTACCAATGGTGCACCGATCATCTCCGTGAAAGCTGCTAGGTAAGTGAAGAAAATGGGGAAGGGCAGACCAATCACTTCCGCGTAAGCGGCTGAAAAGTTTTCGATGTCTGCTAGTTTGTCCATGCCATTGTGAACCATCACCAATCCGACAACAACTCGGAGCACTGTCCAGGCTCCTTGAGACCAGTAGTTTGGTGCGAGATTAGGTCGAAAGACTGCTGCCAGAGATGAGGTGATGGAATGAGTGCTATTCATAATGCAGTGAGCTCAGGAAAAGTGCGAATCGATTTGCTTGACAAAAATTAATTTTTTTGTACTACCTTTAAGGATTAAAGCCTTTTTTAGATCGTGCTTTTAATCTGCATTCTTGACTAAAGCGTTATCTAAGCTAGGTCTAGCCTTAGAAAGCTGGGATTAATTTTTGCTTCACATCTATTCATATTGTAAATAAATATTAAATATTATGCCAACTTATCAGTGTATCTTGCTCAGATCCGTTTACAGCAGTTTTCGACTTCCCAAGATACGCCTTGATTGAGACAGGGGTGAAAGTAGAAGTCCTTTGCTGCGTAACCCTGACTACAGCCGCCCTATTCTGGCTTGGATATTTAAGGGGTTCAATCAGCTCTTTACCAGCAGTGTTTTCTCAACTTTCCCTTCGCTCACTCGCACAACCTTTGCTGGGTTTGGTCTTCCGTCACCCTCTCGCGGGAGTGAATATTGTCCCTGTCTGGGCAGATAACCGGATTGTCCTCGTTCGACGGCGCGACACTGAACAATGGGCTATACCAGGTGGCATGGTGAAATGGGATGAGTCGCTACCGAGTACAGTCGAGCGAGAACTGGCAGAAGAAACAGGATTGAAATTAGAGCGTATTTGTCGTTTGGTTGGGGTGTATTCTTCACCTTCTAGAGATTCGAGAGTACACTCGATTTGCGTAGTTGTCGAGGCACAAGCGAAAGGAGAAATCCAGATTCAGGATAAGTCCAAAATTAGTAAAGCTCAAGCCTTTAGCCGAGATGCCCTGCCCCAGAAGAGGAACTTTCTTACGATAAAATTCTTAGCAGCTACGAGACTACTTGGATGGTTGAACCATCCAGCGCTAAAGCTAGAGTTGGTCGCATCAATCCTCTTTTGTCGAGCTTGGGTAATAAACTCGGTGCCTCCCACTCTCACTAGCTCTGGCATACACTTTTTTCGATGATATTAGGGGCTTCAGGCAACGCTGAACCATGGAAAAGGGACGATTAAGGGTCAAGCAAATTTCCCGAATCGTCATACCCTGGGGGTGAGTCTCAATCAGTGCCAAGATTCTCTCAGTTGTAGTTGGTCCTGGTGTGGGCTCAATAATGCGGATAACTGGCAAGGGTAACTGCTGGTAATGTACTGAGCTAATATTCCCCATCCGCAATTAAAATCGCTCATGCCGAAGCCAGAAATTTTTGGTTTAGCGGTTTACACCACTCATATCAGGATAGCGAACGCCCACCGCAAAGTTCTTAGTGCTACTGCTTATATTCGCTCTTGCTCCGCCTGCGTTACCATAACATCCGCTGCTGCTACATTTGCTTCTAGGTAGCTCCGGCGTTTGGTTCCTGGAATGGGCACGATGTCATCTCCTTGAGCCAGCAGCCAGGCTAAGGCAAGTTGTGTGGGGGCAACGCCTTTTTCTTGGGCAATTGTTTTTACCTGCTCCACAAGTTGCAGATTCTTATAGAAGTTCTCCCCTTGAACCGGGGTAGATACCTACCGAAATCATCGGGAGCAAAATCATCAGGACTGGTAATTTCTGCCTATTTTCCCCCTCCACTCGCGTCATGTAAGTCTTGCTAATCAGGTGTTCGAGTTCGCTAATCAAGCACTGGTAGACAGGATAACCATCTGTAAGGTACCAAAAACTTTCCCAGCCTCTGAGCGAGTAGCCACAAAGGGTAGAAGCTCTCAGCACTGCCATCTGCCCAAGGCATGACGCCCTCCGGGCGTATCGCCTCCAGTCCAGGCTAGGA
>PXPT01000072.1:4539-11278 GCA_003021505.1 Cyanobacteria bacterium QS_4_48_99 | reverse complement strand
AATCTTTCCGCTAGCTTTTGACTAGCTTCTTCCGAAATTTGTCTTTTTCTTCCCGGTTTAGCCTGGGAATGATTCAATAACGAGTCTAGTCCCCCAGTGACATACTTATACCACCATCTATGAATGGTAGCTCGACTTTTTCCCTAAAGCGAAAGCGATTCCCTTGACTGTTTTAACTTGACCGCTTTGAAACCAAGATCAAGCTTGAAGTTTCTCTAATTTTTTCTTGTTTTTAGCTCGCGGAAGTAGCTCTTGCAGTTTACTGTTTCTTGTCTTGGGAGCCTCGACCTTCTTTTCATCTCCGTTTGGCTCTTCACGCCTTTCTCTATAGCAGTTTCACTTAAGTGGAGTACACCTGAACTCCACTCTGACTAGTGATCGCATTCTGAATTTGTACCTTATGAGTCTAAGAACTGCTATGTTAACTGTATCACATAAAAAGCAAAATGGTATGAAGTGGTTGTTTGAGCTACCAATTAACAGGGCTTACGTAACCTTCGCTTCATCTTGGACACATAAAGCTCTGGTATGTTCTTCTGCGGTGTGGTTGGTTAAATATTTTAGCTGCTTGAGTTCTAAGTCTAAGCCGATTGCCCCATGACTCCCACTAGTTTAGTAATTTTGGCTGGTTCTGGATTATTTGCGGGCATTCTCGCGGGATTTTTGGGGATTGGTGGTGGCACAGTTCTGGTGCCGTTGTTGGTTGCGGTGGGGTACACCCCCGTTGAGTCTGTTGCTACCAGTAGCCTCTCGATTATCATTACAGCCGTTTCTGGAAGTTTCCAAAACTGGCGGATGGGGAACTTCCACGTCCAAAGAGTTTTATTGATTGGTTTGCCTGCTGTGGTAACAGCACAAATCGGTGCTGCGATCGCGAGCCGCATTCTCCCTTATTATTTGCTAGGCGCGTTTGGACTGTTGCTATTGTTCAACATTTACTTAATAGAGCTTCGCAAGCGCCTTACTCAACGGGGAGCAGAGAGGCAGAGGAGAGGAGTAGCAGAGGAGCGGAGGCGTTTTTTCTTTCATCCCATGGTTGCCAGTCTAGTTACAGGAGGAGCAGCAGGTATGCTGGCGGGCTTATTTGGCATTGGTGGCGGTGCAATCATGGTTCCGCTGCAAATTATCTTGCTCGGAGAACGGATAAAAACTGCCATTCAGACAAGTTTGGGAGTGATTGTCATTACGGGCATATCCGCATGTGTGGGACACGCCTTCAGAGGTAATATCTTATTATGGGAAGGTTTAATCTTGGGAGCAGGTGGCTTAATGGGAGCGCAGATTAGCACACGCTTTTTGCCTAAGTTGCCAAATTATGTAGTGAGTTTGCTCTTTCGCACCTTTCTAGTTTTGGTGTCGGTTTATATTTTTTGGCAAGCTTGGCAGAGTTACAGCAGCCTGATAAACAATTAAAAATTCAAAATACAAAAGTCATTAGTTCACAGTCCGTAGTCATCAGTAAAGTTAGATGAACGTTAGTACTAATGACTAATGACCAATGACTAATGACTAGCAACTTGACTTAACTGCGAAACAAGCGCGTGTATTGTGTTTGGTGAGCCATACTCGCCAGTGCCAATCCCCAGCCGCAACTGCTCAAGTCTTCATCCCGCAGTGCTAAAATTTCTCGTGTAACCTCGACTAGCAGTGATCGCTTCTCAAAAAGTAATTGTTGACCTGCGGTTTGTCCTAGGGGAATGAGCTTCACCCCAGCCCCAATCAGATTGGATGCCCAACTGTGTAAATAGCCCATAACTGCCGCGGAATGCTCAAGTTGCCAACTGCCTACTGCTATGCCAAAAGCGATCGCATAATTACAAGGAGAACCGACTGTAGAAGCGAGTGACTGCGACTGGGGAACCCCCAACTCTACCAGTAACCGTAGCAACGAATGACCCATTTGCCAGCTTTGCTGTCGTAACTCTTCAGTTTCACGAGCAGCAGATAGCCAGGCATTCCAAGCTTTCAATGTTGTCCAATCACTACTATCCACACTCTGAGCTGCCCGCAGCATCACCGCTGCATCCACACGAATTGAACCATAGCGTAGTTCCTGCTCTATCCAGAGGCACAGCTTTTCTTTGTTATCAATAACTCCAGTCTCAATTAGTGCCTCTAAGCCCTCAGAATAGCTATACCCTCCCACTGGTAAAATTGGGCTAGCTATTTGTAACAAGGAGAGCATTTGCAAGTCATTCTGCATTTGTCAACCATTCAGTCCTTCGGACAGTCATTAGTCAACAGTCTTTACTCCTTAGTACTAACGGTCACAAAATTTTACTAATGACTAATAACTAATGACCAATGACTGATGAGCGATGTCCATACTCTCCCATTTCGGGGTGAAAGGGGATAATTTCTTCCGTTATTTCTCTCCCTAACCCTCCAACATTGTCTTCAATACCGAGTCGGGAGACAAGCGTAAGTAGGTGGAGCAATCTCTAGCGGCACATGGCGATTTCCCAGATGATATGCCGCTTGTAGCAAATCTCCCCATGTTTTTGCTCTGACGGTGAACACGGGTTCCGGCTGGAGTGCAATTCGCACAACTTCGCCTGATTCCTATTGCAGTAAGTCGCCATCTCACAACACTGTGCCTCTCGGTAAGCGCAGCAACATCACTTCACCTTGGGGTGTCTCAAAACGATAGCGGCTACGAGTGCGTTCCTCGGCGCACAAGGATAGAGTAAAGCTGACTGGAATATGGGTGGGTGTTGGGAGGCATTGGATCAAAGTCAGCATCGGCAAGAATCCGCTTAATAACGAACCGCAAAGAACACAGAGAACACGGAGAGTAGAAAAAAGGCTTAGTGAGAAATGAAACTGCTAAGTCCTGAATAATTACTTATTGAGTTGCGCTTTGTTGGAATTTTGGATTTCCATCAGTGCTTCTTGAATCCGCTGCTTAAATTTCGGTTCAGAATCCACCCTCATCTTGATTTCATTGAATTGGGAGATGGTAAGATTGTTGCTTTTGACGATTTCTCTAGCGCGATTGCAGTAGTTAATGACAATTTTCTGAGCTTGTTCTGAAAGACCACGCCAGTTTTGTTGTTCATTGCAAGCAATGCTGGGAACGGACTGCGAACCCATAATTTTTTTAAGTTCGTCATAGGTCGATTGACGTAGCGGCTCAATTTCTAAAACTGCCCGTGAGAAGTTCATGACCTGTTTTTCGTTTAATTTTTGAGTGTCGCTGTTAGATGGTTCCTGCGCCTTGGCGTAAAAAATTAAGTTAAAAACAGGTTTTTTAAGGTGGGCAGAAAATCCGAAAAACAAGCTTATTGTGGCTACCCCGCCACCAATTAAAAAGCGAGATAAGATTCGTTTCAAATCAGATTGAAAATGCTCTAGAGTTAACATGAGTGCCAGCGAAATTAATTGAGCAATTAAATTTCTCTCGGTGAAAATCTCCTAGGAGATATCTGTTTTATTTGAACGATTTTAAGTGGCAAAAGTTCCTGAACGGGACTAGGTTCTGTTGTTGTCCTCCCACTCTCAATTCTGGCTGCTGGTTTGACAAGTGCTGCATAGGGCGATCGCATAAGTTGGGAGGATTGAAAGGGGATCAGCCCCTCGCTTCAGGCTGACTTCCAACTCCAGCAGAAGGGGAAGCGTATCCAGAAGCTGTTTTAAGGAGAGAGAGTGGACTTCTTGGCGCAGAAAGTAAACCCGTTTGGGATTGCCCACCTCAGCAGCAGCAGCGATCGCTTTTTCGTCCCTTTCTCCACTTTCTACCATGAGCTTCACTTTTGTCCAAGTGCGAAATTGCCCGACTAGAGTGGCAACAATTTTTAAAGCTGGTTCGTTGCGGTTAAGTAACTCACTCACTAATTCCAAAGCACGGATGCGATCGCCACTGCGAATGGCAGCAGCAAGTTGTAAACTATTCTGAGTATTCGCTGTCACCAGAGTAGCAACGGCGTTTTCATCGAGGGGTTGCTTGGCGCTTTCTCCGTAGAGTTGTAACTTTTCGAGTTCGTTCCCCAACTGTCTAGTATCATTGCCAACGGATTTTGCCAGGAGTTCTGCCGCTGCAGAATTTAGTTGCACCCCCATTTCTTGAGAGAGTTGCTCTACTCTTTTGAGGATTTCCTCGGTTTTCCAGGGTGGAATTAAGGAAAATTCTCGGATTTGAGCATACTGTTTCAAAAGCCGCGTGGATTTGAGGCGTGCGTCGGGTTTTTTGTGGGTGGTAAGGAGAAGGTGGGAAGTTTCGGGGATGGCTGGGAGAGTTCGCTCTAGTTCGGCTAAAATCTCTTGGGAGCAATGTTGGCAGATGGTTGTTTGCGCTAACCAAACGAAACGTCCTCCCATACCAAAAGCAGGGGTGATGGCTTGATTGAGTCCCTCAATGACTGCATCGGGTTGATCGCCTGGGAATTTATCGTCATTAAACGCTAACCAGCTTTGATCAACCACAGAGGCACGCAATCGCTCTACTTCCTTGGTAATCGCATATTCATCTTCTCCCCAAAAAAGGTAAATTGGCATAATAATTCTCGTATTTGACCCGAGTTTTCGTTTATGCTGGTTTCAGCAACTACTGATGGGTAAAAACTGATCCCGAACCGCTGAGGGTGAATTCTAGGCGGGAGGCAATTAAGATTGGACGAGACTTATCAAACCTATGTCAATCGAGTAGCGGGACTCTCGCTACCAGGGAAATACGGCTCCCAACTCCAGAATATACAGGAGTCCCCCAAGTTTAAGTCCCATACTGAAGGAAAAACCGAGCCAGCACCTTTCCCAGGCTACAGCGTAATTACCCCACCCTGGGGAGAAGAGTCAGAAAATACCGAGTTCTACAGCAACCTGAAAGCGTTTCAGCAGCAACTTTTGCAACAGTTGAATCAGGGATTGCTACTCCCTGTCCCGCCAGAGAGTTTCCATTTAACCCTGGCAGATTTAATTTGGGAGGAGGCTTATCGGGAAGTAGTTAGAAAAAATCCTGAGTTCGAGGAGCAGTTACGCTGGCACATTGCCGAAAGCTTTCAGCAGTATCAGCAGTTTGCCGACAAAAGCAGTCCTGTTCAATGGCAGTTGCTAGGATTGATGATTCGCCCACGCGCGCTGAATGTTTGTTTAGTTCCCAAGGATGAAGCGTCTTATCAGCGGATTTTACAATTGCGTCGCTCCATTTACCAGAACGCGAATTTAATTGAGCTGGGGATCGAGCAGCAGTATCATTTCACTGCTCACATCACTTTGGGTTATTTTGGAAAGATATCGCCTGATCTAGACCGCGCGAGCCTTGCTAAGACTCTAGCAGCTTTAGACCAGCATTGGCTAGAAACTGAGCCGCAAGTTTTGAAAATTCATAGGGCAGAATTACGCAAGTTTGAGGACATGACTCGCTTTGAGCGAGAACCGCATTGGCCCATGTTAGAGTTTTGAGTGAGCTAAACCATCCTATCCTGAACCAGAGTTTCGCCATCATTGATAGAGAGATGGGCGAACACCATTTTAGTCCTGATGAGTATGTGATCGCGCGCCGGGTGATTCACGCAACAGCCGACTTTGAGTTAACTCACCTGCTGCACTTTAGCACAGAGGCGATCGAGTCTGGAAAAACTGCCCTGGGGCAGGGCATCCCTATTATTACCGATGTCGGTATGGTCAAACTGGCTGTAGCGGGGATGGTGGCAAAGACATTTAATAATCCCTTGGTGTGTGCAGTGGAACAAGCAACGGCAGCACAACCAGGCAAAACTCGCACGGAAACCGGATTACTGCAATGCTTGCAACAATACCCTGAAGGGATTTATGTTTTCGGAAATGCCCCAACAGCGCTGGTAGCACTTTGTTCGCAGTTGCCCAAGGCTAGGGTAAAACCCGCATTAGTGATTGGCGCACCTGTGGGGTTTGTCTCTGTGGTGGAATCGAAACAGGCTTTAGCTAGTCTAGCAGTGCCGCAAATTCGGGTGGAAGGGCGCAAGGGAGGCTCACCCGTGGCAGCAGCGATTCTTAATGCGTTGCTGGTACTGGCATGGGGTGGAAGGTTAGGAGTGACACCGCAAACAGACAGAACCTAGGCTAGAATCCCGAATAGGGAGGCTGAAATATGGTAGCCCTTACTTTGGATATGCAGGCGGCTGAGATGGAGCTGTAGTAATGAACAATTCTATCGGCTTTATCAAGCGAATCGGGATGTAAGACTGGAGCGCACCGCCGATGGAAAATTAATTGTCATGCCTCCTACTGGTGGAGAGACTGGCGATCGCCACGCCGAAATTATTTTCCAATTAAGAGGTTGGAGTAACAAAGCTGGTGGTAATTTTTTTTGACTCCTCCACAGGTTTCCAACTACCCAATGGCGCAAATCGTTCCCCCGATGCTGCCTGGATACCTCTAGAGCGTTGGTAAGCTTTCAAACCTGAGCAGAGTAAGGGATTTTTGCCGCTAGCTCCTGACTTTGTAGTAGAGTTGCGCTCAGATACCGATAGCCTGAAGTCTTTGCAAACTAAGATGCAGGAGTATATTAGCAATGGCGTGCGCTTAGGTTGGCTGCTTAATCCCCAACATGGGCAAGTCGAGATTTACAGTTCCTACCAGGATCCGAGATTTTGCCATGAGTAATGGATTCGTCAATTGGGAATGTAGCACCAATTCCAAGCCAAAGAGTTACCAGGGTGCCAAACAAAAAAACTGCCATAGCAACCGGGCGACGGAAAGGATTTTGAAACTTATTGACACCCTCGATAAAAGGAACGCACAGTAGAGCTAGAGGAATCGCCAC
>PXPT01000072.1:0-4364 GCA_003021505.1 Cyanobacteria bacterium QS_4_48_99 | reverse complement strand
ATAAACTCAAAAACTTAGCAGCTAAAACTGTCCACTCCACAGGAGAACAATCTCCGATAAAATACTAGTAACAGTGATTTATTATCACGTGAAAGCTCTAGTTGCGATCCCTAGTACTAGAGCATTCTCACAAGGTTTATTGCTGAATTTGCTATCAGTATATATTTAGGGAGACAATATTATTTACACAAATTTGAAATAATGCCATCTGTATATAGCAAATCCCGGCAACAAATTTTAGAAACAGCTTCAAAACTCTTCTATGAAATGGGGCATACAAAATGTGGGCATCAACGAAGTGATTGCCGCTTCGGGAGTGACAAAAAGGGCTCTTTACAGGCACTTTCCCTCGAAAGACGAATTGATACTTGCAGTCATGAAACACCGAGCAGCAAATGGCTGCGTTGGTTTGAGGAAGCTGTTGCCGATAGAGGAAATACTGCCAAATAACGGTTACTGGCGACATTTGATGTATTGCAAGAGTGGTATGCCAGCCCTGAGTTTCGGGGATGTCCTTTTATCAACGCCGTGCTAGAAATCGCTGATGCCTCTCATCCAGTGCATCAAGTCTCAGTTGAAGTGAGGGAAGCGATTCGGACTCATATTAGGGAGCTAGCATTTGATGCAGGCGTGGGCAATCCAGAAGCGTTTTCGCAGCAAGATCTACTCTTGATTGGGGGAGCCAGCTTAATGGCAACTATCGAGGAGGCTCCAGCAGGGGCAGAGTATGCTCGGAAGACACTATCAGTGCTGATTGATGCTAGTTAGAGTGGCAACGAGCTCATGCTTCTGTGAAATGAATGATTAATGACTACAAAGATAGACGTTGTTGGAATTGGATTAGATGGGGCAGCGGGACTAACTGAGAGAGTGTGGCAAATCATGGAAGGGGCGACAGTTTTGGTAGGGAGCGATCGCCACCTCAGTTATTTCCCCAATCATTCTGCCCAGCGCCTTGTTTTGAAAGATTTGACAGGAACGATTGAGGAGATTCGCCAGCGCTTAGAAGCAGATGAGCGCATTGTCGTTTTAGCTTCGGGAGATCCCTTATTTTTTGGCTTTGGGCGATTGCTCTTGGCAGAACTACCGCCGGAGAAGCTCAATTTTCATCCCCATTTTTGTTCAGTACAGCTTGCCTTCAATCAGATTAAGGTTCCCTGGCAAGATGCCCGGATTATTAGTGCCCACGGACGTTCTTTGGAGGAATTAACGCAAGCGCTGCAACAGGGAGTGGAAAAAATTGCAGTGCTGACAGATTACACGAATACGCCCAGTGTGATCGCTCATCTCTATCAAGCTTTGGATTTGCCCAATTCCTACGATTTCTGGGTTTGTGAAAATTTGGGAGGGGAAGAGGAACGGGTGGCGTGTCTGCCCATTGAGGCGATACAAGCACAAACCTTTGCCCCGTTAAATATAGTGGTGTTACTCTCTCAAGCTGAACCTGCTAACGAACCGCTAGATATTAATGCCCTACCCATACTGGGATTACCTGACAGCGCATTTTTGAGCTTTCGCGATCGCCCTGGGCTCATGACTAAGCGGGAAGTTCGCCTCGTTGTTCTCGGTGAATTGGCACTCCAGCCTGGGCAAACCATTTGGGATATTGGGGCGGGTACGGGTTCGGTATCAATTGAAATTGCTCGCTTATCTCCGACATCGCAGGTGTATGCAATTGAAAAAACAGCAATGGGAAAAGCGTTGATTGAGCAGAATAGTCAACGCTTACAGGTAAGTAATGTGGTCTCAGTTCATGGCAGTGCGCCAGATATCCTCGCTCAGTTACCCGCACCGAGTCGCATTTTCATCGGGGGCAGTGGCGGTAAAATTTCTGAAATTCTGGATACTTGCGATGTTTTTCTTGTTCAGGATGGGGTTTTGGTGTTGGCTTTTGCCACCCTAGAACATTTCAATGCCAGTGTAGAGTGGTTACGCACTCATGGCTGGAATTATCATTTCTTGCAACTTCAGCTATCTCGTTCTGTGCCAGTCGGATCACTGACTCGTTTTTCACCTCTCAATCCGGTTACGGTGATTACTGCAACTCGCTAATTTAGAGGAAGGATGAGGAATGAGGGATGAAGGATGGGAATGATTAGAGAGGGGACAGCAGGGATGAGGAATGAAACAAGATTGGAGAAAAAGAACGAAGAGTTTTGCCTTACGAATTATTCCGCTTTACTCATCCTTACCTAAATTAACAGAAGTGCAAGTTATAGGTAAGCAAGTCCTCGTTCGGTAACTCCTGTAGGAGCGCCTTACAGAGAAGTTACCGCAGTCGCTCCAACACTAAAATTATTAGTAAGATTTAGAGTGGACTGCAATAACTTGAAGAAACTATCTACTGGGTATAACTACTAATTGAATCGAGTATAGTGGCAGCAGAAAAACTTAATTTGCTTATGCAAGAACCCCATAAAATTATGGCTATTATGGTTGCTTGCGTAAAAAATGCTAAACAACAAGAGAATAGAAAGAATAGTTAAGGATGAGGGATGAGCAATTGACCTGTAAGGTGTTTTTATCCTTCCGAACTCATCCTTCCTTTTAAATTGTGAGAATAATTTTGCCGAAGTTACTATGGTTTTCAATATGACTATGGGGTTGGGCAACTTCTTCTAGCTTGAAGCTACGATTGACGACAGGTTTTAATCTGCCATCGGCAAACGAGGGCAACATCTGTTTAGCAAATTGCTGGGTAAGCGACATTTTTTGCTCAATCAGACGACTGCGTAGGGTGGTTCCTTCAGTCGCAGCCGTTTACTCATGATTTGTCTGAGATTGATTTGGGAGTGGGTTCCTCCTAGGGTAGCTAATGTGGACAATTCGTTCTTCTAGGGCTGCGGCGTTGAGATTCTTGTCGAGATAAGTGCCGCCGATCAAGTCTAGAATTACATCAGCGCCACAAGAGGCAGTTGCTTCGAGAACTAAACTACCTTGTCAAAATCTTCTTTTGTGGTATCAATCGCTCGGTTTTCACCCATCTCTAGCGATTTTTGCAGCTTCCACTCACGACGGCTGGTGGTTAAGATTTGGCTGGCTCCCATAAGGCGTGCCAGTTGCGTTGCTGCGGTTCCCACGCCGCTGCCGCCTGCATGAATCAGAACTGTGTCTCCCGATTGAAAGTCAGCTTTATCGAGGAGGGCATCATAAGCTGTAAATAATAGCTCCGGGATTGCTGCTGCCTCTTCAAACGTGAGGTTTTCTGGAATTTTCATCAGCATGCGTTCGTGGGTGACAACCTGGGAAGTGTAGCCACTCCCCCGAAAGGAGTCCAAAAACGCGCGTGCCAATTTGCCAGTCGCTCACCTCATCTCCAAGTTTGTCTACCTCTCCGGCAAATTCTAAGCCGGTAATTTCATATCGGGAGGCTTTGGGCGGGGATAATTACCCTGGCGTTGCATAGCATCGGCGCGATTGACGGCTGAGGCAGCAACTTTCACTCGCACTTCTTCTCTACCTGGCTCTAAGTCAGGAATTTTGCTGACTTGCAAAATATCTGGGCTGCCATGTTCTTCTAAAACCACTGCTTGCATTGACTTTTTCCCTTCAGCATACGAAAAATCAAGGTTCTACCCCACTCTGACAAAGAGGGATATCACCTCATCTAATTTTTAACTCTAGACAACTTAAGCCCTCTTCAATTTACGTCATTTTTGCCGTGGTGATGCGATCGCGGTATGCAAAAGTGTAACTCGCAATGTCTTCAAGCTTGTCAATAGCTAAGTGTCTAAAATCACACTCTTTACTCACAGTGTTAACCCAACATTGAGAGTAGTTAGCAACGAAATCTTTTCAAGATTATGAAACTTCTTGTTGGAATCACTAGCACTGTTACGGCACTGGCAACTTCATTACCTACAACAGCCCATACAATAATCTCGACTGAGCAACCAGAATCTCGAGGAAATAGTGCGACAGAAGGTTGCATTTTGGGAGTGATTCCCCAAAAGAGAATCTAGCTTAGAGTCCAAAGCTATTCCCAATCCTCCCATGCGTTGCTGGTAACGGCAGGGTATGAAGCAGGAGGGTAATCTCCAAAGAGAGGATAGTCACAATCTAAACTAGTGCTAGGGAAAGAGTATACAGGATGAACGAAAGTGAACCTTTGATGAGGTTCCGTTAATACTAATCTCTGAAAGTGACTGACACAGAGAAATGGTTTGTTGGGAATCTTTCCACGGTTGAAAGATTCTAAAGATCAGCTTACTATTTCAAAGCTTATTAGGACTCCCAATAAAACCCGGAGTAGAAAAGGCATCCTCCACAGTCAACTTGCCTGCAGTTATGAATGCGATCTTGGAGGTGCTATGTTCTGGATGTGCTTGGAGCCAGGGGACTTTCCTGCTTGGGCTTTCCGTCTA
>PXPT01000071.1:7411-8492 GCA_003021505.1 Cyanobacteria bacterium QS_4_48_99 | reverse complement strand
TGCCGCCAAGATTTCTTCTACAAGCTTGCCCATAGGCTCTGTAATAGGGCAGGGATGATCTTTGTAGAAGACCTTAACTGCATCGCCTGGGCTAAGGGACTCTTCTGGAAGCAGATGTTAGATGCCAGCTTTGGGGAGTTCTTTAGGATACTGGAGTGGTTTGCTGGAAACGCGATGTCCTTTTCCTCAAGGTTGATGCTTCCCACACTAGCCAGATATGCCCAGAAGGTGGCACTCATACAGGCAACAAAGAACTATCGAACGGGTTCATTATTGCCCAGAGTGCCATCATCAAAACGATAGAGATGTGGCGGCAGCTCAAGTTTTAGCCCAAAGTGGACTTGCAGCGGTGGACACACCGTCAAGATGCTTGATTAGGGGTTAAGGGTAACCTCCCCTATGACCCAACCATCCCCACGCCTTTAGGCGGGGGAGTGTCAAACTGCTAGACACCGCTGATATGTATGGACGCGGTGCGAACGAACAACTTGTCGGCAAGGCAATTAAAAGCCACCGAGAGCAGGTGATCCTAGCAACCAAATTTGGCATAATCCGCACCGAAGACGCAGGCTTTCGAGGCGTTAATGGCAAACCGGAGTACGTTCATCAGGAGTGTGATGCCTCGCTCAAACGCTTGGGAGTAGATACAATTGACCTCTACTACCAACATCGGGTTGATCCCAACGTTCCGATTGAAGAGACAGTGGGAGCGATGGCAGAACTAGTACAGCAAGGCAAGGTACGCTGCCTCGGACTTTCTGAGGCAGCTCCGGCAACTATCCGCCTGCCCAAGCGGTTCACCCGATTACCGCCTTGCAAACGGAATATTTTGGAGCCGCGAGCCAGAAGATGAAATCCTGCCCACGGTGCGAGAGTTGGGAATTAGTTTTGTTCCCTACAGTCCCCTAGGGCGCGGGCGTTGCATAATATAGGTATGAATTGTCCTCGATGTGAATCCACCACTATCAGCAAAAATGGTCGCAAAAACGGTAAGCAGCGTTACCTGTGCCAAGATTGTGGCCGCCAGTTCGTGGCTTGCTATTGTCTGCAAGGCTATCCACCAGAAGTGAAGCGACACTAC
>PXPT01000071.1:0-7392 GCA_003021505.1 Cyanobacteria bacterium QS_4_48_99 | reverse complement strand
TCCTAGCCTGGACTGGAGGCGATACGCCCGGAGGGCGTCATGCCTTGGGCAGATGGCAGTGCTGAGAGCTTCTACCCTTTGTGGCTACTCGCTCAGAGGTTGGGAAAGTTTTTGGTAGCTTACAGATGGTTATCCTGTCTACCAGTGCTTGATTAGCGAACTCGAACACCTGATTAGCAAGACTTACATGACGCGAGTGGAGGGGGAAAATAGTCGGTTGAGGCAAACCCCTCGCCCGATTACATCGAAAAACTTTCTGTTACTCTAAGTCAGTGGAAATGCTGGGGTTTTGACTTCGGTTACTCCTCCATTACTTGAAGTTTCAGTCTGTTAGCTCATCATACTTCTACTGTGCAAAGCCAAGGTTGCAGGTTACAGGTTGAATGTTGCAGGTTAATTGGCTTATACGTAACTTTCAACTTTTAACTTTCACCCCTCGGTATCCTCTGTGAGTGCTAACCAGCGGCTCATCCGTACTGTGGTTCTTTAAACAATAATCTCCATGCAACTCATCACAGGTAAAACCAAACTTCTCGGCGTTATTGGTCATCCCGTTGAGCATTCCCTCTCGCCAGTAATGCACAACGCTGCATTAGCCTCCCTCTCTCTCGATTATGTTTATATCCCCTTACCCGTCAAATCTGAAGATTTAGCAAACGCGATCGCCGGTTTGGATGCAATCCATCTCGTCGGCTTCAACGTAACCATTCCTCACAAACAGACAATCCTGCCGATGCTATCGGAAGTGTCGCCTGTGGCGCAAATGGTGGGGGCAGCAAACACAATTTATCGCACTGAAGCAGGTTGGGGCGGCACAAACACGGATGTCGATGGATTTATCGCTCCTCTGAAAGCCTTACAGCGAAATTGGCAGCAAGTTTCCCCAGTGATTATCGGCAATGGCGGTGCGGCGCGAGGAGTAGTAGCGGGATGTGCCGAATTAGGCTGTCGTGAAATTCACATTATAGGTCGCAACCGAGAGAAACTAGCACAATTTCAACAAAGTTGGCAGAATACGCCTCTCCAAGCGACGCTAAATACGCACCAGTGGGAAGAATTACCTGCGCTGATGCCCTCTACCCAGCTATTGGTTAATACCACCCCCATCGGGATGTCTCCGAATGTGGAAAAATCTCCTGTTGATCCAGCCGCAATGGAGAAATTACAACCAGGAGCTATCGCGTATGACCTCATTTACAGGCCCAGTCCCACTCAGTTTCTAGAGCAGGCAAAAAGCCAAGGCGCGATCGCGCTCGATGGACTAGAGATGCTTATTCAACAGGGAGCTGCCGCTTTAGAGATGTGGCTACAGCAGCAAGTTCCAGTTGATGTTATGCGCCAATCTTTGCTAGAGCAGTTGGGAAGGGATTAGGGAGCAGGGGAAGCAGGCGAGCAAGAAAAAGCAGAGGGGCAACACGAATTCAGAATTCTAAATTCTGCGATGCTCGGAGTTCTTCCTGCGCGTCGGTTCTGAATTTCTTTCCTCCGCACCTGGAGCACCTCTGCACAGAACACCTCCTCACGCATCACTCCCCGACCAACGCCAGTTGTAGCGATTCCACTGGTATATACCCTGAATCTCGAACTCAGCACCATTGTCGAAGCGAATGACGCAGTTGTGATAACGACAGTCTCGATCAGCGTCTTCGGAAGTTCCAATTACCGTGCAGGGAAACCACTCGCGGGGACAGGGACCGTCATCTTGCACCCACTCCCAGAGACCGTTAGAGACTTCGATGCGATCGCCCACTTTGAGTGTAAGGTTTTCCTCGTTGGTTTGCTGCTCTAGATACTGCGCTAGATGTACGGGCTTAACTCGGTTTAGCCACTGAGGTCCGTAGCGATCGCGCAGGAATTGCACGGAGCCAGAATTCCGATTCAGCAGCCAATCGTTAAGTAACTTAATTTTCCAGGGATGATTTTTTTGCTCTTGCTCACTCACAAATGCCAACAGGGCTTGACGTTCTTGGGAGGTCAATTCATCTAGAGGGTTGTTCTCTTGGGCATTTTGGTCACTGGTGGTGGCTGAATCAACTGAGTAACCAGTCATCCCTACTCCCGAATTCAATTCAGGAGCCTGCGGATGACCGTTGGTCAATTCCTCAACGACAATTTGCAGCAGGATTTGCTTTTGCACCTCGCTTAGAGGAGTAAATTCGCGCTCACACCGAATAAATGCTGCTTGCAGGGCGGATTCAATCTCAGCTCTATTCATAGCTCCTATGAGGAGGGAAATAACTACCTTCGTCTGGACTCAGGATTGTTATTTAATCTAATCATACTTACTCGGCTAGTTCCTTCCCAATTAGCGTTAAGCTGGATGTTAAAGTTTCTAGCGAACATGATTTAACTTCTGCGATTTATGCGATTTCCTACCATAGCGATCATTACCATTTCCTGTCTCTTTTGGCTTGTCAGTTGGATAGTTACTCCTGCCGCCGTGGCTCTTACCGAAGTTAAGTTATTCGATCTCTCCTACCAAGAATGCCCACCAGAGTTCACTGAAGGGGTAGTCACCAGTGGCGGTGCTGCTAGAGCTGCTAATTGCTTTCTCATCACTGGAAAAACCGAAAATAACTCTGGCAAAGCAGTTGTCGATGCGGACGTGTATGGTCGTATTTTCGATGCCAACGGCAACCCCGTGATGCAAAACCGTACTCGCGTGGGCTCAATCGATCAAATCCCTCCAGGCGTCAGCGATTTCGACCTCAGAATTTCTGTGCCTTCTAATCAACCGACGCCCCTTAAGCTCGAACAGTTTAAAGCTTCTGGATTTTCTAGTTCGGTGAAATTTCGTCTCAACTAGTATCAACTATTGTAACTAGCCTAGACACTCCCAATCAGCGAGGCGACAATCTGAAGCACGATAATCGCTAAAATTGGGGAAAGATCGAGACCTCCCAGTGGCGGAATAAACGAGCGGAAAATGTTGAGGTAAGGGTCAGTAATCGGGCTTAAATAGGACATTGCCTGCTGCGCCCAGCCGGCAGTTTGAAACCAACTCAGCAGAATTCGCACAAAAAGGAGAAGCAAATAAATTTGGAGAAAGTTTGCCAGACTATCGGTTACTAGTTCGGTAGCACTCATGAGTTTAATCTTCCTGAGGTAAATTTTTGCGTGTTATGGATGCTTTGAGGCTAGTTTAGCGAATCTCAGTGCTTTCAGTCAGCATTGCTCTAAGGTTGCAGGTTACACGTGGAAGGTTCGTTAGCAGATTAGTCGCCCTGGTTTACTCTTGCTCTTTTTCATAAGCATTTCCATTGACCGAGCCGAGCTGCTGGCGCACATCATCAATCGCCAAATTCAACTGAGAAATTTTTTCCTCTAGGCTACGGCGAGCGACCTCAATGCTTTCTTCTCTGCCTTCTTTTTGCTCTGAGCTTTGGGAGTTGAGCAAATTGCCTTCCCGCTCCTCTGTTTCACCGCCGCGTCGAGAGGCCACTAGCGTTCCTAAAACGCCTCCCACAAAACCGCCAACCAAGCTTCCTGTGAGAAATCCGCTTGCAAAACCATCGCGCTGAACCATTTCTAAATATCCTAGTCTGAATTGCTCTTAGCTAATTGTTTCAGGATTAAGGAGTTCGATCCCAAGCCTATCTTTACTGAACTCAAGGCGCGTTGTCATGAAGTGACAATTTTTACTGAAAAATCTCGCTCCATATTTACCAATAGCAGCAGAGTTTTAGGCAACCCGAACTAGCTTGGGCGCGTATATTTGGGCACCCAGCTAGACTACTGAGAAGGCGTTGGGCGCGGACGAGAGGGACGCTTTTTGCTACTCGGTTTGTTGCCCTCGCCACCGTCTCGATTGGGCGCATTCTCATGGTTGCCATAAATATCCAAATGAACCGATTGATTGGCGGCTACTGCCGCAGCATTGAGTACGGTTTGAATTGCCTGAAGGTTGCGCCTGCCACGACCAAACACCAATCCTTGATCAACTCCTTCGAGAGCTAACCGAATCCAGATTCGCTGATTGTGATTTAGCTGCTCACAGTCTATCCGCAGGGAGTCGGATGACTCAAGAAACGGCTCCACGAGAAATCGCACTAGCTTGGTATAGTCTGGGCGAGGATTTTCCGCTTGGGAAGAAGGAGAAGTGGGGTTAGGAGGCATTAACTTGTTCGAAAACTTGAGCTTTTCTCAGGATGTCATGCACAATTTTGCTGGGCTGCGCTCCCTGTTTTAGCCACCTGACAATTGCTGGAACATCTAGCCGAGTTTCATCTGTTCTCGGGTTATAGTAACCGAGTTCCTCGAGGGCACGCCCTTGCCTGCGATTGCTACTCTCGATCGCGACAATTCGGTAGCTCGGTTGCCCTTTTTGACCATACCGCTTCAGTCGTAGTTTGACCATAAAAATTCACAAATTCTCCTTTGATGATTTTAGACGAGATTGGCTAATTCCTACAGATCGCCAAAGCCTTTTTTCTTTTTGCCCTTTTTCTTTTTCTTTTTAGCGTTGCCAGGGGAACCCTGAAGACCGGGTTGACCGGGTTGGGGCATGTTTCCACCCGCACCGCCGCCAAGCATTCCTTCCATGCCATCCATACCAGGCATAGAAGGCATATTTCCCTGACCCATTTGCTGCATGAGCGATCGCATTTTAGTAAAATCCCCCACCAGCTTCTTTACATCAGAGTCTTTATAGCCCGATCCTTTGCCAATGCGGCGACGGCGACTGGGAGACTTGGCAAGCAATTCCGGTTCCTTGCGTTCTTGGGTAGTCATGGAGTTAATCATCGCTTCAGTGCGCTGGAGCTGCCCTTCTCCTTTTTCTAAATCCGAGCCACTGAGCTTATTCATGCCCGGAATCATTTTCATGAGACCGCCGAAAGACCCCATCCGCTTCAACATCCGCATTTGCTTGAGGAAGTCATCGAAGTCAAACCGCGCCTCCATCATTTTGGACTGCATTTCTTCGGCATCGGACATATCCATCTCTTCCTGGGCTTTTTCCACCAAGGAGAGGACATCGCCCATGCCGAGAATACGCGAAGCCATGCGCTCAGGATAAAAGGGTTGCAGTGCTTCGACTTTTTCCCCCATGCCCACAAATTTAATCGGTTGACCGGAAATTTGGCGCACGGAGAGTGCCGCTCCACCACGACTGTCTCCATCTAGCTTGGTTAGAATTGCCCCGCTGATGCCCACCTGTTCGTGGAAAGTGCGAGTGAGATCCGCCGCCTCTTGACCTGTCATGGCATCGACAACCAAGAGAGTTTCATCGGGGGAGACGGCTGTTTTAATACCAGTGAGTTCGGTCATCATCTCCTGGTTAATCTGCAGTCGTCCGGCGGTGTCGATAATGACGGTATCAACCCCAGTTTCCTTTGCCTTTTCGATGCCTTGGCGAGCAACCTCGACGGGATTAGCATCTGTGCCCTGCTCAAATACAGGTACTTCAATCTGCTCTCCGAGAGTCACCAACTGGTCAATCGCAGCGGGGCGATAAACGTCTGTGGCAACCATTAGGCAGCTTTGATTTTGCTTGTGCAGATGCAGGGCAAGTTTCGCTGTGGCAGTAGTTTTTCCAGTGCCTTGCAACCCTGCCATCAGGACGATAGTGGGTGGGGTGTCGGCTTGTGCCAGGGGAACATTGGTTTCCCCCATCACCCTTACCATTTCGTCGTTGACAATTTTGACGAATTGCTGATCAGGGCGAACGCCAGTAATAACTTCTGCGCCCTGGGCTTTTGCCTCCACCTCGGCAATAAAATCTTTGACGACTTGGTAGTTAACATCCGCCTCAAGCAAAGCACGACGCACCTCTTTGAGGGCATCCTGGATGTTAGCGGAGCTGATTTTGTCTTGACCGCGTACCTTTTTCCAAGCGTCTTCTAAGCGTTCTGATAAAGCCTCAAACATAACTCAATTTTGACTAAAGACGGCTGGTATTGGTGATGAGCCTGATTACTAGACTTCTTTCAGGGTAGCGCTTTAGGCAATTCTGCCACATAAGCCTCATGCAAAGCCGCGCTCAGGTCGCATAAAAGTTCCCTACTCCGATGGGAAGTAGGGAGGCGCAAGCGATCGCATAGTAGGTGTCATAAGTAGTAATGTTGACACTCTCCTACCTGAAGGAAGGAGATTCTCGCTTCCCGCTCAGCGAGCTCGGGACAGCCCGTCCCTACTTAGAAGTAACTAGATCACAGAGCTTCCTAAAGGAAGGGGCCTTAGACCCATGATTTTTGGGTAAGGAAAGTGGGAAGACGAGCTACATTGAGAAGCTATTTTTCGTTCTCCTCTTTAAACAAAACAGCATGTTCATCCTTTCTCTTGCGCAAACGACGAGCTGCAGTTTGCACGAAATTGTCTATAGGATAGACGAGTTGATTAACTCTCTCTTTGCGTCTGCCTCGGAAAGAAGTCACATGATAATATGGCGAACCATCAGGAGATTCTTCTGTGAAATGGTAGATGTTGATAGATTTACGTGTGCCTCCATCTGGTGTGTTGACGCGACGATGCCCATGCCAGGAAGACTTATTGGTGGCGAACATAACCATGCGATTGAAGGAGGGCCAAATTGCAATTAATTCTGACATGTTTTGCGACCACAATTCTAGATGTCCACCTTTTTCTTCACTCCAGTGAGGATTAAGGTAAACAAGAATGTTGATGCGACGATACCAGGATTGGACAGGATGGGAACTGTTGTCAACGTGAACATTCAAAAAACCACCATCGGTGCTTTGAGTAAGTCCAGCCGCATAAAGCTTTTGATCGGGTTTTAGGTCTCGAATACCAGAAATACGCTCAACAATTTCTAAAAATCGAGCTGCGTTCAGATGATCAAAGCTTATTTTTCCAAAAATTGGGTCTAAATTAGATAGATTCGGATCTTGAGCTTGGTACTGGCGAATATCTTTGAGGGCATCCATCTTTTCCATCTCTGGAAAATTAGCGTAGGCTTGCTCTGCTACCGTGGGTTCGAGGAAATCATCAACTACTAGATGTGGAAATGGGTGAGCATTCTGAAATTGTCTAGCGTATTAGTCAATTTTTGACTCTAATAAAGCGTAGTTCAGCATAATTTAGCCTAGCTATTTTTACAGCAAGATGCCTCTGTTCTATTCTCCATGTATCTATAAGTCAAGGCACTGAATGATGCCAATTTTAACGCACTAGAAAACCATATTGGTGTGATCTCGTACTTCATTCACCACTACAACTCTTCATTACTTGTTAGGATTCCCCAATGCTGGATCTTCTAGTAGAGGGAGTTGGTGCGAACTTTCTCACACCATTGTTGCTTTCTACTTGCACTGCTACTATGCCTCCTGCCCTCCCCTTACAGAGATGGAAGCAAAGCCCACGTTTTGTAAACGTGGGATGTAGCGTGGTTAGCTTCAGCTAAGGTGATACCCCACTTTCCTATCACCACGCCCA
>PXPT01000070.1 GCA_003021505.1 Cyanobacteria bacterium QS_4_48_99 | reverse complement strand
CATCGAGTCCCCCCTGGCGAGACTTCGAGAGCCACGAGGATTCTGTGGTGCGATGGTAGCCACTCAAGTGAGCCCATTGATTGATTTGACTCGCCTGAGCTGTCTTCAACCACCACAGTAGCTAATCTTGAGGACAGGGGGTGCGACGGGGTTCATCAAGGCTTGAGGAGACCTCAAGCCACGACCCCTCAATTACTTCGCACCCGTGAGCTGTCCGTTGCTACCTCGAGTCACATCCGGCTGTTTTTCAAGTATCTCTTTAAGCTGGTCTGCCGATTCGGCGACCTCAATTTTGAGCACACCAGCCATACCTTGATTCAGTCTTAGTACTTCTCTCCATCCGTATCTCTATTGCAGAGAATTGGTATAACAATGTGTTCGCGCCAGTTGACAGGCATCATGTACTCTAAAAAAATTTAATTGATATCTGTAGCTATTCTAACCTCGCCTCTGGCTCAAAGCCGAGTTTGCCGATTTAAAATCAAGCAAAAAATTGGGAAACAGACAAGGAAAAATTGGCAAACAAAGGAGAGGTTAAGGTATCACTTTCAGTTAAGGTTTCCATTAACATCAATTGTCCCTTTTCTGGGCGATAAACTTCTAAAGGTTTGCTAAAGCGGTCAACAATCCAATATTCTTGAACTTCCCCTTGCGAATACAGTTTTAACTTTGCCTGCTTGTCACGGCGAAGATTGCGTTCTCCAGCAGAAAGCACTTCCACCACCAGTTCAGGAAAACCAGTGAAATGCCCTGCTTCGTCTTCAATTCCTGCCAATCGCTCATTGCTCACCCAAACGAGATCGGGGATAACGCTATCTTCTTTTGATGGGATAATACCGGGGGAAGAAAATACTTTTCCAGAATGTTTTCTCGACCAAATCTTTAGTTCTGTCGTGATGTTTGCAATAATATCCTGATGTTGCCAATGGGGCGCACGAGTCACAAATAATTCTCCGTCAATAATTTCACGGCGGATTCCTTCGTTTTCCGGCAGTGCGTCTAAGTCGTGGATTGTCCATCGGATCGGGTTGATTATTTGATTCATAAGTTTCTCAGGATGAATTATAAAAAAAGCGTTTCTATATCTGAATGTAATGGCGAATATCAGACTAATGAAATTGATAATTTTCGGATTTTTTACTTAACAGTTCTCTATTTTACCGCTCATTCATTCTTCATGCGTACCTTGATCATCGTCTGGCTCGGTCAACTTGTTTGTACCTTTGGCACTCGCATGAGTAGCTTTGCCATCCGCATCTGGGCTTGGGAAATTACCGGTCAGGCAACTGCGATCGCTTTAGTGGGTGTCTCCACTCAGATCCCGCGTCTATTAATTACTACCTTCGCTGGCATCATCGTAGACTGCTGCAACCGCAAACTGCTGTTAATCGCTGGGGATACAATTACTGTCCTGTCTACCCTTGCCATTCTCTTACTTTACATAACAGGTAAATTGCAAATTGGGCATCTCTACCTCACCGGGGCAGTAAATGGTGCCTTTAATCAACTCCGGAGCTTAGCCTACTCCGCCTCCATCTCCCTGATGGTGCCCAAGCAACAGTAGAGCCGCGCCCGCAGCATGGGATTTGTCCTGCATTATGGCTCGATTATTATCGCTCCTGCCCTAGCTGGGACTCTCTACTACGTTATTGGACTGCTTGGGATGTTACTAATTGATGTTGCTACTTTCTGCGTGGCGATCACCACAGTCCTGTTCGTCTCCATCCACAACCGCCCCGCACAGACTAATCTCGAGACCGTGGCCCCCAGATTCGACAAGAGCTTGCTTTTGGTTGCCGCTACATTTTTGCCTATCCGGGTTTGTTAGCGTTACTATCGCAGAATCCCTGTTCGTCTTTGCTCACAACCTCGGAGCAGCACTGCAAGCACCCATGATTCTTGCTCGCACGGGCAACGATGCCAGAGTCTTAGGCAGCATCTCCTCAGCAGCCGGAATTGGGGTGTTACGGGGGCAGTCTATCGTCAGCACCTGGGGAAGCTTCAGGGGAAGGATTCACGGCGTGTTACTGGGCATGGTGGGAGCCGGGATCAGCAAAACCATCTTTGGTTTACGGCAGATGCCATTAGTTTGGATTCCTGCCCAGTTTTGCTCGTCCTTAAACTTTCCCTTGAAAGGCAGTTCCAGTACCGCGATCTGGTTAGCGAAGGTAGCCCCGGAGGTGCAGGGACCGCTGGCAGATTACGTCATGGAGCCTGCCATGGGTCCTGGAGGAAGTGTTGCACCCATTCTGGGCGGAGTTTTCGGCAAGGGTTCAGGTGCGGGAATGTCAGTGATCTACACTGGCGCTGCGATCTGCTTATTGCTGGTGGTGGGGGGGCTATGCTTTCCCCTGGTTACGCAATGTGGAGCGCCTTGTCCCCGATCATGATGCTGCTGATACGGAATTGAAGCCTAAAACCTAAACATTGTCACTCAACTCTCCCTATCTACCGAGTCGGGATCAGACTCAGAACTGTTGCTCGGTATATCTTCCTCGGCTGAGGAGTCAAGTGCCTCGGAGGTTTGATTCGCTGGTGATTGCTCATGCCGATAGATGCGAATTTCGTGCAAGCGCGGACCTTCAGCAGAGACAATCGTGAGATCAAGGTTGTCATAGCCCAGCGTTTCCCCCTGAGTGGGAATTTTTTGAAACTGGTAGAGCAGGAAACCGCCTAGCGTCTGGTATTCATCCGTGATGGGCAAATCCAGATCCAATAAGTCGTTGACCTCTTCTAGGTTCATTTGTGCCTGCACCAAAAAAGTCTGCTCGTCGAGCATTTGTAGGGAAACTTCTTCGGGATTTTCGGATTCATTATCTTCGCCAAAGATTTCATCAATCAAATCTTGGAGCGTAACCAATCCGGCTGTGCCGCCAAACTCATCCACAACCATGACCATTTTTAAGTGCGATCGCTGCATTAACGAGAGTAGTTCCTTTAAGGGGGTATACTCTGGCACAAACCGTACTGGTCGCATCCAGGGCTGAATGGGGGTTTCGCTAGAGAGGCGACTCCGAGCGAGGGGAACAGCAAGCTCTTTAAAGTCAATAATGCCGCGAATATCGTCAAGGGAATCCCCAGTGATGGGATAGCGAGAGTGTCCTGTGGTCACGACTTCATTGAGCAAGGTACCAAAGTTAGTGTTGATCCCTACAGAAGTAACATTAGTGCGCGGAACCATCACCTCTTCTACTTGCACCTCGCCAAACTCAAAGACATTGTTGAGGAGTTCTCTCTCCTCTGCCTCCAATCCTGTAGACTCTCGCTCGGTGTTAATAATTAACTGTAATTCTTCTGGAGTAACTCGGTTATACCATCCTTGACCCGCGTACTGAATGCCCACAAGCCTCAACAGCCAGCGGGTGGATTGGTTCAAAATCCAGATGAAGGGGTTAAATAACCGGGAAATCACTAAGCTGGGTGGTCCCAGAAAGCGTGCCATTTGCTCCGAGTAGAGCATGGCGACTGATTTGGGAGACAGTTCCCCTAAAACGATTTGGAGATAGGCAATCAAGATAAAAGCAATCGGAATTGAAAGTGCATGAGCGATCGCGTCAGTAACCCCACCTGGCAAAGGGAGATTTGCCATCCCGCCTGCCACCAGAACCGCCATCGTGCTTTCCCCAATCCAACCAAGCGCCAGACTAGAGAGGGTAATGCCAAGCTGGGTAGTCGAGAGTAGCCGATCAATGCTGCGTTGCAGGGATTGAACCGTTTGAGCCTGCACGTCACCTGCTTCTACTAACTGGCTAATGCGCGATCGCCGCACAGACACCATCGAAAACTCAGCAGTAACAAAAAAGGCATTAATCGCAATCAGTAGGAGCACTGACAACAACCGCAGCAATATATCTCCACCTGTGAGCTGAGGCGAAGCACTCACAGCGAACCACATTAAATTAGAGGCAACCATGCACAAAGTTAGAGATTAGAGATTGGAATTGCCTTCATTCTTGATTGCGAGCTTGTTTTTTAGCTTTTGCGTCTTTTCCGGTCTCACCCTTGTTGGTCTCAGCTTCAACGCTTTCTAAAATTTCGGACTCTGGCATAATCATTCTTTTTTGTTGGGAACTAGCTTCTTGATTACTGCCCAGTTTATGGAATGGGTCAACATTGGGCTGATGCACATCTTGGAGTGCCAGACGACCAAGAGCAAATCCCTGCAAGGCACTTACTGCACCTGCACCTAACATCGTTACCAGCAAAATCACAGTGAGTGCTCTAGTGGAGTTGATTTTCATCAGTGAAGGTCAAGGTAGGTATGAACAAGTGGGCGGTTGCCAATTAAAGTTGACCAACTCTCTCGTGCCGAGTTTCGTCGCACGAGCGGCGGGCTAATCTCCGACTCTCCCAACGCCTCTTAATTCAGTTCGAGATATAATCTAACTAAATGATACGCTGTACTTTTGTAATCTAGCGATCCCCTAGCTTAAGTAGTTTAACTTGATCACCGAAGGGATCAACCAACCAGGGTTGGCCGAGCGGTTTAGGCAGCGAACTCATAATTCGCCCAAGGCAGGTTCGACTCCTGCACCCTGGATTTACAAGCAAGCCTGACACTTCAGTACGGTTTGATGTATCACTCACTCAGGTGAGGCGTTACGAAGATAGGAGGGGTTGTTTAGCAGCGAAGAATCAAACGGATTGTCAAGGTCTCGAGTTCGCAAAACCGGGTCGCTGGAAACTTGCTGCTCCAGTGAATCTTTGTAAAGAAGCTCGACTAACTCAGCATCGCGAGCAATTTCCTTTTCGGGGAAAGAGGCTTGCCCAAGGTCGCCAAACCCGAAGATTAACTCTGCTTGACTCCTAATTGAGTTATTACGGAAAAAATGCCCAGACTCGTGATTTAAGGCTCTCACCAAAGTCTCTGGTAATGAGAGTGCTTGAGACTCCCGAACCAGCCGTTGTAGGATTTGTAAGTCCTCAGTTCTAACCTTATCCCTGTCGTTAGCAATCAAATGCTCTATCTGGTGCATACAAGCATTTAACCCCACAGCGAATTTATAGCGGGTGAGGGCGCGGTTGCCTCGGTAGGTTGGATCGCGATAGCCCTCAATACAGCCGTAGCGTTCCACTAGGTTACGCAGCGCCTCATAAGCCCAGTCATCGGGAGAAACGTCTCGCAACTGTTGAATGTGATTAACTTGAGCGATCGCGTTACCGTTCCCCTTGCTACTGTAACGGTGGGATTGCTGTGGTAGCTCAGTTTGATCCAGCGTGGCTTTCGAGGCAGTATCAAGGGAGGCTTCTGCCGCCTTCGCAGGCAAGGAAACCATTAGAGCCGTTGCCAAGATAGTCGTATACACAACTAGATATTGATCCAAGAATCTCCACATTTGTCCTCATACCAATTAATTAAAGTTATTATCTTTAGGCAGCGCATCTTATCGGTTAGGAGGATTAGATTAGTCAACGATTAATCTTAACTGTCTCATTGCCTACCCAATTATTTCTCTACTTTTCCCAGTTTTAACCGGATATCACGCACCATGAATAACTCCAATTTGTCTTCACAGCGCCAGCTACTTTTGGATCTATTTTCTCGGCTAGCCTACCAAGAGGGGGAGTTCCTGCTCTCTTCTGGAGAGCGTAGTAGTTATTACATCAACGGTAAGCAAGTTACTCTCAGAGCAGAGGGAGCTTTAGCACTCGGGCGCGTTCTTCTTTCTTTGCTGCCAGCAGACACAAAGGCGGTTGCTGGTCTAACCTTGGGAGCCGACCCCATTGTGAGCGCAGTCAGCGTCGTATCTGCCTATGAAAATCGACCCATTCCAGCCCTCATTATTCGCAAAGAATCCAAAGGGCATGGCACACAAGCATATATAGAGGGTCCCCGCTTGGAACCGCCAGCAAAGGTAGTGGTTTTGGAAGATGTGGTTACTACAGGTCGCTCGTCCATACTTGCCGTTGAGCGCCTGCAAGCCGCTGGTTACGTGGTCGAGCAAGTTATTGCCCTAGTAGACCGAGAGCAAGGAGGCGCAGCATTATATCAGTCTATGGGACTGAAGTTTCAGGCAATCTTCTCGATTTCAGATATTCAAACCAATGTGCGGCAACTAGCGTCTTAGCACTGCCGCCGATAATAGAATAGACATCTTGCAGGCATTACCAATTTTTCAACTATAGCAATCCTAGATAATTTTAGAGATCATAGGAAACCAGTATTAGTAAGATTTCCATGACTCTGGAAGCATTCCTTGCCAGTAACCTCGACCCTAGAGAACTAAAGCGGGCTTGAGCTGTA
>PXPT01000069.1 GCA_003021505.1 Cyanobacteria bacterium QS_4_48_99 | reverse complement strand
GATTTGACTGACTGGTGTGGTTACTTCTCAGCCTAAATCACACCCTACTTCCCTCCTACCCTTCGTTTCAGCCTCCTTTTGTTTTGTCAGTCAACCAGGATTTCCCTCCTCAACTAGCTTCTGTCTGAGTTGCACTTTGCCTGTTGTCTTGAGTACGTATTGCACCTCACGAGAAAACTTCAGAACTACGTACTTGCTTTTTTAGGCGGGTCTGAATCTGCCGGAGTGTTTGATAGTGCTAATGAATCAGTGCCTAACACTTGGGAGTAGAATCGTTTAAAAATATTTGATACAATGAATCGAGCATTCTGTTAGCAGCTTTGATTCCCGCTCCCGTATTCCAGTAAACATCTTTAACCTCATAAACATCACCTTTTTGTACTACATTGAGCTTTTGCCATAAGGGATGGCTCATCCATTTCTTTACAGTATTGCTCACCTCGCCATCTGCATTTGTAAATTTCATATAGAACAGAATCTCTCCATCCATTCGGGGGATCTGTTCGTAGCTAACTTCAGTGGCAAATTTGTCTTTAAGTTGAAAAGGAGGACGCTGAAAACCAATTTCATCTAATATCCGACCGGCGAAATTATCTTGATGGTGAATCCGAACGGCACCAGGCAAAAATCGAATTAGCGAAACTTCCTGATTGAGGCAATTCTTACCTTTAAGTTTTGCCTGAGCCTCCATTTTTGTCTGGAAGTTATTAATACGTTTTTTCCAAGCTGACATCAGTTCTTCAACTCTTGATTCACGATTTAAAGCCTTCCCGTACAAATGTAAATTTTCTTTCCAGCCATCTCCTAGAGATTTACTGACCACTGTTGGTGCGATCGCTGAGAGTTGAGAATAAATTTTTTCGTGTCGGGTTTTGTTCGCCAGAATCAAGTCCGGATTTAACTCTACAATCTTCTCCAGATTGGGTTGTAGTTCTTCTCCTACCGTAGGAACGCCCTGAAGTTCATCGGCAATGTAGTCATAGTAAGGATCGCCTAGCCACGATTGCACAGCCCCGACAGGCTTAATACCTAACGCTAAGACGTGATCGGTACTTTCGTTGGTTAGCGTGACAACTCGTTCGGGGTCTTGCGGTACTTCCGTTTTGCCTAAAGCATGCTCGATAGTCCGCGTACGGTCAGCCCTATTTGCATCTTCGGACTCGAAACCACTGCAGGCTACAACGGCAACTACAGTAACTGCCAGCAGGGCGTATCGCATCCATTTCGCGCGAAATAGCTTCAAAGCGTAGCCTCCTTTTTGTCGCCGATTACTTCTAAGTAGGGATGGGCTATCCCCAAAAAAGCTCGCTGAGCGGTTTTGAGATCGGGGAAAGTATCTGGATTTAGTTCCGTGCTTTCTAGACTCTCCCTTAGAAGCGAGAATCCCCACGTCTTTAGGCTGGGGAGTGTCAACAAGATGATTTAACGTACCGCGACGGATTGAAAATCGTTGCATCAAAGCTGCCAGCCAGAGGCTTTCTATTAGAATTCTGCAGAATATTGCAGGCTAAAGGTTCTGCCTGGAGCTGCCGTGTAAGTGTCATTCGTGCCCAGCCTTAGCAACTGAGAAGCTGAGGTAAAGTATTGGTTATTGAGCAGGTTCTGGATACCCAACCGCAGGGTTCCATTCCCGATTTTGATGCTACTAATGTAGTCTAGGGTGAGGTAGGAATCGACCTCCCTGGGATCTACCCCCTCTTCAAAGGCGCGATCGCGACTGCCCGAATAAAGCAACTGCAAGCGATTTTGCCAGCTCGGTAACGTTTCATTCTCGATATAGGCAGTCACCTTCGGGGGAGAGATGCGGAAACCATTGAGAGGAAGATAGTCACCATCTTCATCGACATCATTTTCTCCCTCGACGTAGCTAACGGTAGAACCCAAACGCCAGCGTTGGGAAAGCTCGGCATCGACTGCTAATTCCAGACCGTAAACGCGCTCTGGAGCACGCACAATTTCTAGAGTCTCGCGGTCAAAGGTCGTCCCCAAGCTCGACTGATTGTAGAAACCAGTTAGAGAGGCTTGAATCGCATTCCAACTGCCCCTGATGCCAATTTCGTAGCTATTTACTTTCTGGGGTTCGGGGCGCAAAGACTCAACCGAAAATCCAGCCGAAGCACCCCGGAGAACTAGACCAACATCTGCAACCGAAAAACCTTGAGAAAAACTAGCAAATACATCGAGTTCATTGCTCAGGTCATAAACTGCGCCGAGATTAAACAAAGTCGCGTCATAATCGAGGTTTCCCCCTCCGACTTCGTTACCGTCGAGGGTCGTAAAACTATCAACATCCACACCAATGCTTTGGTAGCGTAGTCCTCCCCGCACAATCAAGCGCTCAATGGGCTGCCACCGGAGTTGGGAAAATAGACCTAGCTTCTCCTGGTTAAGTGGCGGCACCCAAGGACGGTCATCGATTTGCTCAAAAACTAAACCATCACTCGCCTCGAAAGTTTCCGTATCAAAGATGGCAACGGGTTGGACAGCATCTTCGTTGGAGTAGTCTAGCCCTGACAGTAGCGTCAGCCCGTTCTCCTCGCTCAAAGGGGTGTTAATCTCGACGCGACCGCCAAACTCTTGAGATTCCACTCGCGATTGAAAGATACTCAATCCGTCCTCGGTGGTGAGATCGAAACGACGACCATCAAACGGGAAAAAACGCGTTAGGTAGTCCCGATAGTACACCTGAGCTTCAACCTGACTGCCAAAAAGTAAGTCTGGGTGGCTGTATTCTAGGTTAACTAGGGTATTGCGAATCTCGGATTGGTCTTCTAACTCCAAACCTTCGCGAGCCAGGGCTTTCTGAGTGCCTGGGTCAAATTCATTCACGGCGGGATCGGTGGTATAGTCGGTCACCTGATCAGTATCGAAATAATTAACAGTGAGTTGCAGGCGGTGAGAATCAGATTCCCAGCCGACCTTGCCAAAGAGATTAACAGTATTCGTGTCCGCTAAACTGCCTTGGGTACTGAGTAGATCCGGCGGAATGCGATCGCCCTCCGCATCAAAAAAGCCGCCGATTTTTTCAAATAAACCACTGAAGCGATAATCAATATTATTCTCCTTACCTGAGACTGCCAGTTTGCCCATGCCTCCCAGACTATTTTCTAAATGACTCAAAGAGCCGTTTACACCAACTTCTGCGGTAAAACTAGGTCGACCTTCACCCCCTGGCTTGGTGATAATGTTGATTACTCCTCCAGTAGCGCCATTGCCGTAAATTGCCGTTGGACCTCGAAGGATTTCAATGCGTTCGATGGTTCTAGGGTCAATAGTTCTGAGATTGCGGGAAGAATCCCGGCTGGTAGACTGCGGTACACCATCGATTACCACCAGTGGCTGGCGACCTCGAAGAGTTTGCCCAAACTCACTCAAACTCTGATTAGATGGGGCTAAACCTGGAACTGTCTGACCGAGTATATCTCCTAAATTTGTGATAAGGCTTGCCTGTTCTTCAATCTGCTGTTGGGTAATCACCGTGACCGATCGCGGTACGTCCTCAGACTCTTCTTCAGTGCGCGTGGGAGTCACAATCAGTTCAATCGGTTCCTCTCCCTCAGCAGTGGGTTCTGCGGGGGCAGATGGCTCTGGTTCTGGTCTCTCTGGAGTGGTAGGAGCAGGCGGCTCTTCTGCTGGGGCTTCTGGTTCTGGTGCCTCTTGCGCTGCCGCAGTTGGGGTGGTCACACTGAAAGCCACTCCCTCAGGGCTGGGAACCACTTCTGCTGCTGGCACTACCTCTGTACCTGTGACAATTACCCGGGTGGTATGGGAATTCTGTTGCACCACCCGAACGGATGCGAGCCTAGGGGTAGGGTTTTCCCGACGGAATTCCCGTACTTCGGGTAAGCGCAGTTGGGTGTTGGGGATGTCGATGGCAAGGGTATTACCGTAGCGAGTTTTAAAGACGCGGGGTTCTCGGTCGCCAGGGGTTTCTAAAATAACCTCTAATCCCCTGTCTGTGCGATTGAGTCGTACCCCGGTTACTGGGATAACTGATGCAGCTTGGGCAACCGATTCGATTTTCGAGAAGCGAGGTTCGGCGGGCGAAGATTCCTGGGCTAGGAACTTAGCTTCGGCAAAAAGAGAGTCTAGCTCTTTGGGGTAGGGAAGCTTCGCAGATGCCTCAGGCTGTATCTTCGGGGAGAAGAGTGTGTCCCTAAGCTTTTCGATTCCCACACTACCCAAGTTGGCTTCAGTGAAGTAGAGTGGCATAGGAGTGATTGGCTCTACCTGAGCCTGAGCGGGCAGAGCCACTAATACGGGTAGAGTTCCAGCAACCCCAAGCCAGTTTAGTAATTGCTGCTGTTTCAAAATCAATCTTCCTTCACACAAAAAACGAGTTAGAGCCAGGTGCGGCGTTGAGAACCTAGCGGTATAGTCTATTGAAATAGTTTTGCATTATTGGTGAGGAAGAAATCGAGAGCTTTGAAAATATTTATCAAACTTAACTAACTTACTCCCTGTAGCTCTGGGAGCCATTCAGCGCTCCACCTTGCTGGAGCTTAAAGCAGCACTAGATTTTAGTCTCCAGGCAGATTTGCAATGATTTGGCACTCGTTCCATTCACTTAAAACGCGATCGCAGATACAGGTAAGTTGTGTGCAGGCTTTATTGCAGTCTCAGCCTGGATTTCAGTAATCTTCTATCGAAGGCGGATAGCAGCTGTAGATGGTCAGAACCATGCAGTTTTTCTGAGTCGAGGCGATAAACTCTGACACGCTACCCCATTAGTCTCAAAGCGATCGCACTACTGTGGGGATTAGCTTTGCGTACCTACAGCACAGACATTGCGTGCCAAGTCTTTTTCTCCCACTGCTTTCCCTGCCGCCCAAAGATTACAACAATGAGCGCAACTTAGTATCAATTCAGTGTTGATACCATTTTTATTAGTGGCAGGCTGGGATGCGATCACATTGCATTGATGAAATGAAAAGCTCTCACTCACGCCAGTTCCTACTTGATGGGGAATATCGCAGCGATCGCCCTTTGAGGACGCTGTTAGCGCTCTACCGCAATGATTGGGACAAGCTGGGACTCTCCATGCTGTTCTACGTAATCAAGCACAGCCCGGAGTGGATTAGACCGATTATCATTGCTAATGTAGTTGATATTATCTCTAACCCCAGCCGCAACTCCCTATCAGCGCTATGGCTAAATGGTGCAGTTTTGGGCATTCTGGTAGTGCAGAATCTCCCCACAAGTTACCTGCACGTTCGGTTCAAGAGTGCCGCTACCAGGCAAATGGAGTCTAATCTACGCTCGGCGATCGCCCGGCGGCTACAATATCTCTCCATCGGGTTCTACGAACAGAAAAGCAGTGGCACGCTACAAACCAAACTCCTGCGCGATGTGGAGGCGATTCAAGGGCTTACCAATCATCTCTTCCAATTTTTGCCCTCGACTGCGCTTACCATCTTAATTGCCATCGGGGTGACAGCCGTTCGTGCCCCCTGGTTTTTGATATTCTATTTAGGTACTATCCCGGCTGCCGTTATTTTGGTGCGAACATTCAAAGAACCCATCCGCGATCGCAATCGCGTGTTTCGGCGACAGACAGAAGAAATGTCGGCACGCCTAATCGAGATGATTAAGCTCATTCCCGTCACGCGAGCGCACGGCACAGAGAATACCGCACTAGAGAGGATTGAAAGTCGCCTCAAAAATGTCCAAGGGGCTGGTGTGCGGCTCGATTCCATCAACGCTGTCACCAATGCCTCTTCCTGGGTGACATTGCGGTTACTGAATGGAGTCTGCTTGTTTAGCGCCGCAGCGTTAGCCTACACAGGAGAACTGGGGATTACGGCTGGGGATGTGGTGTTGCTAACTGGCTATTTCGATTCGCTCACTGGCGGGGTAGTGCAGATTATGACAGTATTTCCGCAGCTTGGTAAGGGGTTTGAGTCCATCCGCTCAGTTGGTGAAGTCTTAGAGTGTCCGGACCTCGAACACAATCAGGGTAAAGCACCTGTGCAAGAGGTGCGGGGCAGATTTACATTTGACTCAGTTAGTTTTGCCTATCCCGAAAGCGAAAAGTTTTCCATCAAGGACTTCTCTATCCATGTCGAACCTGGCGAGACAATCGCGATTGTAGGACCATCGGGGGCGGGCAAATCCACCCTGATTAACCTTGTCGTGGGTTTCTTGCGCCCAAGCGAGGGAAAAATTCGACTCGATGGTTGCGATCTGAATAACCTTGACTTGCGGACGTATAGACAATTTCTCTCAGTTGTTTCCCAAGAGACGACTCTGTTTGAGGGAACGGTTAGGGAGAATATTTTGTATGGTGCTGACTATATAGATGAGGAGCGATTATGGCAGGCGGTTAAGGATGCGAACGCTCACGAATTTATCGGCGAACTCCCCCAGGGACTCGATACCCTAATTGGCGAGAACGGGGCAAAGCTCTCCGGTGGGCAGCGGCAACGCATTGCGATCGCTCGCGCCATTATTCGCAACCCGCGCGTACTAATCCTAGACGAAGCAACTGCCTCCCTCGATACTGCCTCAGAAGCTTTGATTCAGGAGGCTTTGGAGCAATTAATCTGGAACCGCACCACCTTTGTGGTTGCCCATCGTCTCTCCACAATCCGTAAAGCGGATCGCATCGTGGTGTTAGAACAAGGACGCATGGTAGAAATTGGCAACCACGAGCAATTGCTAGCAAACCAAGGCACGTATGCCCAGTTACACGCCTTGCAGACTTGAACCGGAGTGATCGCATGAGCCCAAGCAACAACAAAATCAGTCCTACAGCAGGCAAGCATCTCTAGGAAGTACAGCGTTTCCCACGACTTCGATGAAAGGGCAAGGGTTAAGGGGGAAGGGAAGATTCCTTTTAACATGCACCCCCTTTCCCTTTCCCCGATTTCAACCAAGGTGTATCTTATAGAGTCGCAAGCAGAATATTCTCTTTAGCAATTCCTGCCTCGGTTAAAAACTCTACAGTCTCTCCCTGATCTGGCAAAATCCCCTCGTGGGAAATAGTCTGCATGGCAACGCGATCACCTGATTCCACCCGCAAAACCGGCTCGCTATCGGGGTTATATAACTTCCCCCATATGAGGTTCTCTGGTTCAGACTCTACGATCTGAGTGGTTTGAGCAGTGCTAGCACCTGGGAGTAGAGTTCCGTAAAATCCCCACAACAGCGTTACTCCTACTACTGTTCCCATTAACTATGACCCATGACGGAACAAGAAACGCCTAATTGAATTTTTCATCGGCTTCCCATCTCCTTCACACTCTCAAAAAACACTGAATTTAAACCTACAAGAGACTGGAAGCAGCTTTTGTGATCCCGAATACAAAAAAAGCCCCCTACTACTAGAGGACTTCAATTATTTCGGTTGAGTTGCTCTTGACAAATTAAGCTCATTTTCTCCCTAATAAGTGGGAGAGTTTGCTAAGCGTAGTTTGCCTGCCATTAACCATTAGCCATTAGCTATTAGTAGCGGTTTGTTGACACTCCCCAGCCTAAAGGCATGGGGATTCTCGCTTCTACGGGAGAGTCTAGAAAGCACGGAACTAAATCCAGATACTTTCCCCGATCTCAAAACCGCTCAGCGAGCTTTTTT
>PXPT01000068.1 GCA_003021505.1 Cyanobacteria bacterium QS_4_48_99 | reverse complement strand
CCAGTATTGCCAGTATGGTGCTGACCACTGAGTGTATTGTCGTCGAACAAGCCGAGCAGGAGAAACAGTCTGCTGGCGCTGGCGAGATGGATTATTAATCCGTTTCTGAGCGTTTGTGCTTTGTTTCCCTAAGCACAGACGAAGTTTGCCCCGAGTATTTCAACTCATTTTTGTTTTTCTCCCGTCTCCTGGAAGGGGACGGTTTTTTCTGTGGCCGCTATCAAAGCGATTTGTCCAGTCTCGTCCCAGGATTTCTGATACTTTTTCTCAATTATCTCAATTTGTTGCGAAAAGGCACTGCTGGCGATTATCATTGTCAATATACAGAGTTTCTTGAGAGGGCATGTAAGTATGCCTCCCTATACTACGACTTCCCTAAAAGCCGAACTCAATTCCAGAGGTTGGCGTTTAACCCCACAACGAGAGAAGATTCTTCACGTCTTTCAAAACCTTCCGCGGGGGAACCATCTCAGCGCAGAAGAACTCTTTCATCTCCTTGAGCAGCGGGGTGAACCGATTAGCTTATCCACGATTTATCGCAGTGTTAAGTTGATGACGCGCATGGGAATCCTGCGTGAGCTAGAGTTAGCTGAAGGACATAAACATTACGAACTCCATCAGCCTCACCCGCATCATCACCATCATGTCGTTTGCATTCAGTGCAATCGTACGATTGAGTTCAACAGTGACTCAGTTTTGAAACAGAGTCTCAGACAAGCTGAAAGAGAAGGGCTACAGCTTATCGACTGTCAGCTTAATGTCATGACAATTTGCCCAGAGGCGTTGCGGATGGGATGGCCTTCTTCACTCCCGAGTGATTGGGCTTGTTCTCGCGCTATCTCGGAAGAGGAACCTTCAAATTCGCAATTATCCTAACCGAGACAACTCCTTACCCCGAAAGGCATTTTCGGGGAATTTTTTGATTGCTTGGGGTGGTCGCGCACTGGCAGGGAATCTGCGACACCTTAGCGAGTCATTACCGTGCTTAAGCCAGTAGTGATGCGGTTAGCTGGCTGTTTAAGTTCGGTGTGGGTTTGATTAGTTAGCTGGCTGGGTAGAATCGCCCATTTGAAATCCTAGTGCCTTCTTTTTCATGGTTTGGAAGATATTGTAAAAGCCATTGGCACGGGAAGGAGTGAGGCTGACTTTTAGCCCCGTTTCTTCGATAAAATCTGGGGAGACTTGCAAAATCTCTTCTGGTGTCGAGCCGTTAAGCCCCTCGATTAATAAGGCAACTAATCCTTTGACGAGCTGGGCATCAGAATCTCCCTGATACCAGACTTTTCCATCCTCTAAGTTGGCAGTGATATAAACCTGGGAAACGCAGCCAGGAACTTTATTTTCCTGAGATTTGTTTTCCTCTGGCATCTCCTGAAGCCGCTTGGCATACCAAAGAAGTTGCTGATAGCGCTGCTTCGGATTTGAGCGCCGCTTAAAGCGCTGTACGATGCGGTCAAGATTGGCTGGTTGAGAAGTTGCAGTTGAGGACATATAGGACGAGTTCTAATTCAGAATCAGTCACTTTGATCCTAACAAGAGTTAGACTCTCGCACTTATGAAATATTCGGGAACTTGCCTGTAGAGCAGTCAAACATTCTCTGGTAAGTTTGCTGGAATTGAGAATCTTCGAGGACTAGTTCCACTCTCACCTGGGCACATCCGTGTCGTTGTTGGCCAGCGATCGCTTTTAAAATGTCAATAGCAGCATGAAGTGTGAGAAACTCGCCTCGGACTGTAGGTTGCTCCTTTGCACTCTCTTCTTCCGCCGACTCGACACCAGTAACTTCTCCATCACCTAAATCGATTTCTGCTAGTTGTTGGTGCGTTGGGCTAACTTGTTCGACAATCAACTTCTTTCGCCGCACTTGCACCACGCGATTTTCAATTTCTTTGCGAACTACCACTTCGCCCACTTTCTGCTTGCTGCGATTAAGGGCTAAATGTTCTTCTAAGAAACGAATAGTTTCCTTTTCTTTTACTTCTGGGTAATACTAAAAACGTAGTGATAAATGAATTTTACTAATGTAGTATCGTTATAGTTGGACAAATAATTAAAATTTTAAACACTCAAAAATAACATCTAAAGACGAGGATACCAGGAAAATCGACAGAATTATATAGTCAATAATACAAATGCTTAAATCCTTTTTGGTCTGATCTCAGAATCACTATTGTTTTGTCCAAATTGTGAGCCTAATCGAACAATAAATAACGGTAGCACTTATCACAAAAAAACAAACTTCAGTGCCCTTGCCTGTGGACTACAGTTCCTTCAAGATCATTTCAATAAAACAAGCTCTCCCAAACCAAAAAATTGATTGATGAGCTCTTACTAGAAAAAAATCAGTTTAGCTGCAATCGCTAAATTGCCAATGTTTCTAAAAAATGGCTGCAAAATATGTCAATTTTCACTATTATAAAATCCTCGAAAAGCGCAGCTCAACTCAAAAAAAAAGGAAAAATAATTCTTCAATGTGACGAAGTTTGGTCGTTTGTTGGAAACAAAGAGAACAAACCATGGATTTGGTTAGCCTTGAATGTCAACACGAAATAAATTGTTGGTGAACACCAACGGTGAACGAGGAGAGTCCGGAGCAATAGGATGATGGAACTCCCTTCCAGGGATTTACCGACAAGGCCTGTTTGCTACACGGATTTCTGGGAACCTTATGCTAAAGTGTTTTCTCACAACAGAAATGGAGCTGTTGGAAAAGAAACTGGTTTAACTAACGTGATCTAAAGATTTAATAATACGCTTCGCCAAAGAATTGTTCGTTTGGTCAGGAAGACTTTATCCTTTTCTAAAAAGTGGGAAAATCACCTAGGAGCCATTTGGAATTTTGTTCATCATTACAATGCTTCTTTAGCCGTTTAGACTTCCATCACTACTTCTACAGGACTACCTTAATACTTCTCTACCTAAAGGAAGATTGAGGATGGGGTGATGGTTTCTTGACAAACAGCCTTGGAATAACCCCTTTGGGGCGGGTAAGGGTTAAAAGGGCAAAGAGAACAACTTTCCTTTAACCTTTCCTCACGCTATAGGCGTTTGACGCTTCCTCCTGCCGCGCTTGGCGTACCATAGTGAAATGAAATTGATCGCGGCCCCATGCCTATTAACCATGTATACTGATTCTTGGCTAACGCAACTTCAACAACAACGAGCGATCGCAGTAATTCGTTCCCCCAATTAGAACTCGGTGGGCAAATGGTTCAGACATTTACCCTCATTAACTGAGTTGCTTCAGCCATTCTTTCGCTACCTGATGAGATAAAGGAAGGGTTAGAACTGGATTAGCGAGTTGGTCAATGGCTTCATCAAGGAGTCGTTCAAAATCACTTTCATAACCAACATCTTCCCTTCTTTCGATCGCGTTAGCCCATTATTCTACTTCTTTTGCTGAAAGTTGATTGTTTAAATATCGCCTCAGAACCATTGCAACTTCGTGTCTGGTGAGCGTTAGCAATTCGCGATCGCTGTCCCAGCCACAAGCATTTAAGGAGGGAACAATCTGTGATGTCGGTTTCTCTAAATCTAGCAGTGAGTGAAGTAACTTAACTCTTTGGTCATTCATGGGAATTTTTGCTTAATATGAACGATGCTTCCATCAGCAGCATAAAGAGTTAGAAGGGGTAAAGCGATGTGTCCTACAGACATCGCTAAGATGAAAAACGACAGCCCATGCTACTAACTATGTTTGCTGATTCTTGGCTAACGCAACTTCAAAAACACAGAGCGATCGCAGTGATTCGTTACCCCCAATTAGAACTTGGTTCGCAAATGGCAAAGGCGGTCAGTTCTGGGGGAATGCAGCTTATTGAAATTACTTGGAATAGTGACCAACCTGCGGAGTTAGTTCGCCAGCTACGCTCGGAATTACCATCGGCTACAATTGGTGCTGGCACGATATTAGATCTCAACCAGTTACGAGAAGCGATCGCTTCTGGCGCTCAATTCCTCTTTTGTCCCCACGTTGACTCAGCATTAATTCAAGCCGCTGTTGAGGCAGGTGTTCCCATAATTCCGGGTGCGCTTTCTCCTACCGAAATTGTTACGGCTTGGCAAGCAGGAGCCAGTTGCGTAAAAGTGTTTCCCGTGCAGTCTGTAGGAGGGGTAAATTATATTAAAAACCTGCAAGATCCTTTAGGTCAAATTCCACTCATTCCTACTAGTGGAGTTACTAAAGAAAATGCAGGGGGATTTCTAGAAGCAGGAGCTATCGCTGTGGGACTTTCCAGTCAATTGTTCCGGAAGCAACTAGTAGCTGCTAGAGATTGGGAAGGAATTGCCGAGCGAGCTAAGAGTTTTTACCACCAATTAGTAATTCGTAATTCGTAGTTCGTAATTCGTAGTTAACTTAACTCGGCGACTACCTGATTATTTAATAACGTTTGTTGGGTGAGGAGATCTTCAACGGTAATGCGTAGTGTTCGTTGCTCATCGACGCGGAATTGGACTTTAATGCGATCGCTGCCTGGATATCCCAAGGGGCTAAGTTGGGCAATAGTTCTAGCACCATCGCGATCATTGAGGGGTTGAACATTGCTTTCTGGGGTATCAACAGAGCGAGTTACTAAGCGATCACCATCAAAATAAACTTCGGTACTTCCGGTTTCTGCGCCCATTTCCCCAATAATTAATTCGATACTGGGTTGATTATCTACGGAGGCTCCCAGGTTCAGTTCCACTGGGTTGCTCATGGGGTAAGGCTGTCCCGCTTTAATGATGGGATGCCAGCTATGGCGATTTTCCCGACGGTTCCAGTAGCGGATGCCGTAGCTATGATATAGGAAGTCCTGGAGTTGAAACCCTTGGGCAAGCTGGAGTGCGCCCGAGGCGATCGCGGTAAACGGTTTTTCGCAGCGAATTTGATCAGACTGGAAGTATTGCTGCACCCAATTTTGAATGGCAGGGATTTGCACTGTTCCCCCCACCAATAACACTGCCTTAATCTCGGAAGCTTCTATCCCGTTACTTCGCCCTTGCTGTAGTACCTGAGACATCAAATCATCCAGTTGTTCAAAAAACTGATGTTCTGCGAGGATAGTTTCAAAGCAGGCGCGATCTAATGCCAACTCATAACTTTCGAGGGTTTCATCATTAAAATAGACTTCCTTTGCCTCGGTTTGCGAGGATAATTGAATTTTAAGACGCTCTGCCAAGCGAGTGGTGAGGGTAGATTTTGGCAATCCCTGAGTCTGATTAAAATAGTCCACTAACCAGCTATCGAGATCAGAGCCTCCCAGATTTCCCCCTGCCTTGGCGAGTACGCGAGCAGTTTTTGGGCGTTGCCCGGAACTTTCCCCCAACATTTTCTCGCCCCACTTAAGGATGTAACCTAGGGGCTTTTTGCCGCTGCTCTCACTTAAGCCGAGCTGTACTAGGGACAAATCGATAGTCCCTCCCCCAAAATCGACTACCAGCAAGACATCCTCATCTGTGGTGCCATACCCCAGGGCAGCAGCGGTAGGCTCATCCAACATCCGCACCTGCTCTACCGGGAGAGATTGGCAAACCTGACTCAGCCAGTGGCGATAGGCTTCAAAACTATCTACAGGCACGGTTAAGACTAAAGATTCCGTGTCGGAGGTGTCATCCTGGAGCTTTTCGATTAGTTGCGTTAAAAACCACTGCCCGACTTGCTCAAAGTTGACAATGTTGCCATCCAATTCCGGGAGGAAGCCCTGAACTTGCGCCCCAATGCCGCGTTTAAAGCCACGGAAAAAGCGGGGATCACCTCTTAAATCTAAACCGCGATCACGCACTGCCTGTCCGATAGTTACTTTCGGGGAACCAGCATCTTCTACATAAACCAGACTGGGAATCAGAGGGGGATTCTCACCTAGCTGCTGGGAAAGCCCTGGTAAACTGATTGTCTCCACCTGCTGCGTTGCGGCGTTCCAGCGAGTGATTACTGTGTTGCTTGTTCCGAAATCAATTGCAACTGCCATTCCTTACCACTAAGATGACACCCTTTCTATTTTCTGAGGTAAGGGTATAGGGATGCAACTGGGAATATGTAAAACCACACCAGGGGCAGAGGACACATAGAGTTGGGGAGAGTCGCTGTTTCTTCTGTCTACTCTGGTAAACACTCGCTATCTAGCACCTGGTTAGGATTAAATGGGCACTCGGCGGGGAAGGTTGCGATCGCAACTCCACTCTCATCTGCTGCTAGCCTTTTAGCATCTTTATAGCATTCATCAAAGCATTTCCAGTAATAATTTTTCAGACTGGGGCTATCCCTGAAAGCTTTTGACCATCTCAGTCGATGCTCTCTAATGGTTGAGCGCCAACTATTTGTGCATTTATCTGGCTGGTAGCGATGCTTTAGTAGGTGCATGAGCAGAATTCGTAGGTTACTTTCCA
>PXPT01000067.1 GCA_003021505.1 Cyanobacteria bacterium QS_4_48_99 | reverse complement strand
GTAGTCAGTTCGCCATGTGGAGCCACCAATTCTCGAAACGCTTGCCCATCTTCTATTTGTTGCTGGGGAATGGGAGCACGAGGGGGTTGCGCTTCCACTCTAGCTGTCTGTTCCACTTGGTTACGCCACTTATGGAGGGTAGGACGACTCACATCCAGTAGCTCACTAACTCGGCTAATCGACCTTCCACTCGCCCTCAACCGCAAGGCACCTTCACCAAGTTCTTTACTGTATGCAACTGCCACAACCAAAAACTCATCAAACTAGACTCTCCCTTGATTTAAACTCTCCTTAGCTCGCTGCTATATTTAGAGAATTGATATTAGATCAAATCCGTTTGATCACCCACAAAAAAAACTCTCCGCGTCTCCGTGTCTGTCTAACCATGGGTATTTAACCGGACTTAATACTACAAGATTTTACGCCCTGTCAGCAGTTCCCGGACTTCTAGCATGGCGGAGTAGGTGGGAAGAATGTGGAGGGTTTGGTTAGCTGGGCTATGTTTTAAAGCTGTTGTAGTCGCTTCTTGTAAATTTTCTTTGACAATTAGTTGGAAATCATTATCGATGGTGTCGCGACTATATTGTAAACGTAGTGCCATATCATAAACGCGATCGCCACTCACAATAACTGTTCCACCTGATGCCACCAGCTTCTCCGTATCCACATCCCAAATCCAAGATACGTCCGTTCCATCCGGGATGCGATCGTTCAGTACCAGCAGCGTTGTGGAAGTATCGCCAGCTCCATTACAGTCGGCTACAGCACGTATAGTTTCATTCATACCCACAGGATTTTTAGATAACAAAATCCGCACTTTTTGATTATCAACTTGAAGTTCTTCTGCCCTACCAAACGCAGCCCGGAAGTTTTTAATAGTGTCATAAATTTTCGGGATAGGAATCCCGATTTCTTGGGCAACTAATCCGGCTGCGAGACTATTGTATTTGTTGTAAACGCCAATCAAAATCTGGGGAAATTCTTGGCTATCGAGGGAAGGCTGACTTTTTTGAAAGCCACAACTGGGACAGTGAAAATCTCCCTGATGAGACAAGTAAACGCCTTCGTAGTCGAGGGAATGCCCACAGCGAGGGCAGTAAATGGAATCAACCGCGTGGGGAATTTCCTCAAGATAAAGATGTGGTTCGCTTAAACCAAAGAATAAGACGCGTTGGGGGAGTTGTTGACCTAAATAGGAGAGGGTGGGGTCATCGGCATTGAGAATAATAGTGGTATCTTTGGGCTGGGGAGTAATTGCCTGCTGCCAACGCTGACTAATCACATCAACTTCCCCGTAGCGATCCAGTTGATCGCGAAACAAATTCAAGCCTAGGATAAATTGAGGCTGACAGTCTCGCAAAACTAGCGGAAGCACGTTCTCATCGACTTCTAGAATGGCGTAATCAGCCTTGAGCTTACCAATCAGGTTGGTATTTGCCAACAGTGCCGTAATCAACCCATTGATCAAATTTGCACCTGTTGCATTGTGAGCAACGCTTGCCCCCTCCGCTTCCAAAATCGTTCGCAGCAGGAGGGATGTGGTAGTCTTACCATTGGTTCCCACAATCAGAATTACCCCCTGAGTTACCTGTTCACCCAGCAGAGGCAGAAGATTGGGATGAATGCGACGGGCAATTTCGCCGGGTAAAACACTAGCAGCACCGAGGCGTAACCAATGCACTCCAGCAGTCACCGTCTTCGCCACAGCTACTGCCCAACCCAGACGTAATCTATCTACCAACCGCATATTTATTCCCACCCCCCACGTACCTTGAATTAATGCTCACATTCGCGGTGATTTTAACTCCGAGCAACAAGCGCAGAAATCCAGAGGCATTATACTGAGTTCTCTCGCGTGGTGAAAAGGGTGTCAGGACTTACGAACAATTTCATGTAATAACCAACCATACCAGGCACAGAGAACACACCAGAGTAGAGAAGAGGCTTGGTGAAAGTACCAGATGGGTAAGTCCTGAGGGTTTTATCTTCGGTTCTGAATTAGGTTCCCTACTAGGCTTTACATACTGGCATCAACTGGCGTTAAGAGTTCCCCATAAACCTCGCTGCCCACAGCATGACCTGCTTCCAGCCCCTCGAAACTGGATGAGCGGGTATGAACTCCACCGTAAATGCGGCTGAGGGCAACCTCCTTGGCTGCCTCGTCAAAGCTGTCATAGGAACGAGCTACGCCACCGACATCTTGTGAAGTAGCCTCAAAACTGTAATTTTCGCCGAATGTGTTCGTCAAGATTTCGGCAGCAGCACCAGAGAAAGTCGAATGCCCTGAAGTGTAGTCGGGGAAAGGAGGATTATCTAGAAACGGCTCCCATTCCGCATCGCCAGTAATTCCTTCTGGATTATATTCAGGATTGGTGGCTGCTTCTCTGATGGCAGTAATCGGTCGCCATTGATTGGACTCGTACTTTTGAAACCATGCCGAGATGCCAGCATCAGCCAAGGCAAAATGCAGTTGTCCAAACAAACGGGCGTTTTCCGATAGTGTTAACCCCTCATCTAGGGAGACATCTTGAGCAATCATACCCCACTGACCTTGAGGTCTAAAGGTGTTGAGGCGGTCATAAGACCAGAAATTAGCGATTTCGCGCTGCTCGGCGGTGCTAGTGCGTTCTGTTACCTCAGTGTCTTCAAACGCGCCTACCTTTCGGACTTCCTCAATTTCTTTAGCGTATTTCTTGCTATTAATCGATGGGGGACCGCTTATCCCGAGGTTATCATCGCTGATCTCGAAGTTCTCATGAAACCCATTAACGTCCTCAGGAATCGCAAAGGGAGAAACTGTGTCGCTCCAGCCTGGCAATAATGCTGACCCCTTATCTGGGGCTGTCTCCCCACGGGTGGGAGTGGGTCGCCAAATTCCCAGTTCTGGCTGCTGCTTGTATTCCATGTCCACATTCTCAGGATTCTCGTCACTGCGCGAGGCAAGGACTTGTTCAGCAACAAAATTTCCTAAAGCAACACCGTTGTCCTCGAACTCCCCGTCCGAGATTTCATCTAGTGACCTTTGCCGCTGTTTGTCGAACGTTGCTTTTTGGTCTGGGTACAGCTCAATCAGTGATTGGTACGCGGCTTCGACTGCTGCAGCTTCTGGCGAGGCATTCTCAACGTCTATTCCTTCGGTTACAGCATCTTCCTTGCTGACAACGTAAGACGTGTAATCTTGCTCAACCACATTGACTGCATCAAACATTGACCCATGAGCGAGCGCGCTATTGTATGCTGCGTAGGGAGGCTCTCCACTCAAATCCGTACTAGACTGGATGGCATTAAGCAGCGTCGCATTCCAATCGAGAATGGGACCAGTCCCATCCGCAGAAACAAACTGTGGATTGTTTCTGCCATTGTTGTCTTCATTGCTTTCGTCTACGACTTTGCCGGAGTCAATTTCGGCAAACAGATAGTAGGCACCAGGCGACGCATTAGAAGCAGTACGAACCTTAGGAGTCGCAAAGTTCAGGTTGAAGTTTGTGGGCTTGTCGGGTTTCAAGTTAACATTGGTCTTCGACAAAGTGCCTAGTAGCTCATCGCTACTGGGATTGCCGAGTTCTGGGTTCTCCGATGCAGGTAAATCGAGATTCTGGTTCGTCGAGGCGTAGAGGCTGATTTCTAGTGCTCCTTTGTATCTCTCTTCGCCAACGTTGCTGGCATCAAGTTTTACTTGACCCTTTTCATCAGGAAAGAGTTCGGGCGCTCTAACGGAATCGAATTCAATCGTAAGATCTGGTTTCCCAATTGTAGAATCCGGTTTCCTGTTCGCGTTACCTTTTGCCTTTCCGTTCGCCTTTCCATTGCCCTTCCCTTTCGCAAAATCTGGTTTAGCCATTTTTTTCAAGTCTCCATGAGTGTAAAAGTGTGGTTATATGCAAATCCTCAAATAAACCCAGTCTGGTTAGTCGAGGAGGTTGGTTTTGCGAGAAGTCAAGTCACGCCCAACTCGCTAATCCTTTTTTTGTGTTCAAAGAAAAGCTTACCAAGAGTGTCGCATTTGGGAAACCGAAAATGAAGTTTAATTACGACAATAGAAGCCATTTATATAAAAAAATAAAGGGTCTTGACTGTTAAATTGAATGGAAACAAACAATTTAGGGTTAATTATTTTTTACAAAATCTGTATTTTTTTTGACATAAACCGAGAGTCTCCTTGATAATTTTTTACAAAAAGTCTCTTGGCATTACTCGTTGCAGATTACTCTGACCTTCGGGTTGAGAACCTCTTACGAACGCATAGGATTCCTTACGGGGGTTACCGGAAGACTACGGAGTACGACACGCGACCACTGGTCAAAATTAAATAATGAAGAGCCATTTTAGGACTCTTACCGTGAAAATAGCGATTCAACCGAAGGATTTTATGAATTTCTTGCAATTACTACCTTTGCGCTTTACTTCAGTTACGCTTCGCCAATTCTGGAGGCAATGGCGTAACCTTTGCCTGTACACTCTAATTGCCGGATTAACCAGCCTTCTGCTGTTGGGCACGCCACCAGCACTAGCGAGTATCGACGACGATCGCTATGAGGGCAACATCTTCGCCCTCTATGCTGGGAATGGCTCCTTAGTACCACCACAAGTGACGCTAGAGGAGTCACTGAAACGAGAAAACCCCACACTGCTCGTATTCTATATTGATGACAGCAGCGATAGTAAGCAATACTCCCGAGTAGTCTCCCAACTACAACAATATTATGGTCGAGTAGCCGACTTTATTCCAGTTAGCGTGGATAAGCTTCCGGTGAAATCCAGCCATACTCCCAAGGAACCGGGATATTATTATGAAGGTGTCGTCCCGCAGACTATTTTAATTGACCAAAAGGGGGAAGTGGTTTTTAACGGTAAGGGACAAGTTGCTTTCGAGGATGTAGACGACAAATTTCGAGAAGTCTTTGATTTGTTGCCCCGTTCCGAGTCGGTGAAGTTAAAGCGGCGAGCCACGCAATCAGATCAGTCCACTCGATCAGATCAGTGATTTTTTTGCTTCATTACTTGCCAATTTGGGTACAAACAATCAAAGGAATTTACAATTTTCAGATTAACAAAAACCCCAAAAATGAGCGAGGAAAAAGAGGCGATCGCCTATCTAGTTTCGACACTCGCACAGCTTGAGAAGCGGATCGATAAAGTTGACAACCACACTGTCAGAGTAAAACACGAGTTAGATGGTCTCAGTGAAGCCTTTAACACCCGCCCTGAGTTGTCACACTTGGAAGCCTTGCAGGCAGAAATGGCGAAGCTATCCGAGGCAGTTATCCCTTGGCAACAGCTAGAAATTTTGCAGCCAATGGCTTCCAGCGAGAATCCCGCGCTAACTAATGCTGTAGTTCTTGATAATAATGAAGATTCGGCAAAGGAAGAGATTGATGCTTTTGCCGATGAGAGTCAAGCCTCAGCGATTAGTGCTGAAAATTTTTTAGAGCGGTTTAACGAGGGACAACGGGATTTCACTGAAATTAACCTTCCAAAGTCAATTTCACTAAAAAACCTGACTTCTCATCAGAATCCACTCAATCTGAGCCAAGCCAACCTGATCAGAGCGAAACTAGAAAAAACAAGCTTTGCTTACGGAAATCTGAGTGGAGCGGATTTGAGAGGAGCTAAACTTTGTGAGGCAGATTTGTCGAAGACAAACCTCGGTGAGGCAAACCTCGAAAGAGCCGACTTGAGGAAAGTAATTCTCAGTGTCACCAACTTAGAGAAAGCTAACTTAATCGGAGTCAATCTATCATGGTCGAAGTCGGTAAACCTGAATGGAGCTAATCTGAGTGGGGCCAACCTGAGTAGAGCAAATTTGAAGGAAGCAATACTCAAAGCAGACTTGAGCAAAGCGAGTTTAAGTCACGCAAATCTTTTTGATGCCAATTTAGAAGAGGCGAACCTTCAAGGCGCAAATCTCCAACATGCTATTTACAATCAGGCAACCGTTTTTCCCGCAGGTTTCGATCCTCTCAAAGCAGGTGCTTACTTAATTGCTCCTAATGCGTCGTTGTCAGAGGCAAATCTTACTGGCGCTGAATTAGAGCGAGTTAATCCATCTGGGGCTAACTTGCAAGGAGCAAATCTACACTCAATTAACCTGATTGGTGCAGAGTTAAGTGAAGTTAACTTCAGTGGCGCGAACCTCAGCAAAGCCAAGTTAGACGGTACGAAACTAATTCAGGCTCAGTGCAGCTAACCTGAATGAGGCAAACTTATCGGCACTGGTTGCCTAAAGGGTGATGGCTAGAATGATTTTGCCGCATAAGTTCTAGCCTATGAGATCCCCCCATTGCCAAAGTGAGCAGACAGTGAAAAATGGTTCCGCCACCCGCCCATGCCAACGACAGCAACGCTACTGATGCCGTGCTTGTGGCCAACGCTTC
>PXPT01000066.1 GCA_003021505.1 Cyanobacteria bacterium QS_4_48_99 | reverse complement strand
CTTTCCCATTTAGGAAGAAGCTCTTGGAGCTGTTCCTTCAGCAGCGATGATTTACCCTGCCTGATTTGAGTACCTATCATGCTTTCTCTGAGATCATTTAGGATTACTATATCAGGTTGTCGGAAAACAAACCCATGATTCTCGTCTCGTTGCAGCAATGATTGTTCATCAAATTGATTATTTATTAACCTTCAATACAAAAGATTTTCAGAGATTTTCAGAAATGACTGCGATTAGCCCAAAGCTATCGTCACGGTCTTTGCTACACTGCCTTTTGGCAAGCGTATCAACTCGTGATTCGACAATAACAGCACTACCGGTTAGTAAAAACACGGGGCTGACGGCTCACGTTGAACGTTGGAACAACACACTACGTCAACGACTAGCACGCTTTGTGAGAAGAACTTTATCATTCTCAAAGTCAGAGTTGATGCACGAGAACGCTCTGCGGCTTTTTTTTCATCGCTATAACCTCAACTGTCTCACCTAACTTCTCTCTATCAATCACCTCTCAAACCGCAATTCATATTCAACTACCGCCCTGCTGTCGCCGGAGAAGTCAGTAGAGCCACGCAGGAGGATATTCTTGTCTAAACGGTAGCGGATACCATACTGAAAGGGCTTGTCGCTAGTCAAGATCCGCAACACAGAAGCCGATAAATTTTCGCTGATGTCCACGCCCACTTCTGCCCCCAACCCCAGCACGGACGTGCTAGCTTCTTCGTCAGTCACCAAGGTTGGGAAGAGACGAAATTCGCTCAACCCAAAGGCATTGCCAATAGTATTTTGAATCCCCCCCAAGAATGCCGAACTTGCTATGTTCGCTAACCCTAGTGCACCCTCTGCCCCAGCGAAGGCGTTGACGAAACCGCCACCCAAAAGGGCAACAATTTCTGTCTCATTGCGGGAGGGATTACTGCTCAATTCTAGGCTCTGTTTGAGCTGACTAACTTTTCCGTCCACATTGGCGTTGACCTTAATGGTTTGTAAAGTCCCCAAGTTAGTGGCGGGAATATCCCTAAACTCATTGGCTGTGGGGTCAGAGGGAATGGGCTTGCGCGTGGTCTCAAACACCGAGGCAGCGAGGCGTAAATCCAGCTCTGGGTTGAGTCCTTGAGCAGGAGTAAACTGAACTGTATTTCCATAGTCCTTGACCAACTGGAACTGGGTTGTAAAAAGGTTGATCTGACCACGCTGTAGCTTAATGCTACCTTGGGGACGAAGGTTATCTAGGGAACCACTCAGGTTCAGGTTGCCACTGGCAAGGATGTCGATAATGGGAGAGCGCACAACTCGGACATCATTCCCAAGCTCAATTTGCAAGTCATTAAACTCAATCGCGTCTCTAATTCCCGCTGAATCTCCTCGGTTACCAACTCCACCACCAGCACTACCAGCACCATCAGCTTGGGTTAGTTGCACTCTTCCGTCAAATAACTTCACTTTTCCGGCAATTTCGGGTTCCAAGACAGCGCCCGAGACCTGAATGTTTCCTTGGACGCCGCCCTTGTACAGTCCTTCCAGGTCGAGCGCTATGGGGTCGAGTCTCACGGTCAGAGGGGTGGATTGCGGTGTCGGTTGGAAAATTGGCAAGGTTCCCGCCACCGCCACTTCGCCACCGCTGAATTTACCCCGCAGGCTTTGCACGCTGATACTGTTCAAATCGAACAAGATTTTGCCTGTTACGTCAGTGAGGGGTTCTGGCAGCGCTTTTGCCTGAAGGGTGGCATCTTGGACAGTAGCGACACCCTCAGTAAGGAGTTTAGTGGGGCGACCTTTTTCTGGGTCAAAGCTTCCCGAAATATCTAGCTGCACCTTCCCATCTCCTCTAACCCAGCTTACTTGCTGCTTGGTAAGAACATTTAATATGGCAAGTCCTTCGTCTTGGACATTGACCTGGAGGTTAAGTTCGTTGCTTTCGGGTTTTTGCTTGGCAAAAGGCAGCTTGTAGGGAAGGCTACCCGAGAGTGTTAGGGGATCAGAATTCGCAGTGAGGAGACTTTCGGCAAAGAAGTTGAGGCGGGCATCGTTGTAACTGAAGCTTCCTTCCACCGAAGAAACAGGGATTTGGTTAAGGGTAGCATCTACAAGGGTTAGTTCTCCCCGAGCGCTGGGATTGTCTCGGCTACCAGCAAGAGTGGCTGTGGCATTGACAAACCCACTAAAACCGATTGCTGATGGTAAATCGATGACTTCTCCAATCAGGGCGATGGGGACTTGAACTAGCCGCAACTGACCAGATTGCCTCTCGCCCCCTAGCGTGCCGGAGAAGCTTAGCAGGCTGTCTTTCGATTGGAGGCGAAACGGTTGGAGAGTAACAACGCCATCGCTGAAGCTGCCTTGGGCGATCGCTCGGTTGACTGTGTAGGAACCCCACTGCCATTTTTCCCCTTGGAGGTCAAATTCGGCGTTGATGCCTTCATTGGGGGAGCCAGCGACTTCTACAGTGCCGCTGAAACCACCTTTTAGTTCTGCTAGTTGGGGGAGAGGGGAGGATTTTTCGCGCTGTTGGCGCTGTTGCTGAAGAATGGCTTCGATCGCAGAGAGGCGACGGAGTTTAGTTTCTAGGGAGGCTTGTTCCAACTCAATAGGAGCTATATCCAAATCGGCCGCATTGCCGTAGTTGGGGGTAGCTATGCCACCACCGAAATCAGAAATGTTGAGGATTTGCGCGGCAGCGAGGAGATCTTGAACTTGTCCCTGGGCGACTTGCACATCCGCTTGGAATTGTGGTCCCTGTTCTGTTTGGGTAACACGCCCGCGGGCACGGATACGACTGTCACCTTGTTGAAACTGAACCTGGTTGAGAATGGCAGTTCCATCGCCATATTGGAAGCTAGCAAATAGGCGATCACCTTTAATCTTACCAAAAACGGGGTCAGTGATCGCTACTTTCCCCCCCACATTCAAAGTGTTAAGGTTAACTCTCAGATCAGCAGAAAGTTCTCCCGAGAGAGATTGGGAGGCGAGGGGGGCAAGCGCACGCCGCATCACTAGGGCACTTTGCAAGGGCGCAATCTCTTGAATTAAACCAATCGACAAATTTTGGGCATCGAGTAGCAGCAGGTTTCCTTGCCGATTTCCCTGTGCCACAATTTCGTCACGCCGCAGGAAAAAGGAGGTGGGGAGATAGTCTTCTCCCAGTGCCAACTGAATGCGGTCATTTTTCCCAACTAGTTGCAAATTAAGCCCTTGCCCCGGGATAGCACTAACTTGTCCTGACAGTAGCGGGTCAAAATCGAGACCATTAACAGCAAAATTCCGTAGGGCGATCACTCCGTTAACCCGAGGCGCTGCCGGAGTTCCAACAATTGTTCCGTCAAAACTGGCTAAACCTGCCACCACATCAGCAGCAGCATCCGTTATAGGAAACTGTAACTGCCCGAGGTTGAGACTCTCCGCATCCACATCCAAATCAAACTGCTCAATCGCTGCTAACCCTTGATTGGCGAAGTCAACCTCAACGAATCCGCTAGCATTGAACCCAGTTGCTTTTGCCTGCTGAATTTCCAATCGCTTACCTGTCCAGCGAAATTCCGTGGTTAGCGATCGCTCAATCAGTGCCACCCCGTCGGGAAAATTCAACTCACCCTCTGCCTCAATCCCAGCTGGGCTAAGATTGGCGAGGTCGCCTGCTACTTCCAGCTTTCCAGATACCGGTCCTTGCAAATTTTTAGACAAACGCTGGAGCTGAAGGCTTTCTGGACTCACCACCGCCTGGAACTCGCCCTCATCAAGTTGCACATTTGTTGCCGTTACCGTTCCCCCTGCCACATTTTGTAAATGTCCAGATCCCTCGGCGCTAATGCCTGTGGGAGTGAGATTATCCAGATCCCCTGTGAGGTCAAACGTGCCGCTCAGTAATCCTGCTAACTGGGGCGGAATTTGGGGGGAAACCCGCTCTAGCTGCACCCCGCTAGCGCTAACCCGGGCTTGCCAGTTTCCATTCTGAAGCTGCAAGTTCATCGCTCGGACAGTCCCACCCGCAACATTCAGGCGTGCTGAACCACTACCGCGAATAGTTTCGGGTGTAAAAGCTGCAAGACTTCCTGAGAGGTTTAAATTACCCGATAAGGGAGCACTGAGCTGGGAAGGAAGTTGGGGAGAAAGGCGCTGCAACTGAACTCCCTGAGCTTGTACGTTCGTCTGCCAGCGACCTTCTCTCAGTTGGATGCGAGTGGCATTAACTGTGCCTCCAGCAATCTCTAAGTTAGCAGACCCCTTGCCGCGAATCATTTTGGGGATAAAATTCGCCAGACTTCCCGAGGCACTAAAATTACCATTGAGCTGCCCCTGTTGGAGTGGCGGCGGAAGCTGATCGAAACGCTTGAGCTGCACTTCCTCAGCTTGTAAGTTTCCCTGCCAGCGCCCATCAGCAACTTTGATATCGCTGGCTTTAATGGTTCCTTCTCCCAAGTTGAGAGTAGCAGAACCGAGAGCGTTGAGATTTTCGAGGTTACTTAAGTTTCCTGTAATTTGGGTTTGGGCATCCAACGACTCCATAGGAACAGGTAAATTAGTGAGATAGGGGCGAGCCAGCTCCTCTGCGGGAAGATTGTTCGCCTGGAGGTTAAAGACCAATCCCTTGCTTCCCAGCTTTACTGCCCCGTCTCCGGTGAGCTTACCCCCAGCAGTCGGAGTCGCCTGAAAGTTATTAATCGAGAGGGTAGAATCGACTAGCTCTGCACTCGCCCTGATTGCTTCAAAGTTCACTTTGTCAATCTGGGTGGGCTTGGTAGTGAAGACTTGGGCAGAAACGATGGGGTTTTGCAACGTGCCAGTTGCTTGCAGAGTAGCTCGTGCGGCTCCTGAGACTGGTACGGGGAGCTTTTTTACCTCCAAGGTTTGCAAAATCTCCCTGAGCGAGGTGGACTCCGTGTTGGCTGAAAGATCGATTCCGGACTGGGAATCAATCACTCCACGGGCTTGAGCCTGAATCCCACCAAAAGAAGTAGTCAAGCTATCCAAGCGTAGCTGGGAACCTTGAAAGCGGAGTTGAGCATTGGTTTGGGCAAAGGGTTGGGGGAATTGGGGCAGTTTCGCTGCTACGTTTTGTAGAGTGGTGGTTCCTTGTACCCAGGGAAGCTGCTCTGGGCGCAATTTGGCATCCAGATTGGCATCGAGTTTACCCGCTTGGATATTAATCGGTGACTGGACTAAGCGAGCGAGTTTGGCAACCTCCAGGTTTCTGCCCGAAACGCTCAGTTGGGTGTGTTGGGGTTTGGAGCGGCTTTCCCCTTCAATCTGAAACTTGCTATCACCTTGCGCGTCGCGCAGATGCCCTTGTAACTTGAACCGAATCAGTTGGTAATCGTTGAGAAAACTAGCCTGAGCAGAGGGGAGGTCAACTGCCACGGGGGGGTTAAGTCTCCCTTGAGGTGACATCCCTACCAGTTCCAAATCTGCGTCTCTTAGCTGGATTTGCTGCAAATCAATTTTTAGGAATCCCTTTTTTCTGTTCAGCCGAGTGGTGATCCAGGCTCCCTGCTTATTTTGTTCGATGTAAGCATCTGGTCTAACCAGAGTTACCTCCATTTGCAGCGTGCGGCGAGTCAGCAGCAGCAAGGGGTTAAATGTGACATCGACTGCATCCGCAGAGGCGCGATCTGGATCAGTAGCAGTAGCGGGGACAGAAGCAGAATCAAACCGCAATCCTGTGGGGGAGAAACGGGTGATATCACCAAGCTCGACGGGGCGATTAACAGCGTTAGAGAGATTTTTTTCTACTAACGGGGTGAGTTGTCGCTGCAGGAAAAACCAGCCATAGGCAACTCCTCCCCCAACGCCAACTAGCAAAACCAGACCAAGCCAGAGCCAGAGCCTTCGCCGCCGTGGAGCTGTGGAAGAAGTCGATTCTGGCTTTTGTTGGTTATCTGGTTTAGGGGAGTTGGTCACGTCGCTTCGCTCCGAACGCTCCAAATTCAAAGAATAGGTATGAGGTACCAGTCGTTTGGTATTTTAGGTGGACTTGACACAGTTAACTGGTAAGAAGTGAAACCTATACCACTAAACGACTAAACTTGCTAATACCTAGTTTCTAATTTTTAAATTTGAATTTTGAATTGTTTTGCCATCCCCGCGTCCCCCATCTCCGGTGGGTGCAGCCTCAGCAAGGCATTCTGTTTAGAGAACAACTAAGTGAGAGTGAGAGACAACAGAACAACGATCTATCTGACTGGCTAAAACTGGAATTGTTCCCTGCTCTAGGTTAGCAATCACTTCTTTCGTGGCGGGCTGATACTGCTTAAGCCAGTTATGATTAGCCAGATAGGTAGTCCCACAGATGTAAGGATAGACGAAGTTAGCTCAATGGGTTGATGTCGGTTTCTCCGCCTGCCTGTCCTGCTTGCGGCTCAACACGTAGCCTTAACAATGGCAAG
>PXPT01000065.1 GCA_003021505.1 Cyanobacteria bacterium QS_4_48_99 | reverse complement strand
ATAAATGCTTCTATCAAGATTCGGGATGAGGGATTACGGGTTCTCGCTTCTGGGACGGAAGCGACTGCCAGTGGAGGCAAGGTCAGACCAGCCAGGGGGGCGCAAATCCTCTGTGATGGCAAATGCTGTTGAAGCTGGAAGCCAACACCATAATCAAAGATTATGGTGTTGGTAGTTCACAAATACGTATTCCGGGCTTAGGCGGTAAAGTAATGTCCCGCCTGGGGTCAACGTTCAGGTGTTACCAGGAGGCGAGATTTTTCTGGCACTAGAGCGAGGAGCGATTGATGCAGCGGAGTGGATTGGTCCCTATGACGACAAAAAATTAGGATTAAATGAAGCAGCCCAGTTCTATTACTACCCCGTTTGGTGGGAACCAGGAGCAACGCTGGAAATACAAGTTAACCTATCTGCCTGGGAAAAGCTTCCACAGGAGTACCAGGAAGTCCTAACGACTGCTGCCACCGAAGCCAATATCAATATGCTGGCTAAATATGATGCCCGGAATCAAGCAGCACTGCAAAGCCTGGTGGACTCTGGCACGAAGCTAACTGCTTATTCACCAGAAATTATGCAAGCGGCTCAAGAAGCTTCATTCGAGCTTTACGAAGAAAATGCCAGCCAGGATGCCACTTTTAAAGAAGTTTATGACCAGTGGAGGCAGTTCCGCGAGCAAATTTACCAGTGGCATCAAATTAATCTCGTGAGCTTTGCTAATTTTGTGACTTAAAGCGAAGCCTCCGAACCTGCCCTACGGAGCATCAGCCCACCGCGCTTGGATTCCTGTGGGAATGTCCTGTGACTCAGGCGTGAATTTGCACAGTCCACTGTCCCAAACTTGGTGCACGCCACCATCTGGGCACGAAGCTGTTTCGCCTCATAACCGCACCAGATCTCCCGTGCATTAAGGTGGGCAATGCCACCCTACTAGTTTACCGCTCTTTTACCCTTTCCCTAGTCAATTTGCACTATGCTTGAGAGTGAGGCTTGTGTTCTGAGGCCGTCAGGTTGCCGTTGGCATTGCCACTGTTAGAGAAAGCTTCCGGCGAATGAGTAGCGCCCCGTTGCTCACTCAAAGCATGGTTGTGCCAAAACTCCTGCCGCAGCACCGAAATTTGAATTTCCGCCTCATCGAGTTTTGCCTTGATGCGTCGGCGACACTCCCGCGACACATCCCATTGCTTTATGGGCTGAGTCTTAATCCACACCCGAATAATCACGCCCTGCTCTCCAAAATCATCAACCCCTAACACTTCTGGTGTCTCCAAGATTAGCTCCCGCCAGTCTGGATCATCGCTCAACTCCTGAGTCACCTGATCAATCAACGCTAGTGCTTTGTTGACATCAGCTTGGTAAGCTACAGGGATTTTTAAGTCTGCCCGCGACCAATTACTAGAAAAATTGGCAACCATCTTAATTTCACTGTTGGGAATTGTGACCAATCGCCCCTCTGCATCGCGCAACTGCGTAATCCGCAGATTCATATTTTCAACAAGACCAGAAAACTCTCCCACACCGATTACGTCGCCCACTGCATACTGGTCTTCGACAATGATAAAAAAGCCGTTAAGCGCATCTTTAATCAGGTTTTGAGAAGCCAAAGACAGGGCAACACCAATAATTCCCGCGCCAGCTAGCAAAGGAGCGATATTCACGCCAATCGCAGCAAGCGCCACTAGAACTCCCACGATTACCCAGGCAGCAGTGGCAACTCCTTTAGCAACACCAGAAATGGTTGAAACCCTCAATTGAAGCCGCCAATTGGCTTCTGGGGTTAATAAATAATTGCTGGCGATCGCAAAGGTAAACCGATCAATGAGTACATAACTGCAACGAATAATCACATAAGTTGCCAGGCACACGATTCCTAATCGTAAAGGAATGCCGAGAGTAGAAAGGAGCCACACCTGGACGACGCGAGTGTAGGGAAATAGACTGAAAATGTAAAAGCTTCCCCCCAGCCAAATTCCTGCTTGGGCAAGTTGTAGGAGTCGATGCTTAACTTCTCTCAGGTGTAACCGCTGTTTTTGGCTCAACCGTGTAGAGATGGGCTGATTCGATAAGGAGTCGCCCGAGGAGGCAAGCTGTTGTTTGGACTGCTTTGATCGCCTTCCCCAAAGATAGACTAGCAAGCTCGCTAAGAGCATGACTGTACCAACAGCAGCAGCTTGTTGCGCTTGAGCAATGAGGAAATCCTGTTGCCGCTCTCGCTTTGCCTGTCTCAGCCCGGTTCGCAGCTCTTGAGCAATCCGATCAGCTCTGGTGGCTATATCGACCTCTTTCAGCCTGGCATCCTGTTCGGTAACGCTCGTGAGGCGGACTTCCTTTTCGCCCACTGAGAGGTAAATTTGCGTCACTTCCCCGGCGGGTTGTTGGCTAAGGTCGATTTGGGTGTTGTTGTTATGGAAATAAAATGGAGCGATCTTGTCCAATCGCTGCTCAATTTCTGCCGTTCTCTCCGGTAAATCGGACTTTCTGTCGGCAATTTCAAACAGGCAGCGACCATCGAGCCTTACGCAACCAGAGACCACCGGACTGGTTACGTTCTGGTCGAGCAACTCAGAGGATTCCAGGTTCACCTCTGGAAAAACGGGGAGTTGAGCTTGGACAGGAAATCCCATGCCACTTGCCAGAATAATTGTTACGGCAAAAATCCAGAAATAAAGGCGTTTTTTCAAAAATTTCATTTAAATACAGCTAAATTCCTTATATTTCTTATTCAAACTTAAATATAGATGCTTGTATCTGGATTCAGGTTCGCATAAGGCGATGCTGTATTCGCAAGTGGCTCCCGATGAGACTTTTTATTGAGGCGTTGCAAGTTTGTGTAAGCATTTCCCTGCGATCGCGCCACACCTATAGAAAAGCTAAACTAGAAACGTAAAGCATTCGTAAACCAAAAGTGGCGATCCTGGTTGGAATCTCCCTAATCCTTAGTAGCCAACCATTCCAGCCCATAAAGAGAAGAGGTGATCGCCCAATCGGCTTTGCTATTACTCCAAGATGGAGTAATCTAGTTAAGGTTTGCGATGTAAACTTTCCACATACCCAATACATACATGAGTGCAACTTCTACTCAGCTCAAGCACGAAGTCAAAGATATTAACCTTGCTAGCTCAGGTAAACAACGCCTCGAATGGGCTGGGCGAGAGATGCCGGTTCTGCGGCAGATTCAGGAACGTTTTGCGAAAGAAAAGCCCTTAGAAGGGATTCGCTTAGTTGCCTGCTGCCACGTTACGGCTGAAACGGCTCACCTGGCGATTGCACTGAAAGCAGGTGGCGCAGATGCCCTGCTGATTGCGAGTAATCCCCTCTCCACCCAGGACGACGTTGCCGCTAGCCTAGTAGCAGATCATGGCATTCCTGTCTTTGCCATCAAAGGGGAAGATAACGAAACTTTCCACCGCCACGTTCAAATCGCGCTGGACCACAAGCCCAACATCATCATCGATGACGGCAACGACGTCACTGTCACTCTGCTACAAGAGCGGAAACAGCAGATGAGTGAGCTGATTGGCACCACCGAAGAGACAACCACCGGGATTAACCGTCTGCGCGCCATGTTCAAAGACGGCGCTCTGACTTTCCCGGCAATGAATGTCAACGATGCCAACACCAAACACTTCTTTGATAACCGCTACGGCACTGGACAATCCACCCTCGACGGCATCATCCGCGCCACTAACATCTTGCTGGCTGGTAAAACTGTCGTTGTCGGCGGTTATGGCTGGTGTTCCAAAGGCGTTGCCATGCGTGCCCGTGGGTTGGGTGCTAACGTGATTGTCACCGAAATTGACAATGTTCGCGCCCTAGAAGCAGTGATGGACGGCTACCGCGTCATGCCCATGAGCAAGGCTGCCTCCATCGGTGATATTTTCGTCACTTTGACTGGCAATAAGCACGTAGTCAACTCCCAGCATTTCGATGCCATGAAAGACGGGGCGATCGTCTGCAACTCCGGTCACTTCGATCTAGAATTGGATCTCGAATCCCTGCGATCAAAAGCCACCGACGTGAAAACTGTGCGGGAATTCGCTGAACAGTACTTCCTCCCCAATGGCAAATCGGTTGTTGTGCTAGGCGAAGGACGTTTGGTCAACCTATCAGCCGCAGAAGGACATCCCAGTGCAGTGATGGATATGAGCTTTGCGAACCAAGCAATGGCTTGTGAATACCTGGTGAAGAATCGGGGTAAGCTTGAAGCTGGTTTGCATTCCATTCCCAACGATGTAGACGAGGAAATTGCCCGTCTGAAGCTGAAGGCAATGGAGATCGAAGTTGATACCCCCACAGCCGCTCAAACCGAGTACATGAACTCCTGGACGGTTGGTACTTAATTAGGTCATAATCAGCGGGGTATACCATGCCCGGCGTTAGTAGACTTCGCAGCAGTTGTCGGTGAAAGGAGAGTAGGGTAAGGGAGAAAACAATTCAAAATGCAAAATTCAAAAATTTTAATTTTTAACTTTGAATTTTGAACTCCTTTACCCTTTCCCCCACTCGCGGCAATTGGCGATGTGTACAACAGATCTAGTAGGCATGAATTGATTTCGGATTTGGGAGTGAAATAGACTCTGGAATCCGAAATTTCCACTTTAAGAGGGGAAAATCCTCATGGCTCATCGACGACTCTCGGATGAACTGCAACGCTTTTTTTTTGAGGAAGAACGAGAGCCTCAAGTGAAGCTTGCCGATATTCTAGGGTTGGCAGGGGAGCGCATATGGGGTTTTTTGTTTGTTATTATTTCTCTTCCTTCCGCGCTGCCCGTTCCGGCTCCTGGTTACTCCACTCCTTTTGGCATTGTAATTTTTCTGTTGGCAGTCCAGCTTGTGGTGGGTTCGGAACAGCCCTGGCTACCCCAGCGAGTCCGCAATTATAAACTTGAGCTAGAGCAAGCACAAAGAATTGTCAAGAAAGCGATTCCTTGGTTGCGGCGCATTGAGGCAGTGGCACGCCCTCGGCTGGACTATGTTTGTGCGAGTCGTCCTGGTCGTATTGTTATTGGTGCAATAATTGCGCTGATGTCCCTTTCGATGATGATTGCCATTCCAGGGACGAATACCTTGCCCGCCATCGGTGTTTTTGTTACAGGTTTTGGCTTGCTCGAAGAGGACGGGGCAATTAGTCTGGCGGGTTTAGTTTTGTGTGTGATTGGGGTAAGTCTGTCTATTTCGATTCTGGTAGCAATCGTTTGGGGCGGTTCCAATTTGGTTGATTTAGTGAAAGAGTGGATAGGAAATTTGTGACTTGTGATCAGTTAGCGATAGGTAATCAGCGCTTCTAAGGCTTTAAATTGGAAAAGTTAACGAGGCTTCCGCCTTGGAAGGCAGTCTTGGAAGGCAGTAGTCAGATGGCAGAAGAAAAATCTTTCAACCTTACTCCTTTTTGGGGTACAAATCCCCTGCTTCTAAAAGCAGCCCTTCTACTGGCTGGCATATCAAGCTCTACACCCAGTCCATCCCACTCGCCCAGAGCAAAGGCGTTTAATCTGGGCATACGATGAAGCACAGAGCTTAGAAAGCCTTAATCTTCCCAACGCCAGTGAATTATTTGGGGAAGAGTTAGGGCATTTGGTAACTGGACAGTACCCAGGCGGTATCAAAAAGAGCGAAATCATGCACCGCTGCTACCGCACTCCTCACCCCATGCTTACCGCAGCTCACGGCATCGGTATGGGGCTGCTGCGCCCTGGTGGGATGCTCACTGGCATGACTCGCACTGAAGACTGGCGAGCAATTGGCTATGAAGTTACTGGGCGCTTTGTCCCTAATCAGCAAATCACTCTCAAATGCCCTCCCCAAAACTCTCCCAATCCCCTTCCTGAACTTTGGACAGCTCAATCATTGCGTTTCAGGCTTACCGCTCTCTCCAGGAAGAATTGAGCGCCTTAGCAGAAAACATCTTCTACAACCTCAGACAGGATGGCTTGCGCCCCAGCCGAGAAATTCTCGTTATCGTATTAGGCTCTTTTTTCGAGGCAATGAGACTCGAAACCAATGTCACTAGATTCTTGATGGAACAAGGCATTGATATTTTTATTCCCAATGCTAACGACTGCAACATCCTCAAGCCCGAAAAAGACAACCGTAATCCCAACAAGTTTTGGTGTGAAGGTGGTGTCACCTTATAGAAGAGTAAGCAAAACCACGCTCTTTAGACGTGGGATGTAGCGTGGTTAGCTTTAGCTAACGCGATTTAACTAGACTGTACGTAAAAGTGAAGTTCTCATAGAGGTATGATCAACCTTACCTACCAATACAAGCTTGAGCCCACTAAGGCACAGAGCCAGACTATGAGCGACTGGCTAGAGACCAGTCGTAAGGTCTGGAACTATGCCCTTGGTGAGCGCAAGGATTGGTAGAAGTCTAGGTCGTGTCGGATTGATGCTTGCTCGATTAAGAGTGAGTATATCATCC
>PXPT01000064.1 GCA_003021505.1 Cyanobacteria bacterium QS_4_48_99 | reverse complement strand
CACTTGCTTTTCCGTGATCACCCATCACTACAGTTAAGCAAACTAGTTAATAATTTCAAGACTGTAAGTAGTCGAATCTTGAGGCGGGACTACTCGGATCAACTAGCGAAAGTCTGCGGGAATTAAGAAACTCTATGGAATAGCTCTTACTTGATTTCATCTTGTGGTGGTGTCACAGTGGACGTTTTCAGAAAGTACATCGAGAATCAAGGCGATTCGTTTTCTCTGCTTATAGAGCTTCACAGGAGTTTGGTTAATTTAGTATCTCCAGGGGAAGAGCACTATTCCTATAGAAAGAGGCGATCGCGCCCTAGTTTTTTCTAAGATCAGAAAGCATAGATTAAGAAATCCTGCTTTATGAGTAATCCTAGAAGTAACGTTCCAGAACCAGATCCCAACGACGTACTCAATCCCGGAGATAAAGTTCCTGATCGACCTCAGAGCGAAGAAGAAAAAGCTGAACAAACAGCGGTAAGCACTCCCGATCCCCTAACTGGCGATTACCGCGAAGTACCCACCTATTTTGAAGTAGAAGAACCTGACGGCGAACGCAAACAACTACACCACGTCAGGGATGCTGAGGAAATATCGGATACCATTCGCGAAGCACGCACCGATGAAGAGGGCAACCGTGTCTGGTGGTAACAATTCTGCGATGTGGAAGTATCCACCTTGGTAGAACCTTCCTAAGAGGCTGGGGCACAGACTGCCCCGCAAGCCTCTATTTTTGATAATACTTTCGTTCATTTTCATTTCTATCCAAGTGTGGCACCCCCATGCTGTAGTTAAGAACGCGACTGTCGAGGTTGTAACTAATTTGACCGCTTTCGAGAAGCGAGCGAATAAAATGCTCTAAATCAGAACCAATGCGACGGAGATTGTATTCGGTTAAATTTTGACCGCTACTAGCTTCCACTAATTCCTCGAACTTGTGGTAAACCGCTTGCAAATTGTCCTCGTTCCAATGGAACTCATTATCTGGGTCAACATCCAATGTGAGGACGCTATCACTACTAATAAGTTCGTTATTGTGGACTTCGGCAGTATAGATCCTGATGTGGCGAGTGGTTGATTTGAATAGCATAAAAGTTTGTTCTTCTTTTTACCTTAATTGTAAAAGACTGTGAAGCCGCGTTTCTACTTTTTTGGGCAGATGGGAACATTCAAAACAGTGGATGGAAGTCTCCTCCTGCAAATGCTGCGAGTTTCCCGTTATTTTCACTTTTAACAGTTAACTTCTAAGGGGTACTAAACGAGATGGTTTTTGAGCTAGACTAATGCCGCCATCGGTAAGCCCTTGCCGAGGCATTCTAGCAACCTGAGCTTAAACTCCATGTTGCTTGGGAGTTTACTAAGAGCTTGATTGGGAAGAGTGCGAGATCTAACAACTAGTCGAGAAGTTGGCACTCAGCCCAATCGCTAACTAACATACCACCCAACTAGTCGGTTTCTCAGCATAAAATTTTGGCGCTTACGATGCAGTACGACCTAGAGCACTACCAGCTTGGGCAACAAATTCATCAAGTAATTCTAACTAGCACAGACCCGCAAACCACGTTGTTAAGACTGTCTAGGACTCTAGGAACAGTTTTCCGGGCGGATCTCTGCTTAGTTGTTGCGCTTGATCACTTCGCTACTCCGGTGCAGTTTGGCTGGTGGTCCACTGATGATCGCCTAACCCTTCCAGGAGAAACCCAAGCCCGATTGCTATCGCATCCGCTGCTAACCGAAGTTAAAGCTGACTCGGAACCTTGGGCAACCTCCGATGTTCACGCTAGTAAGATGGGGTGGTTTGAGGAAGTGCTACCAGCACGCGCCATCCTGAGAATTTCGACTAACTTTCAGGGTTCAGCAAATGGAACCATCGCGCTGGGTTGCTGCCAACCGCACGAGTGGATGCCTTCCGAGAAAGAACTGCTCAAGCAGTCTGCCGATCCTGTAGCGATCGCCTTGGCTCAGGTACAGCTCCAGCAGCAGCTCTCCACCCATGCTCGCCATAAAAATCTCCAAAAGCGCCTCACTCAGGCAATCCACCATCACTCGGAGCTGGAGCCAATACTCAATCTTGCCCTTGCTGAGACTGCCCAAGCCCTCCAGGTGGATCAAGGCTTCGTGCTGATGCTGAAATATGCCTATCCCCTGTTTCAAAACCGCCTTCTCAAAGGAACTCCCAAAGCAAAAGCCACGGTTGCTTATCAATGGTCAGCCCAGACAGAAGAAGCTCCCTCGAAGGAGTGGAGTGATTCCTCATTCCAGCTTGAGGAATCTCCCTTGTGTCTCCAAGCTTGGAAAAATTCACCCCAGCCTTTGGCAGTTGCCAATCAAGCCGATTTCCCCGATATCTTTGCTGGCAATCAGCCCGAGCTTTTTCCCTCAACCATGCCTGCTATGCTGGTGGTTCCCCTAACTGGCAAGATGAGCAGTGACTCCGCACAAGCCATGGTATTAGGTTTTTTTGTCTTCCAGCATCACCACATTCGACCCTGGCAATCTGACGAATTAGAGTTGGTGAACTGGGTAAGCACCCAACTCAGCACTGCGATGCTCCATCATCAAACCGTGCGGCAAGTGCAATCTCTAGTAGACGAACGCACAGCTCAACTCCAGCGCAGTCTGGATGTGCAAGCAAAGCTATATGAAAAAACGCGCCAGCAAGTGGAGCAACTACAGCAACTCAATCAGCTCAAGGATGAATTTCTGAGCACAATGAGCCATGAGCTGAATACGCCTTTGACCAACATGAAAATGGCTATTCAGATGCTACGACAATCCCAATTGCCTAGCGATCGCCAGGTCAAATACTTAGATATCCTTGATCAGGAGCTAACTCGCGAGCATAGTCTGATTCGAGACTTACTGACGCTACAGCAGCTTGACACCGAGCAACCGAGCATTCAACCCCAAAAACTTGATCTCAAGTCCCTCCTTAGCGAGTTAGCACAGTCCTTTGAGCAAAAATGGGTGAACTGTGGATTAACCTTGGTGCTTGACGATCATACTGGAGTGGAATCTGAAGCACCACTAACAATTTATACTGATCCAGATAGCCTGAAGCGCATTCTGCTAGAGTTGTTGACTAATGCTGGCAAATATTCCGACCCCGACAGCACTGTGCGTCTGGGAGTAACTCTTCAAGAGCATTCCCAGGCAAATCAAGTTGTTGTTACCCTGAGTAATCTTGGAGCTGGTATCTCGCCTAAAGAACAAGCTTATATTTTTGAGCCATTCCGCCGGGGACAGGGTATTACGCAAAAAGCGATTCCAGGCACTGGTCTAGGTTTAGCATTAGTCAAGTCGTTAGTGCAACATATCAATGGCAAAATTGAAGTAGCTAGCAGCCCGACACCAGATACTTCCACCGAAACCTGTTTTACTCTCACCCTGCCTCAGTTTTTGGAAAACACTCCCCCAATTAATAACCTTGAGTGAAACTCCATACTCAGAGTTAGATCCTGATTTATCCGCACAATTGGATGCAGTAGAGATGCAAACGGAGCAAGTGGTCGGTCGCCAGCGGCGAATCACTGCCCAGATACTGATCGCACATCAGCCAGAACAAGTCTGGCAAGTCTTAAGCAACTACGAAGCATTATCTGAATTTATCCCCAATTTAGCGAAGAGTCAGCTTCTTGAGCATCCCGAAGGAGGCATTCGCCTTGAGCAAGTCGGTACTCAGAGTTTGCTGCGCGTGAATTTCAGTGCGCGTGTGGTGCTAGACCTAGAAGAGGATTTCCCCGAGCAAATTCACTTCCAGATGGTTGAGGGAGATTTTCAAGAGTTTGCTGGATTTTGGAAGCTTGAGCCACTCCCGGATTCGAGTTCGTGTTCGTGCCAAACTAACCTTCATTACAGTGTGCTAGTTTGGCCGCCGCGCGCCATGCCTGTCAAAATGATTGAGCGCACCCTTTGCCGCGATCTATCTATAAACCTGGTAGCAATTCGCCAGCGAGTTGCCGAGCTATTTGACAGTAGCAACCCTTAGAAGGAGATTCTTTTAATTATTTATCCCCGGAAGGGCATGGGATACCCGGAAGGGGATGGGAGCCTGTGCCTTTCTTAAGCGTGTCTTGATGAACCCACGACCGTGAGGTACCCGTAATCACCTTAAAACTAGACACTCGCCCTTTTGAATTTTGAATTTAAAATTTTTAATTGTTTGTAGATACCCCCAAGGGAATTCGAATCCCTGTTGCCTCCGTGAAAGGGAGGTGTCCTAGGCCACTAGACGATGGGGGCAAGCAAACTGTGCATTATCAAAGATAACGAATCTTTGAGCTACTGTCAACTTTTTCCTCCCGTCGGGGAAGAAAAATTTTAGCGCTTGCCGTTTCGCCACTGGGCAAGACGCTGTTGAGCTTTGGCATCGAGGGAATTGATTAAAAAACGACCCTGATACTGCTTTTGCGGTCGATGTTTGCGCTTTCCCCGGCGTGTTGCTATATCAACTTCGCCAGCTAGTCGTTGGGCTGAGCGCCACTCGGCTCCGTATCCAATCACGGTTTGCTGTTGCGCCCAGTCGGATGTGACTACGATCAAGCGCTGCGATCGGTACTGAAGCTGGTGAGCTAAAGAGGCACAAACTTTTTCGATATAGGTATCTGCGCTTTGCGAGAAAGCTGTGTAATAAACAGATAGATGAGAAGTATGAGCTTCTTGGTAGCCAGGGGTGTTTTGATAGTGGGCATCAAAGACAACTTGTGCATTGAACCCCTTAAAAGCACTGTAATTGATTAGGACTTCTACTAGGTCTCGGCGAGCTGTTGCTAGCTCGTTGCGATCGCGTGTTTTTTTGAGGTTAAACCAGGAACCGATGACGTTATAACCGTCAACAAGTAACAGAGGCTGGGTTGAGGAAGGAGGCATTGTTCTTTAGCAAGGGGGTTTTAGTAGTCATTACCAGATATTTTAACCGCCTATCGTAACAAAACTTTAAATTTTAAAAAGGCAGAAGGTGCGGAGGTGCGGAGGAGGCAAGTGAGGAGTTCCGAGTGAGGGAGTGAGGAGGTAAATGGGCTTGTTTGCTCGAAAAATTTCTTCCTATTTCCAACTCTCTCACCCTCTCACGCCCTCACTTCTTTCCCCTCTGCTCCCCTGCCCCTCTGATCCCTCACCTTTTCAATCTGACTCTATCTCCTGCAAGAGCCTCTGCTGGAGCGGTATGGGGTCTCCTTGATCTACTACCTGACCATCTTCGAGTAAAAAGGCACCATCGCAATAGTGCAACTCTTCTAAGCGGTGAGTTACCCAAAGGGCAGTCAAGCCAAAGCTTTTAACCAAGTGCCGCACCTGCGCTACTAGCTCGAGTTGAGTATCGGGATCGAGTAGAGCCGTGGGTTCATCTAGAAGTAAAACCCGACATTGGCGAGCGATCGCGCCTGCGATCGCAATTCGCTGCTTTTGCCCCCCACTGACTGCATAGATGGGACGTTTTTGCAAATCCAGGAGATTGACGGCGGTGAGGGCATCTCTCACCCGATCACGTATCTGATCTGGGTTAAGCTTTTCTTCTACCAACCCAAAGGCAACGTCTGCCCCCACCGTGGGCATAACGAGTTGATGGTCGGGGTTTTGGAAAACTAATCCCATCGGTGGCAGAATTTCGATTTCACCAGATTCGGGAGTGAGTAGCCCAGCCAGCAGGCGCAATAAAGTGGATTTGCCGCTGCCATTACTTCCCAACAGCATCCAAAATTCTCCCGCTGGAACCTCGACCGAGCAAGATTGCAACACGGTTTTCCCTCCAGACCAGCCAAACCCCAAATTTCGTCCCCGAATCGCTGATTGAGCCATAATTTAGCCTTCGGTTAGGAAATTTATTCCGCTTTGGGCATGGCAGAGAAACCTGTGGTGCGACCGGGTGTCGCTGCCCCCGATTTCTCAGAAATAACTACGGCGCTAATCTGGTCGCTGAGGATGCCCAGTTTCCTATCCGGTTGGCGATCGCAACTCAACTCCAGTAGCTGGGGATGCTCAGAGCGCATCGCTTCGACAATTTTCTGGTAGAGTGCCTCTGCATCCTCAGATTCTTTCCGTTGCACTGACAGAGGCAGAGCAGTATTTTTCAAAGTCAACTCGATGGTGAACATGTACTATTCCGGGATGAAAACTTCCATAATTAATTATCTCAGATGCTAGCCAGACCCCCTTAGCGCGATAGCTCCAGTTTTACCAAGCTTTGGCAATCGGAACTGGTTTAGCTCACTAGCAACAGCAAAAAATTTATCTTTAGTTCCACGTGGTTGGTGGAAAGCTAAGAAAATTTCATTTATTCTAGTATAGTAAAGAAAAGTTAATTTTTTCTCATCTAGGCTTGTCTTCTGCTTGGTCTTGCTAAGTAGAAAGCAGCATTGAGAGATTGCAGAGTTAGCTTTTGTCCTTATAAAGATTAGGAGATTTATGCCATGACTATCGCAGCCCGTGGCGCTCCACAGACGCGAGGATGGTTTGACGTCGTTGACGACTGGCTTAAACGCGATCGCTTCGTGTTCATAGGCTGGTCA
>PXPT01000063.1 GCA_003021505.1 Cyanobacteria bacterium QS_4_48_99 | reverse complement strand
AGGTGCTGCGGCAAATGCACCAACAGTGCCGGTCTTTCAACTTCACCAAGAAACTATTGGAACTGTTTATTGAGTACCGATTGTTTACAGTTCCTGATTTGAGTACCTCTCATGCTTTCTCTAATCTCATTTAGGACTACTAAAGGGCATCTACATACCTAAGGAAGATGATCCTTATGTTGACAATGGTAAGGAGTATGGCCCCAAAGCTAAGGAATTTTTCTCTAATTTCAAAAACTCAGGTATACCTTTGGAACCTGGTACTGCATTCACCTATGAGGAATACCAAGAGAACAATGAGAAGATTGCTAATATTGTCATCAATCAAGCTATGGAAAGTGAGAATGCTCCCTCTAATCCAATTGAATACCAAATGATTCATTCAATGATGCCTTCCGTTTTGGATAATCTTGCCCAGCAACTGAATATGGTAGTGACAGAAACTTGCGAGTCTTCTAACTAAACCTATGACCTATACTAAGGGGTTCAGCTCTCGCTTTTCAAAGGTGACTTTCTCTTAACTTACAAAGCGAGAAGCCCCATACCATATTTTTAATTGGTGTGGAATAAAAATGTTATGATAACAACGCGCCGAATCACATACAAACTTAACCCCAAGCGATCAGCAGTGCAAACACTTCACTGGGCAAGAAAAATGCACGCTGTTTACAATGCCGCGCTTTCTCATCGGAAAACGCAGTATAAACGATTCGGTGTGTCAATATCATATTTTGACCAGCAAAACAGCCTTCCCAGTTTTAAGGAGGAGTTGTGGGAATACAAACAGCTTGGTTTTCATACGCTTCAGGCAAGCTTTAAACGGGTTGACTTTGCTTTTCAATGGTTTTTCAAAGGGTTGGCTAAGTATCCTAAGTTCAAAACCAAGCGGAAGTATCGGGGTTGGACATACCCAGATATGCTGGATGGAAAGCCTACACAGAAGGGAATAATGGCTACTTAGAGCTTAAAGATTTGGGCTTAACCATCCAAATGCGAGGGAAAGCTAGAACGTGGGGAAAACCCACCACTTGTACAATTATCTGGGATAGTCGGGACTGGTATGCTTCTATAACCGTTAAGTGTGATCCGGTCAGAGAAACCGGAAAAGGTGTGATCGGTCTAGATTTTGGAAGCAAAACCGCTATAGCAACTTCCGATGGTGAGTTCATCGAAACCCCCCGTTTTCAGGCAAAAGCTGCTAAGCAGGAAAAAAGTCTGTCCAAAGGCTTAAGAAGAAAGTGGAAACCGGAAAAAGGCACGATCAAAGCATCTCGCAGATGGAAAAAACTTCAGAGACAGATCAGACAAGTTAAGCGTAAAGTTGCCAACCAGCGTCACAACTGGTCACATCAAGTAGCAGCAGAGATCGTCAGCAGTAACAGCCTCGTTGCTACGGAAAAGCTCAATCTAAAGGGCATGACCAAAAAAGGCAATGGCAAAAGGAACAAGCAGAAAACCGGATTAAACCGGAACCTGCTTGATGTTGGAATCGGGATGACTAAAGACAGCCTCAAATACAAAGTAGAAAAGGCGGGAGGGATTTATACCGAAGTTCCCACCCAAAAAGTCAAACCGACACAACGATGCCATCAGTGTTGGGAACTAACCAAAAAGACCTTAAGTGATCGCGTACATGATTGCCAGCATTGTAGATGTCAAGAGGATCGAGACATCAACGCGGCAAAGGTAATGATTAAGTACGCACGGGGGCAGGAACTGTCCTCGTCAGACGGTGAGCCGCTTAGCTCTACGTCGTGCGGAAGGATGGCGCAACTAGGGGCTAAGAAACGTCAGAAACCGCAAGCTCAGCGTTAGCGGATTGCGCGTAGTTCATACTCATGCTCGATCTCGTGCGCTAGACGAGAGCCTTTAGTGAGACCAAAGGTGGCTAATGACCCTACCAAGGCGCGGGCTTCCTGCTTTGCCTGCTGCCGCAATTGGCGAGTGAGAGCATCAACCTGCCAAGCAGTGACGGCTTGTTCCAATGTTGCAATGCGATCGCTCAACTGGTCTTTGGAATGCTGCCACACTTCTGCAAGTTCTGGCTTTATTCGCTGCTGCGCCGAGCTTTTCTCTGTCCTAGCTGAGGGGGGGGGCAACCGTTTGAAAACCATGGGCTTCTCATTTTCAGAGAAGGTTCTGAGGCGGTAGCCTGTACCATAAACTGTCTCGATTAAATCCGCCGGGGCACCCACTTTCTTCAGTTTCTGCCGCAAACTTGTAATGTGAGATCGGATAGTATTCTCATCTGGTGGTTCTTCAAAAGACCAAAGCAAGTTCGCGATCACACTGGGACTAAATATCCGGCGGCTGTTGCGCAAAAACAGTTCTAGCAGGCAATACTCTTTACGAGTCAGAGGCAAGATTTTTCCTGTGTAGGTAACTTCGTGGGTACTGGGTCGAGACGCAGATTTCTCCACTCGATTGCCGGAGGCAACGCCACGCTACCCCGACGCAGTAATGCCCGAATGTGAGCTAACAATTCATTTAAATCATAGGGTTACATAGTTATCTGCCCCGGCATCAGAAACATAGACCATGTACCCCTACGAGAAAAAAGCCAATTCTCCTGCCAAGTAATCGCGCCTGAATCACCTATCTCCGCAAATTCTCATCAAGCTTACTGTCTTATGCTGTAGTCACCGACATCAACTCATCTGCCATCTCAAAGTTAGTGGTGACATTCTGCACGTCATCGAGTTCTTTCAGGGAGTCAATTAGCTTAAACAGCGATCGCGCTTGCTCTGAGTCGCTCACCTCAACGTGATTATTAGGAATCCAGCGCAACTCTGCTTCCTTGACAGGCATTCCCTCTTCCTGTAGTGCTTGATTAAGCTCTTCTAAGTTAGTAGTTTTGCTAAAGACTTCTGCTCCCTTATTGTTTTCATCTTCTCTCCATTCATAAGTTTCTGCGCCGCCTTCTACGGATGCCTCTAGAAGCTCCTCTTCGGGAACTTCCCCTTCAAGACGGACAACACCTTTTTGCTCAAACATCCAGCTCACGCAGCCTGTTTCGCCCAGGTTGCCACCATTTTTGGTGAAGATAGAACGCAAGTCGGCGGCAGTACGATTGCGATTGTTCGTGAGTGCCTCAATTAAAACTGCCACGCCACCAGGACCATAGCCTTCGTAGCGAATTTCCTCGAAGTTATCCTCATCACTCCCGTATGTTCCCGCCCCTTTGGCGATCGCGCGATCAATTTTTTCATTGGGAATCCCTGATGCTTTGGCTTTCTCTACCGCCGTACGCAACTGAAAGTTCGCCTCGGGTTCGGGGCTGCCGTTACGCGCCGCCACGATAATCGCACGAGAGAGTTGAGTGAAGGTTTTACCCTTCTGAGCATCTGCTCTGGCTTTGCGATGTTTGATATTCGCCCACTTGCTGTGTCCCGCCATAATCTACCAAAATTCTTACTACATCAAGGCTTCTAGTCTTGCTACTACTATTGTGATAATTTTGTCTTATAGAAACCCCACCAAGAGCAGTAAGTTAGTTATAGAGGTTTCATGGTCAAAGAAAGCTCTCTGAGTATTGACTAATAATAAAAAGCAATTTCTTTTTCCTGCAAGGGGAGGAAGTCCGCATTAGTTAACATCTGATTTAATTTATCTTTGGGGAAATGTTTGGCTCCGATGCGAACAATGCGAGAGCGCATTGTGTTTGTTACTCCGCTGCGTTGGCGTTGCGCTTCTAGTGCCATGACTTTGTTATAAAGTTCCAACTTAACCGGGGGAATGGGCGTGCCATCTAAATCTTTTCCCTGCGCGATCGCGGTATCAACCGCATCTTCACCAGTAGTAAAACTAGACGAACTCATAAAGAAAGAGGGTTTTGCAAAGTGTACTCCTAGCTATTATATCAGCGTTGTTAGTCATTGTTCATTAGTAAACAGTCATTAGTAAAGTTGTGTGAGTGAAGCTTGCTAAGGACGAGTACTGATTTATGACTGCCGGATGCGTCAATTATTTTGTCCTAACTGAATTCAGACTGCTATATTTTTTTGATTGGGCAAATAATTGAGGTCTATAGCTTGTTCGGTTGTAAAAGGTGACTCAGACGGGAAAGTATCTATAGTCAATCCTGTTTCATCTGAAGCTTCCTCTCTGGCATCGGCATAGCATTTTTCGTATACTTGCTCATAGTAAGGCTTAAGACTAGGACTATCCTCAAACTCTTCTAGTAGTCTCTTGCGATGCTCTCTAATCGTGAGTAGCCAACTATTGGTTCTTTTCTCTGGCTGATACAGATACTTGAGTAAATGTCTTAATAAAACTCTTAGATTACTTCTAAGCGCCTTCTTTTGGGTTTTGCCCATATCTTCAATTTCTTCAATCAAGTTGAGAAGATCTAATTCATGAAAATTCCCCTCCCTGAGCTGTTGCGCGGTTTGGTGAAGCCAGAGATGGTAATCTTTTTCGTATAGGGATTGCGTCGGATTCATAGTTAAGCTAGTTACAGTAAAGTTTAACTTGGGCTGATTTTCCTGTTCATTTATCCTAAATTAATAGTTAGTTCCCAAGTGCATAACGGACAGAGCCGAGCAATCCCACTTGCGTGTTTAAAACTACATGGATGGGCACTCCTTCGAGGGCAGGACTCAATCGTCCTTTCTGTTTAAATACTTCTAAAAAGCTACTCTTTTGAATCAGGGGTAAATTTTTCGGGGCAATTCCCCCAGTAATGTAGAGTCCCCCATAGGGAAGGAGTTTTAGGGCGAGATTTCCCGATTCAGCCGCGTAGGCTTCAATAAACATTTGCATGGTCATTTCCGAGAGGCGATCGCTTCCCTCCCATGCCGCTTGGGAAATTGTTGCGGCGGGATCTTTCTTTTTTTCGGAATGCTCTGGCTGCTGCTCCCATCTCCTAACTACTTCTGCTACTTGGGGCGATTCCGAGGCAAAGGCGCGATCACGTAGGAACTGGTAAATTGCTACAATTCCCTGACCAGAGACAACTCGCTCTACGGAAACGTGATTGAGATTCAGCTTATTTTGCAGGTATTCTAAGAGCTGAAATTCTCGCTCGGAGCGAGGAGCAAAATCGGTATGTCCGCCTTCTGTGGCGAAAACCTCATAACCAGATGCCTGGGGCACTAAAAATCCTTCTCCTAAACCAGTTCCAGCCCCGATTATTCCAATAGGTGCGTTACCCTGGATTTGACCGGCTTGCAAAGTTTCTAGGTCAGAAGCTTCCAAACCCAGTACGCCATAACTGACAGCAGCAAAATCATTAATTAAACTAACGCTGCTCATTTCGAGCTCTCTCTCCAAGCGTTGGGCATCGAGAAACCAGCTTAGGTTGGTTGAATGGGAAGTCTGATTGACTACTAGACCTGCGATCGCAAAACAAGCTGTCTCAGGCAAGTACTGCTCGCTCAACTCCTGTTTAGCCTCAACGAAAAACTGCTGTACAATTGGCACTAAATCCCGAAATTCCTGACTCGGGTAACTCGCTTGATAAAGCGTGTTCAAAGTAGCTTTTCCTTCAGCCACCTCTACCAACTGCAGGGTAGTTTTAGTACCACCAATATCTCCAGCGATTAATCGTGTCACCTCGCTTCGCCCCCAATTCAATTAAAAATTAAAAATTAAAAATTGGTTACTCACCAGTTGACTAAAGACTAGTAACAAGTAATCCTATCAAATAAACCGAACAACAGTTTCGCTTTGGCTGAGGTGGGAAGTATCTCCGTGGAGTTCCATCTCCCATCCTTGAGAGCCACGTACCAGTTTCACCAAACAGCATAAGGAAGCGTTAATAGTGGGACTACCTCCCACTAGTCCAGTCGTCGTACCAAGCACGGACGCACCATGCCCAACTAGCAGGATATCTTGAGAAAATTCCTGGACTAGTTGCCGTGCAGTTCCCGCCGTCCTTTCCGCAAGAGTCTCGCTGCTTTCAGGATACTGAGGAACAATGCGAGAGGTGTAACTCAAGTCAATGTGAGGATAGCGTTCTGCCAAAACTTCCGGGGGGAGTGTTTCTGGCATTGCTGGCATCCACTCTGGATTGAGCCATTCACTCAGCCCAGCTTCTAATTTAATCGGTAATTCTAGTGCCTGTGCTACATAGTGAGCAGTTTGTACAGCGCGTAAGAAAGGGGAAGAGAAAATATGGGCAATACCTTCCAAACTCAGCCGCTCCCCCAGTTCTTGAGCTTGGATCATACCATCTTCTGAAAGTGGAGGATCGTAGGGATGTTCCGCTGTATTGAACCATTCCGGGTTCACGAAGTCGTGGCGGTTTCCGTGTCTTGTGATCCAGACGTTTTGCGACATAGTTGCAAGCAAGCTTGAAGGCTTCTCACTCAATATAGCCGAGTCTTCTTAAAGGTTGCAGGTTGCAGGTTACAGGTTATCCAAGTGAGGAGTAAAAGAGGTGAGGCGTGAGGGAGTGATACATTTTGCTAAATACCTGCGACACTTAAAGAGGTTAAAAGAGAGTCTTGCCCTGTTAAGGAAGCAAGAATAGAAGCAGGGAGTTGATTGTCTAAAATTCCTCCCATCCTTGCTCGTAAATCTTCTAAGGAATCAAATCATTCCAACTGAGCATGTCCTTAACGTACTGCCACACTCGTTCGATAGGATTAACTTCTGGAGAGTGAGAAGGCTGAAAGAGTAAAATTACGTTATTAGGAATCTCCAGACTTTTAGCGGTATGCGCAGTAGCTTAGTCAAGTTGGATAAAATTAAGGCTTTCTGAATACTGCTGAGAAAAAAGCTTGAGAAATTTCTCAAAACCAAGACTATCTCAATGATAAAATTCCCAAAAGAAACTAGCTCCAGTTCGAAGCTCTGCTATGCCGTAAAGATCATATAGCAGTTCCCACCCAGATGAGGTACAGCAATTTGTAAACAGACCATCCTTTGAAAGGAGTTATAGAAGTTAAAGGTGTGCCTCATCAAACTAAGA
>PXPT01000062.1 GCA_003021505.1 Cyanobacteria bacterium QS_4_48_99 | reverse complement strand
AATGGGAGCGCAAGGTATCGCGCACTAGAGTAACCTCATCCATAGGGTTTCATTGGTTGCTAGCAATTCCATGAAACCCTTTTCCTGTTTACTCTTCAAACTTTTGTCCTGTACAGAGGGCACACCTTTAACTTCTATAACTCCTTTCAAAGGATAATCTGTTTACAAATTGCTGTACCTCATCTGGGTGGGAATTGCTATAGCCGAATTATCAAACGTGAATTGTGCGATCGCTATTGAAGTTGGAGAGTCATGATAGTTCCTCTAGTCTTATCTGGGTATACTACAACCAACCAAACTCAAAAAAGACTAAGAAAGCAATATGAGTTTTTTATCTCGTCGTATATCTAGACTAGCCAGATCTAACTTAAATAATAACCACTCAATTCCCCCAAGGCTAAATTCTGAACAGTTTGTCAGCAACTTAGAAGAAGCTAGAGTATATACCAGGCGGACAGTTGCAACACTTGATATATTATTATCTGGGAAAGGATTCAAATCTGTTCTAGACAGGCAACCCTTCTTTCCCCAAGAACTACTGGTGCATGGCTGGAATGCCTTGCAAGAAAATGAACTCCTGTATGCAGCAGAGTGCTACAGAAACGCATTAGCAATCGTTGACTTATTTGAAGAGTACCAACAAGAAGTAATGGCGTTAGGTTTGGAAGTAGAAAAAGAGCTTAATACGGAAGAGTATGGAGATGAAATGATTACGTGCGTACCTAAAATTCGAGCAATATCGCCTTATCGCCTGAATCCGAAAATACTTAACCAAGTTGTAAACACAAAACCATTTTTTCCTGTAGAACATTTAGCACATGGCTGGATTGCTTTTAAAAAAGCAGAAAAAGCCATAAATACTGGCAACATCGAATTGAGTACAAGTGGGCTACTGTATGTAGAGAAATGCTGCAATAATGCAGAAAAAATGATTAACAAGTTTTTCTATAAGTGGGATGAGTATCAAGAAGAAGTCAGGTGGTTGCGCATTCAATCGAGTCGGCTAAATGGTTAGGTTGATTTGGATGTACCAGGTGTGGATCAAGAACTAGAAGCCCTGCGGGATCAACTTAATATATTGGCTCCGTAGTAAATTCTAGCTTCGGATTTTTACTGAAATTCAAATAATATTCAAATAATCTTATGAAAGCATATTTAGAGAGATTTGCTATTACTTCTATTGCGAGTTGGACACAAAACTTTATCCCATCACAAAATCAAGCAAAGCGGAATAAAAAAATACACAACTATACTCGATCTGACCCAAATTGTGACTATATATTTGAGTCGATAGAGGAAGGAATAAGGGGTTATATGACCGCACAAGGAAAAAGTGTTAAACGTGGTGACTGTGTTATTTTGCCGGATAGTTCCCACTCTGTTTGTTATCAAGTCGAAGAAGTTGATTACTATTGTGATCCACCCGATATGTGGACAGCTTTACTGAAGCGAGTGCAGAGTGACTGAGGCAAGGAGATCGGTTCTCCCTGCGATCGCTACCGTATTATTATTGGCAATCTATCCGCCAATCGCGCCAACTTCAGCTCCCTCAAACCCGGTACTGAGAGAAACCTGTTTCCAGGTGTTGAGCTCCGCTTTGACTGACTCGATCTTGTCACTTATGGCGTTAACGGAGTCTTCCCCAAGAGCTAACCGTAGTGGCGGGTTGTCGCTTTCAATCGCCTGGATCATTGCCTCGGCTGTCTTGTCTGGATTGCCGGGCTGTTTACCATCTACATCCCTCGCCCAGTTGAGAAACTCGCCACTAGTAGAGGCGTAGTCATCGATTTCTTGTTCGGGCAGAGCGAGCGATGGCTGACGCCGACCTCGCTTTCGCTCGGTAAGCCCGTTAAAATCAGTACGGAACGCCCCAGGCTCCACGATAGTCACCTTAATCCCCAGCGGAGCAGTCTCCTTAGCTAGGGCCTCAGATAGTCCTTCCAGGGCAAACTTCGTGCCACTGTAGATCCCAGTTCCTCCAAAGGCAACCATGCCAGCCACAGATGAGAGGTTGAGGATATGTCCACTGCGCTGCTGGCGCAGATGAGGAAGCACTGCCCGCGTGACATTGAGTGCGCCGAAAACATTAGTCTCGAAGTGGTATCGAATCGCTTCATCCCTAACTTCTTCGATAGCACCCAATGAGCCGTAACCGGCGTTGTTAATCAGCACATCAATGCGACCAAAGGTATCAAGGGCTGAGTTGACCGCATCGCGGACTTCCTGGGTTTCAGTAACATCAACACGAATAGCTTTTACAGAGATGGAAGCAAAGCCCACGTTTTGTAAACGTGGGATGTAGCGTGGTTAGCTTCAGCTAACGTGATACCCCACTTTCCTATTACCACGCCCATCTTTGAGATGTTTTAGAAGATAGGTGGCACGCGCATTAAGCGCCTTGATAGCCAACATTGGTATACTCGCCATCTACAATGCTGAGCTCTGTGCGAAATAGTGTAGGAAGTAGAACAGATCAATCTCAATAGTTTTTTTTGTACCGCCGTGGGACACACGGTGGATGCTTGGTTAGAGGCTCGGCTCCGACTTGGAAGTCGTAAAAGTCTGGCTCCTCAGTGATCCAAGAATCCCACGTGCTTCAGCCGTGGGAGTGTCAAGCAACTGCTCGTAAGGGATATAGTAGCCATGTTCTTTGAAGGGTACTTGCCATGCCTGGGCGTGCAGGGAAACCGAACAACCAGCGTACCGTCGAGGTCGAAAATTACCGCTTTTAGCATCAGGCTTCACCATATTTGTCTGCCTTAATTATGCCGGTACAATCCCAGCCACGTAATCGCCCTTGAGAGTGAGCTTCCCTTTGTGGCTACTCGCTCAGAGGCTGGGAAAGTTTTTGGTGCGTTACTGGAAGTTTAAGTCTGTCCCTTGTTTCTAGCTTGTCATACTTCTACTGTGCAACGCCTTGAGCCAAAAGACGCATCTGTGTTCTCTCATTTCTTCTTCAGCGCCTTTGTAACCAAATCGGGAATCTGAGAGGGGCGCTTGGCGACTGTTACTTTTGCTTTCTCGAAAGCAGCGATTTTCTGCTTGGCTGTACTAGTATCTGGGGCAGGCACGGAGAGATTGGCAGCAACAATTGCCGTCGCATCTTCTAGCCGTTGACCAACCGGGGCATGAATACCGGGTAGATAAGCAATCACGGGTTTGTTGATGGCGGTAGCAATGTAGGAAGCAGCAGTTTCTTCGTTACTACTGCCTGGTTGCCCGATGAGGATGATCGCTTCTGTGGTTTTATCCTTTTCTAAGATTTGCAGCCACCGCTCAAAGTTTGAGCCAGCAATCCCTCCTGTGCCCAGATGAATAGCAATTGACTGTCCTAACCCTGCCTGAGTTAATGCCAGTGCAACTTCGTAGGTAGGGCAGTTCATGCGGCTAATTAGCCCGACAGTTCCCGCACTATAGTATTGAGGACTCACAGTTCCCAGTAAAATCGTGTCTGGAACAATGATGCCAGCACTGCCAGGACCGAGAACTAGAGTACCGGTTGCCTGTGCCTTTTTCACCAAGCGAACCATGTCTAAGGGAGGGACACCACTAGAAATCAGAATAATCCGCGCAATTCCTGCGGCGATCGCTTCTAGGGCAGCATCAAGCGCCCAGTAAGGATTAGCAAAGATGAGACTAACATCGACTTCTCCTACTTCCTCTAGTGCCTGCTCCACTAGATCGAACACCGGGATTTCGTGTAAGTGTTCACCTCCCCATCCCGCGCAGACACCTGCCACCACATTAGTACCATAGGCTTTCATCTCAGCAGCGTAATGGGATGCAAGTGGCTCGTTAATCCCCTGTACCAAAACTTTACTCTCTGGTGTCCAGTCCATAAGACCTCAATTTTTAATTACTTTGTCCAAGCCAGAGACACAGTCTGTGTTACTGCTTCTTCCAGGTTATCTGTCCAGTGTACGGGCATGGTTACTAAACGCTCTTTCACTGAATCGAGTTCTCCACCAACTAAACGGATCACGAATTGAGGCTCAGCTTTGGGCGAAGAGGAAGAGCGAGAACTCCGGGAACGACTGCTGCGCTCTTTGGGGGAACGCAAGGCAGTACCAGTAGGACTCAATTGGCGCTCTTCACCTCCTTGTGCTGAAGTTTCCTCCTGCTGGGGTTTTAAATACTCGGCGATCGCTTCTGCAACGGCTTGAGCCGCACCAGGACTACACAAGATATTCACTAGCACGACTTTTGTTTCTGGAACTTCAAGCAATTGCTCTAGCGCTTGTCCGATTTGCTCGGTTACTGAAGGCGTAAGTAGTAAATTCCCAGGAATTTCCTCTGCCACCACCAAGCAGCGAGCAAGCTTACCTTTTTCTTGAGAGAGCAAGTCCCAACTCGCCAGGGCTAAATCGACATCATTGCTGATGATGCCGACATTGCCTTGTTTGTCCCTCCAATCAAGCCGTCGCGGTTGAGAAGGGGAGTCGCTGGAGTGAGAAGGTGCCCAGGTGCCCAGGTGCGGAGGTTTCTGTGCAGAGGTGCCCAGGTGCCCAGGTGCGGAGGTTTCTGTGCAGAGGTGCCCAGGTGCCCAGGTGCGGAGGAGATGGGTGGGCTTGTTTGCTCCTGTGCCCCTCTGCCCCTCTGTTCCCCTACTAGAGGCAACTAAGGAAATGAGATCGTCATGCCGTCCCAAGGCACTATCGTTGAGCTGGACTTTGCCATCGAGTGCCATCACTTCACCGTTAGCATTGATTCCCAGCGGATTGATTTCAACGCTGTTGAGGTCTTTTTCTAGCATGAGCTGATACATTTTCTCAGTTGTGGTGCTAACTGCCTGAAGTTGGCTTCCTTGCAGTCCCATACCGAGAGCGAGACGCCGAGCATAGAAGGGAGAGAATTCATCTTCAACTACAACCTTTTGCATCTGCTTCAACACTACTTCCCCTTCCATACCTCCCCGACTGGAACCTAGGAGGACGGGGCGTTGTAACTTGTAGTCAAGTACCACCGCTAGGAAAAATTCCTGCTCGGCATCGTAGCGAGCTTCTGCTAAAAGCAGTTGGGGATACTCACCTAGAATGGAGAGATTAAAGATAGTTCGCGCTGCGGCGATCGCATCAATGGTATTTTCGACAAAGCGAATGCCGCCTGCCCTACCCCGTCCTCCCGCACGTACCTGAGATTTGAGTACCACTGGATAGGGAATTTGCAATCGCTTCAGGTTTCTAGAATCATCAATGCGTTGAGACGGTAGCACGGGGATACCAATCTCACGAAACAATTCCTTTGCTTGATATTCCAGTAAGTCCATATAAAATTAGTTAGTCATTAGTCATGGAAGGGCGAGCCGGCAGAACCCGCGTACTAAGTCATTAGTAACAAACAGTCAAAATGGAAATCTCATGGATTCGAGGTCTAACCCCGTCTCCTTCCCCGTAAGCGTTAGCCAAAACATGACACTTTGCATTTTTAATTTTTAATTGTGACAAGCTGGGAGTTTTGATTAAAAAACTGGCGGTAAACGCCTTGAGTCACTAACGAAGTAGCAAGCAGGTTTGCTAAAGCTTGCATAAACAAAATTAAAATTTGGTAGGACACAGCGTTGAGGGGGTCAACCCCGCTTAATAACTGACCCGTGAGCATTCCTGGTAGAGTAACCATCCCCACAATCGCCATTTGGTTGAGGTTGGGAATTAACCCGGCGCGGATAGCCGCTTTGCGGTAAGAAGCCACCGCTTGTTGCGGCGTTGCTCCCAAACTGAGGTGCGTTTCAATCTCGGTGCGGCTGCGATCAATGGTGCTGACAAGCCGCTCACCTGCAATGGTAGCGCCGTTGACTGTATTTCCGATTACCATCCCCGCCAGGGGAATAAGGTACTGCGGTTCGTACCAGGTGGGAGGTTGAATCACCAACAAAATCGCATAACTGAGGGTAAGCGCACTACTAGCAAAGATTGCTCCCCACGCAATGAGAAACAGGCGGGAGAGCTTTTGAGAAATGCGATTACGGGTGACAATGGCAGCGACAGTCAGCATGATGGCGATGACAGCTAAAACTGCCCACAAATTATCGAGGGCGAAGACGAACGCCAAAATATAGCCAATGCCGACAAGTTGAAGGAGCGATCGCACTGCAGCAGTTGCCAGTTGACCTTCTAAGCCCAATCTCTGCCAGCTCGATAAACCAACAGCAATCCCGATTAGTGCCAAAGCGAAGGCAAAATCAATGGGGTCAAGTTCAATTAAATTGGTCATTATATTAGTCGTTAGTCATCAACAGTTGAACTCTGTAAACGTTAGCACTAATGAGTCATGACTTATGACTAAGGACTGTCCCGAAGGGACAGAGAACAAAAAGCCAAGAATAAACGACAAATGACAAAGGAAAGCTAAACATTGGACAATTGTATGGGTGAAATTTCTGGGTTAGAGCGAGTGAATCATATTCCCCCGATTGACTTGAGACGGCAGTACGAACCGATTAGCGAACAAGTGGGAAAAGCGGTTCTGGAAGTTCTTAACTCGGGTCGTTATATTGGCGGTGCGAAGGTAGCAGAGTTGGAACGACAGTTTGCCACCTATGTGGGTGTTTCCGAATGCGTTGCCTGCCACTCCGGTACGGATGCCCTCTATCTGGCTTTGCGAGCCTTGGAGATTGGAGAGGGGGATGAAGTCATTACCACCCCCTTTACCTTTGCTGCCCCTACCGAAGCAATTGTTATGGCTGGAGCGACACCCGTGTTTGTTGATATTGACGCTGCCAGCTTTAATCTTGACGTTAACCAACTCGAAGCAGCAATTACTAGCAAAACCAAGGCAATTCTCCCGGTGTACTTGTTTGGGCAACCCCTCGATATGACCAGAGTAATGGTGATCGCCCAAACGTATCATCTCTGGGTAATTGAAGATTGCGCCCAGGCAATAGGGGCACAATGGGCTGGTCAATCGGTAGGTAGCCTCGGTCATGTGGGCTGTTTTAGCTTTTTTCCCACCAAGAATTTAGGGGCTTGTGGGGACGGGGGAGCAGTGACCACCAATGACCCCGCAACTGCAGCGACGGTTCGGATGTTAGCCAATCATGGGCAGAGCGATCGCTATTTTTACGAAGCCACTGGCATCAATAGCCGCTTAGACGCTCTCCAAGCGGCTATTCTGCTCGTTAAGTTTCCCTACCTCGATTTTTGGAACCAGCAGCGCCGTGCGGTTGCTAGACGTTACCAACAACTACTGCAACCCCTCTCAGGCATTAAACTTCCCCAAGAACCCGCCGCAGGAGTAGGCGTTTGGAATCAATACACCATTCAAGTGATTACCAACTCTCCTTCCCCAGCGTCTTACCGAGAGCGAGTTCGCAGCCGCCTCCAGCAAATGGGGATTAGTTCCATGATTTACTATCCGCTTCCTTTGCACTTGCAACCTGTTTACCAACATTTAGGCTACCAATGTGGTCAGCTTCCAGTTGTCGAACAAGTTGCCAACGAGGTTTTATCCCTGCCAATGTTCCCGGATCTCTCCATGGAGGAGCAGGAGCAGGTGGTTTACGGCTTAAAAGATTGCCTTGATCGGGTTGGGGATTAGGGATGGGGCAGATGTGCGGAGGTACGGAAGTGCGGAGAGTCGCTTCGCTCCTGACGCGGGGAAGCGGAGAGTCACTTTCTCGCTCGCAACGCTTCCGCTGTGACTGGGCACGCTTTCGCTCCTGACCCAAAAATCATGGGTCTCAAGCCCCTTGTTTTGAGATCGGGGAAAGTATCTGGATTTAGTTCCGTGCTTTCTAGACTCTCCCGTAGAAGCGAGAATCCCCACGCCTTTAGGCTGGGGAGTGTCAAGCGAGGAAAGGGCGGGGAGTTGACGCGGAGAGGATAAGTGAAGAGTGAGGAGGAAAGTTGGCTGATTTGATGCAAGGATTCTATCAGGTATTTCTAACACTCTCACGCTCTCACCCTCTCACGCCCTCACTTTTTCCCCCGCGTCCCCGTGTCCCCGCGTCTTCTTTTTCCCATGCTCCTGGTGCCCTTCTGCTCCTCTGCTCCCCTACTTCCCTACCTCTAGGCACGGACACCATAACGCTCGTTGAGGGCATCAACGAGGCTGCGCACAGCTGCTACCATTGCGACTTCGTTATCGAGTTGGTTGACCGCCGAGCCTACTCCTACGCCAGAGGCTCCAGCAGCGATCGCCATAGGCGCTGTTACGCTCGACAAACCCGAAGCACACAGCACAGGTACAGAAACTGCCCAAGAAATGTTGTAAGCTGCCGCTAAGGTAGGGGTGGCTTTTTCAATCAATCCCAGGGTTCCCCCATGAGTGGGAGTGCTGCTCGTTCCGCCTTCGGTTTGGATGAGATCAGCTCCGGCTTGAACCAGTTCCTCTGCAAACTGTGCCTGTTCATCCAGGGGCAGAATGTGGGGAACCGTAACCGAAAGGGTAATTTCGGGGAGGAGCGATCGCGTCTGATGCGTCAGTGCTAAAACTTCTGGTGCTTCAAAGCGTCTTCCTTGGGCGTAAAAACTATCGAAGTTACCGATTTCAATCAAATCTGCACCTGCTTCTACTGCACTCTCAAATGCTGAGGGTTCCACAGCAGAGACGCAGATCGGGAGGCTGGTTAGCCGACGCACTAGGCGTACCAGATTAGCATCAGCAGTAATATCGACAAAAGTGGCACCGCCAGCGGAGGCAGCCTTAACGGTTGACCCCACCTGCTTGGCGTCAAAATTATTCAAGCCGCTAATCACTTTCAGGAGTTTTTGTTGCTCGAAAGCCTTCTGTAGTCCGGCATGCATGGTCATCGTTACTTCCTATTTCACCAACCCAACTCTGCTTTATTGTACCTCTGACCAACGAGGGTAGGCTATTTGAGTTTTGACTTTACAACCAGCCCTTCCCTTCTACTTCGCCTTCGTGTCCTTTTGCGGCTCTTTATTCGCTAGTCTGGGAGTTAGCCGAACTTGTCCGTTGTTTTTTGAGCGTTTGCAACTTCTGGAAAAGGGATTCTACTTCTGCTTGCAAATGCAGAAATTTAGCTTGTTGCTCTGCCTGATAGAGAGACTCCTTGAGTTTTTTCAGGCGCGGATTGTCGCTAGCAGCAGGAAGATAGTTCCCTGAGCGTTCCACAGAGCTTTGCGAAATAGGTGCACTAGACAAACGAGTTGACATCAGGCGCTGAGTTGATTCCATACTTATTTACACACCAACTCGATATTTTACCCTGAACGGCAATTCTAATTACACCAAATGTGTCGATTTTCCAATTGGATATCATTGCTTGTAGTCATTAGTCATAAAGTGAGAGCGTGAGGGCGCGCTGCGTGCGCGTGGGGAGTGAGAGAGTGAGGGAGTTGAAGATGTTGAACAAAAATTTGTCTCAAATCAGCCTAATACCTGCTCACGCACTCACCCCTCACTCCTCACTTCCCCAAAGGGGCACATGATTTAGTTCTCTGTCCTGCCTGTCGATTTTTCGTCCGAAGCTGTCGAATTGGCTTGCGGCACTGGCATCTTTTCAAGTTTCAGTTTAGACATATAGGTTTTTAAGTCTGCCGCTACTTTGCCAGATAAGAGGAAGCAACCGAGCAAATTAGGGACAGCCATCCCGAGGAGCATCATGTCGCTGAAGTCAAGAACAGCTCCCAGATTCACTACTGTGCCTATAAAAACGAAAATCACAAACAGCGCCTTGAAAGCGAGCGTACTAGGTGCACCAAATAAATACGTCCATGCCTGCTCCCCGTAGTAGCTCCAGGCAATAATGTTGGAGAAGGCAAACAGGACAACTGCGATCGCTAGCACCACAGGAAACCAACCAATGACGGTGTTAAAAGCTGCTGCGGTTAGTTCAATGCCATTAGCACCGGAGGCTGCCGAGATTTCAGATACGCCTGTGATCACAACTACCATTCCTGTCAGATTGCAGATGATGATGGTGTCAATCAACGGCTCGATGGAGGCCACCATTCCCTCTCTAACTGGTTCTTTGTTGCGGGTGGCAGAGTGGGCGATCGCCGCCGACCCAATCCCAGCTCCATTGGAAAAAGCTGCTCGCCGAATCCCTTGCACCAGGACACCAATAAATCCACCCTCAATCGCTTCTGCGGAGAAGGCTTGTTTAAGCATCGTTGTCAATACAATCGGGATTTCTGCATAGTTGGAGAGAATAATCCACAAGCAGCCCACAATATAGAGCGCGACAACAACTGGAACGAGGTTGCTGGTTACTGCCCCAATTCGGCTAATCCCACCGACAATGACTACGCCCACTAGCAATGCGATCGCAAAACCGTAGAGCCAACTGCGATCTGCCAAATAGGGGACAACATTCGCAACGGCGGCATAAGATTGGTTGGCTTGGAACATATTGCCTGCACCAAAAGATGCCCCCACGCACAGCAGAGCAAATAGAACCGCAAGGCTTTTTCCAAGCCAAGGCACTCCCATTTCCGATAACCCCTGGGAGAGGTAGTACATTGGTCCACCTGCGATCGTGCCGTCCGTCCTTACCATCCGGTACTTCTGACCAAGGGTACACTCCACGAACTTACTCGACATGCCTAAAAAACCCGCAAGGCTCATCCAGACTACAGCACCAGGACCACCTAACTGGATGGCGATCGCAGAGCCAGCAATGCTACCTAGCCCTACTGTGGCAGAAAGAGCTGTCGATACCGCTTGAAAGGGAGAAACTTCTCCTTCACCCTCTTCGCCCACTCCACTTTTATCTTGGTACTTTCCGAGTAATACTTGGATGGCGTGCTTGAAGCCACGGAGGTTAACAAAACCCATGCGTAGGGTAAAATAAATCCCTCCCAAAATCAGCCACGCGACAATGATGGGAACACCACCACCCACCTGGAAGAAAAATACCGTCTTGATGGCTGCCACTGCTTCGGAGAAGGCAGTATCAACCCAATCGAGAAAGTCGAGGAATGTTGCGGAGCTATCTTCCTCAGCCGCTAAGGCAGGGGTAGGGAAAGCGAGAAGCATTAGTAATAAAAGCCCAAAGCGCTTCATAGAGAAGAATTGCAATAACCACAAATATTAAGTATAGGTTATGGTTTTTGCTGGTACTTGTGCTATGGTTTCGATTTTTAGCAAGCTCTAGATGAATGAAGCGCCTCTACAGGTTGATTATTTATCCCCACTGGAACAATTCAAGCACTCAAATGCAATTCTCCACTGCCTCGCCTACCAATTGCGAGTATGTCAGTCGGAAGGCTTCTGAAGCCGCTAGAGCATGGACTAAAAGGAGTAGGAAAATTGAGCTATTACTCCATGTTGAAAAGCCTTTGACAAGGGCGCAGTGTAGTACCAAGACTCGGGGTCCTCATACGCTAATGCCCCATCGCTTGCGATCACAAATAGTGAGGGCGTGAGAGTTGGAAAAAGTGAGGCGTGAGTGCGTGAGAGAGTGACAGAAAAGGACATGGGGACGCGCGGATGCGCAGACGTGGGGCAGAGGGGCAGGGGAGAAAGAAGACGCGCGGACACGGGGACGCGGGGACAAAAAGAGCTCCAGGAGCAGGGGAGCTCCAGGAGCAAGAAAAAGCAGAGGGGCAGGGGAGAAAGAAGGCGCGCGGACACGGGGACGCGGGGACAAAAAGAGCTCCAGGAGCAGGGGAGAGGAACTAACGCACCCCGAAACTATTTCCCCTCCGCACCTGGGCACCTCCGCACCTGGACACCTCTACACAGAACACCTCCTCACCCCTCATTTCCTCACCTCTTTGACTCCTCACTCCTCACTTACCGAAGCGATTGATGAGGTAGATTCACAAGCGGATAAGGTAGGAGATGCACAATTTGTTGAACTTTGAGGCAAGTAACTGCTATGATTGGGAAGGCTAAATCGTTGGGGTGTAGCCAAGCGGTAAGGCAGCGGGTTTTGGTCCCGTCATCCTAGGTTCGAATCCTAGCACCCCAGTTTGGGTGTTGCGCGACTGTTGGTAGAGACGGAAAAGTAAAGGAGCAGGGGAGGCAGTGCGCGTGAGAGCGTGAGAGCGTGAGAAAGTTGGGAATAGGAATAATATTTTCTCTCAAACAAGCTAACTCCTCACCCTTCACTACTTGAATAAACTTTAACCTTAAACTGACCTACCATGCCTGCCGATGCCCCCAACGTTCTCGCTTTAGATTTTGATGGCGTTCTCTGTGACGGACTGGTCGAGTATTTCCAGACAAGCTGGCGCACTTACTGCCAAATCTGGAACCCGGATAACCCAACGCCTCCCGAGGAGTTAGCATCCAGTTTCTATCGCCTGCGTCCAGTGATTGAGAGGGGGTTGGAGATGCCAATTTTACTCAGGGCGCTGATGCTGGGTATTTCGGAAAAGAAGATTTGGCAGGATTGGTCAACTGTTGCCCAGCAGGTGGTAGAGTCCCAACAATGCGATCACAAGGCAATTGGTAAAAAGTTAGATGCCATCCGGGATGACTGGATAGCAACGGATTTAGAGGACTGGTTGGATCTGCATCAATTTTATCCTGGAGTAGTAGAGCGAGTGAAGTCACTCCTTGCCGATGCCACCACCCAGCTATATATTGTCACCACTAAAGAAGGGCGCTTTGCTAGTCAGTTATTGCAGCGAGAGGGAATTTCCTTACCTCTACAGACGGTGATTGGGAAAGAGTACCAACGTCCTAAACACGAAACTCTGGGAGAGATTGCAGCAGCTTCGGGCGAGGCAGTCAGTTTGTGGTTTGTTGAAGATCGCCTGGAAACCTTGCAAGTGGTGCAACAGCACCTCGATTCGCCAGCGCTGCGTTTGTTTCTAGCAGATTGGGGTTACAATACCGAGCAAATGCGAGTATCGGTTCGGGACGAGTCCAGGATTAAACTTTTGTCCCTCGACCAATTTAACCAAGATTTTTCTGCCTGGTTGCTTCACTAGTCGTTAGTCCGGGTGTCCTTAGTCATTAGTGGCTAATGCTTACAGGATTTGACTATTTGTTACTAATGACTAATGACTGATAACTAATGACTAACCAATTTCTAAATTTTAATGGGATATGCTTGACCTTACCAAACTCGCCGGAAAAATGCCCGGCATTAGTCAACATTTACAACAAGAGGCGGCTGCTTCTCGCCAACGCCTAGAACAGGCACAGGTTTTGCTACAGGAGACAGAAGCCAGACAGGAAGAATTGATCGAGGCACAACAACAATGGCGTGATCGCCTAATTTTTACTGCTGCTACCCCGGTTGAATCCTTAGATACTCGCGTCGATCTCAATCTTCCACCAGTAAGCCACACTGTCTTCGCCACGGATGGCTCCCAGATTTCTCCTTCTCACCACGAAATTGCCTACTGCTATCTTATTAACATTGGTCGAGTAATGTTGCACTATGGGCAGAGCTTGCTTCCTCTGCTCGATAGTTTGCCAGAAGTGTTTTATCGCGCCGAAGATTTGCATGTATCTCGTCAGTGGGGGATTCGCACTGAAGAGTGGATGGGATATCGGCGCACGGTCTCAGAAATAGAGGCTTTAGCCGAGATGGCTTGTCGTTGGGTGAATCCGCCTGGCGCTCATCAAGATACCCCCAACTTGGCAATGGTGGATGGCTCGTTAATTTACTGGTTTTTGGATGCATTGCCTACCGAAGCACGCGATCGCCTCTTGCCTCCCATTCTCGCTGCCTGGGACCAAATGCGTGCAGCCGATATTCCCTGGATGGGATATATTAGCTCCTCTCGCAGCTACGAAGCCTTAAACTTTCTGCGCTTGCAAGCCTGTCCCTACGAAACTCCCGATTGCATCACCCGCTGTGGGGGAAAAAGCGAAACGGAACGCTTGCCTTGTCAGGTTGTCCATCCTTTGCGAGATGCCACCTTCTGGACGCATTTATTAGAACCGGGACAGCGAGGTCCGCTCTGGCGAAGTTCTTCACGTATTCTGGATTTATACAATGATTCCCAGCGTGTCTACTTCTGCTACGTTAATGTAGGCACAGAAATTGCTCGGATTGAACTCCCGGAATGGGTGGCACAGGATTCGACTCGATTTGATCAATGCCTTAGTATCATGCTGGGGCAAGTTCACAAGGGGTATGGATATCCGATTGCCCTTGCCGAATCGCACAATCAGGCGGTGGTGAGGGGAAGCGATCGCGCCCATTTTTTTGCCCTGCTCGAACAACAAATGATCCGCGCTGGCTTACCTAATGTTGGAATTTCCTACAAAGAAGCCCGCAAACGTGGCAGCATTGCTTAAGCATCACTCTCTGCTCAAATCATCGCGATCATTCTGGGGTTCATCAAGCATTTCTGGCGTTACCGCTGGTTCATCGACGGTTTCTTCTGGATTTTTGTATTTACGCCCTTTCATCACTAAATCTCGCGGATCCACAGCTTTATCATCCACATACTCCCCTTCACTCTCCTCTGGCTGGGTATTTTCCTCCTCTGGCGAAGTGTCGTATTTTTCCTGACTCATCAGCCTTGTCTCCTAACAGATACTCGACAGCTCTAGCCTAAACGCCTCGATGCCACCAAATGCACCATCGTGGGGTAGAAAAACGCTTTATCTTTTTTTTGTGGGCTAGATCAGATGCAAGTTGCCAATCGGCTTGATAATTTGTATAGCAGCGAGCAGCAAAGTATTTACCATGTTTGAAAAGCCGCGTCGGCAGCTTGAGGAACATGAAAGTTGTATGTAGGTAGCTCTTTTCTAATTGCA
>PXPT01000061.1 GCA_003021505.1 Cyanobacteria bacterium QS_4_48_99 | reverse complement strand
TATAGAGCTTGAATCTTTTCTCATTCTTCTTTGTTGTGAGCTCGCTTGAGGAGCTCTTGCAGTTCTTCTACTGTTTCTTGTTTTGGGAGCCTCGACTTTTTTTCATCTCTATTTTGCTGTTCACGCTCTTGTCGGTTAAGTCGCTCACATGAAAAGAAAAATGGTATTAACTTTTAATTGTTATGACAGTACCGCTTAACCCACCAGCAGTGAGGGTAGCGATCGCATTAAGTCATCAAACCTCTATAAAACACTCGTACTGCGCAGCGATAACCTATAGAATAATCACCAATCCAGAGCTGTTATCCCACAACTAGATCAAGATGCCTCCCCGCAACGACCTCCACAAAATCTTGCTGCTTGGTTCGGGTCCCATCATTATTGGACAAGCCTGCGAATTTGACTATTCAGGGACTCAGGCTTGTAAGGCGCTTCGCGAAGAAGGCTATGAAGTGGTGCTAGTCAACTCTAATCCCGCCACGATCATGACTGACCCGGAAACCACCGAGCGCACCTACATCGAACCACTCACCCCCGAAATTGTCGAGAAGGTGATTGCCAAAGAACGCCCCGATGCGCTGCTGCCGACAATGGGGGGACAAACTGCCCTGAATGTGGCAGTGGAACTCGCCAGGAGTGGGGCACTGGACAAATACAATGTGGATCTGATTGGAGCGAAGCTCTCTGCCATTGAGATGGCAGAGGATCGCCAGATGTTTAAGGAGGCAATGGGGCGTATTGGCGTTCCTGTGTGTCCTTCTGGAATTGTGAGTAGCATCGAAGGGGCAAAGGAGATAGCCGAAGAAATTGGCAGCTACCCGATGATTATTCGCCCTGCCTATACCCTGGGTGGCGCTGGTGGCGGGATTGTCTACAACCAGGAAGAATACGAAAAAATGGCTCAGGCGGGGTTGGATGCCAGCCCTGTCTCCCAAATCATTGTGGAAAAATCGCTCATCGGCTGGAAAGAGTACGAACTAGAGGTGATGCGCGACTTAGCCGATAACGTCGTCATTATCTGCTCGATCGAAAATGTTGACCCGATGGGCATCCACACCGGAGACTCGATTACTGTTGCCCCTGCTCAAACCCTCACGGATAAAGAGTATCAGCGACTCCGGGATCTATCCCAGCAAATTATCCGCGAAATTGGTGTTGAAACAGGCGGCTCCAATATTCAATTTTCAATTAATCCCGTCACTGGCGAGGTAATTGTGATTGAGATGAACCCTCGTGTTTCTCGCTCTTCGGCGTTGGCATCCAAAGCAACTGGGTTTCCCATTGCCAAATTTGCCCCTAAGTTGGCTGTGGGCTACACCCTGGATGAAATTCGCAACGATATCACCAAGGAAACCCCCGCCTCCTTTGAACCGACAATTGACTACGTCGTTACAAAAATTCCGCGCTTTACCTTCGAGAAGTTTCCCGGCACTGAACCCGTGCTATCCACGCAGATGAAGTCTGTTGGAGAGGCAATGGCGATTGGGCGCACCTTCTGCGAGTCATTTCAAAAAGCTCTGCGATCACTCGAAACTGGACGGCATGGCTGGGGATGCGACAGGCACGAAAAACTACCCTCTCTGGCTCAAGCGCGGGCTGGGTTACGCACGCCGCACCCAGAGCGAATTTTTACCGTCCATCACGCCTTACACCTGGGGATGACTGCCGAAGAGATTCACGAACTTACCGGCATCGATCTCTGGTTTTTAGACAAGCTGGCAGAACTGTTCATCACAGAGAAATTCCTTAAGCGTACTCCCCTAGAGAAATTGAGCGCCGCGCAGATGCGGGAAGTGAAGCAGCAGGGCTTTAGTGACCAACAAATCGCCTTCGCTACCAAAACCTCAGAAGCAGACGTGGTTCGTCAGCGCAAACAGTTAGGGATAATGCCTGTTTATAAAATGGTGGATACCTGTTCAGCAGAATTCGAGGCATTTACCCCTTACTATTACTCAACTTACGAAGCCGGAGAGTCCGAAGTCATGCCCTCGGATAAGCCTAAGGTAATGATTCTCGGGGGTGGTCCCAACCGGATTGGGCAGGGAATTGAGTTTGATTACTGTTGCTGTCATGCCTCTTACTCCCTGGGCGATCAAGGGTATGAGACAATCATGGTTAACTCCAATCCTGAGACAGTTTCCACCGATTACGATACTAGCGATCGCCTCTACTTTGAACCACTCACCAGAGAAGATGTTTTCAACATTATCGAGGTGGAACAACCGCGAGGCATCATCATTCAGTTTGGTGGTCAAACGCCCTTGAAGTTGGCTGTGCCGTTGCAGGAGTATTTGGAGCAGGAAGCAGAGGAGCAGGGGAGCCTCGGGGAGCAAACAAGCCCACCCATCTCCTCCGCACCTCCGTACCTCCGCACCTGGGCACCTCTGCCCGAAATCTGGGGAACCTCGCCCGATTCCATCGACATCGCGGAAGACAGAGAGCGGTTTGAGCAAATCCTGCGGAAACTCGATATTGACCAGCCACCGAATGGTTTAGCTCGCAGTTATGACCAGGCTTTAGGCATCGCTGGGCGCATTGGTTATCCGGTAGTGGTGCGTCCCTCCTATGTATTGGGGGGACGGGCAATGGAAATTGTCTATTCGGATGCGGAACTAGAGCACTACATGAATTATGCGGTGCTAGTGGAGCCAGAACACCCGATTCTGATTGACAAGTTCTTAGAAAACGCGATCGAAGTGGATGTGGATGCCGTTGCGGACCAAACTGGTAACGTCATTATTGGTGGCATCATGGAGCATATCGAACAAGCTGGGGTCCACTCTGGGGACTCTGCCTGTTCGGTTCCCCACGTTACGCTTTCCCAGACTGTCCAAGAAACGATTCGCACTGCCACTCACCAGTTATCAAAGGCACTGAAAGTGATTGGGCTGATGAATATCCAGTTTGCAGTGCAAGGGAAAACCGTTTATATCTTGGAAGCCAACCCCAGAGCATCTCGGACAGTTCCCTTTGTTTCCAAAGCGACAGGCGTACCGCTTGCCAAGATTGCTTCCCGTGTTATGGCTGGGGAACCCCTAGAATCGCTCCATCTCACCCAGGAACCTGCCCCCCAACATATTTCGGTTAAAGAAGCCGTGTTGCCCTTTGATCGGTTCGCGGGGACAGATACGCTTTTGGGACCGGAAATGCGCTCTACAGGCGAAGTAATGGGCATTGATCGCGATTTTGGTAAAGCGTTTGCCAAAGCAGAACTCGCGGCTGGGCAGCGCTTACCCCGCTCTGGAACTGTATTTGTCTCCACTAGTGATCGCCACAAACAGACGGTGATTCCTGTGATTAGAGATTTCATGGAGTTAGGGTTTCACATCATTGCCAGCGAAGGTACTCGTGAAATTCTGCAAGCAGAAGGGCTAGAGGTGGAACTCATACTCAAACTCCATCAAGGGCGTCCTCATGTTCTCGATGCGATCAAAAACCGCAAGATTCAGCTGATTCTCAATACCCCATCTGGGCAAGAAGCACAGGCAGATGGGCGCTTGATTCGTCGCACAGCACTCGCTTACAAAATTCCCATGATTACTACTATTGCTGGGGCAAAAGCAACAGCGGCAGCGATTCGCACCTTGCAGTCGCAGCCGTTGGATGTGCGAGCTTTGCAAGACTATCTCAAGGAAAAATGAGAGAGGGGGCATTCCACCTACAATCTCTACGGGTGAACCGCCGGTTCGCCCCAACACGTTTTCACCAACTAAGAGATCATGGATCAATTCCTCGAAGCAGCGATCGCCGAAGCCAAACAGGGACTACGCGAAGGCGGAATTCCCATTGGTTCTGTGCTAGTCAGAAATGGCGAAATCCTCGCAAGAGGGCACAATCGGCGCGTTCAAAACCACGATCCCGTGACTCACGCCGAAATTGATTGCCTGCGCCAAGCGGGACGCATCGGCAAATATCAGCAAACAACGCTTTATTCCACGCTCATGCCATGCTTCCTTTGTGCAGGAGCGGTCGTTCAATTTGGCATCAGAAAAGTCGTGGTTGGGGAGTCGAAGACTTTTGCCGGAGCCATATCATTGATGGAGTCTCACGGTGTGGAAGTCGTTGATTTAGATTGGGATGAATGCAAGCAGTTAATGAGCGATTTCATTGAGAACAATCCCCAGCTATGGCGTGAGGACATTGGAGAATAATTTTTTCTTGACAAAATTTATGTCCTCTACCCTCTGTATTCTCTTCTCCGCGTTCTCTGCGTCTGGTATTGTGTAAGTTCTGTTCAATTTAGGTAAAGGGAACTGTAGCTTGGGCAATCAGAGTAAAGCAAAGACTATTTCTATTCCCTAACTGGTATGATATCTAAAGCTGAGAAGCATTATTGCAACACCAACCAAGAGTATAACTATGGTCAAAGTAGCGATTAATGGATTAGGAAGAATCGGTAGGGCAGTATTTAAAAATATTGTCAATCACCCTGCCTTAGAATTAGTGGCAGTAAATGATTTAGTGCCAGCAGATAACCTCGCTTATCTTCTCAAATACGATACTGTTTATGGTCGCTATGAAAAGGCGGTAGAAAATCACGGTAATAGTTTAACTGTAGATGGGCAAGAGTACAAAGTTTTTGGCGAAAAAGATCCCGCACAACTTCCCTGGAGCGAGTTAGGAATCGATCTCGTTTTTGAATGCACTGGGATTTTTACCAAGCAAGAAGGTTTAGAAAAACACATTCAGGCGGGGGCAAAGCGAGCAATTTTATCAGCTCCAGCTAAAAGTGACGGTATTGCCACTATCGTTCATGGCGTTTCTCAAGCGCAAGATTCCGATCAAGTAATTTCTTGTGCAAGCTGTACTACCAATTGCATTACGCCAGTGGCAGAAATTATGAGTCGCAGAATTGGGGTTAAAAAAGCCACTATGACCACAATTCATGCCTATACTTCTGGTCAGGGAATTGTGGATTCTCCTAATAAAAATTTCCGAAGAGGACGGGCAGGGGCAGCTAATTTAGTGCCTACCTCAACTGGAGCAGCGATCGCTACCACTCAAGTGCTTCCAACCTATCAAGGAAAATTTGATGGTATTGCCGTGCGTACCCCAGTTGCCGTTGGTTCTCTCTCCGATCTAGTCTTCGTCACAGAGAGAAACACCACTGCTGAGGAAGTCAACCAAATCTTTCGAGAAGAAGCCCAAAACAATACCTATAAGGAGATTATCGGAATTTCAGAAGACGAAATTGTTTCCTCTGATGTTATCCAAGATTCTCGTGCTTCTATTATTGACTTGACGATGACACAAGTAGTGGATCAAGATTTAGTCAAAGTCATGAGTTGGTATGACAACGAGTGGGGATACGCCAATCAGATGATCCGAGAAGCAATCCGCATGATGCAATAGTTAAGGACAACTAGGGGTGAGGGTTGTCTACCTCACCTCGACCTCACGAGGAATTTATCAGAAGCAGCATTGCGGACAGGCATATCCTCAACGATTTGTGGAAGGTATCCTTGTTCGAGGAAAAGCTTCGTATCGTTGCTAGCTTTGTCCATGTAAGGTATAAAACCAGTTTTTAGAAATAGTGATAAATAGCCATTAGTCATCAGTTAACAGCTACTGCTGACTACGCACTCGCGGACTACTGACTGCCCTGAAGGGCGAATTTTATTCCCCATCACCTGAGCGCCTTATCTCCCTCAGGCATTTAGAAAAAATTGTACAAGGCTAGCAATTGTCATTCCTTTTTTGAGTGCGATCGCTTCCTCTTATAGTTATTAATTCGTGCGGTAAGACTTTAACTTGCTGTTTTTTTGACCCCCCATATAACGGGCAACGTGGAAAAGCCTAACTGTTAACTATTTACCGCCCTCATTAATAATACTATAGTTTTTTTTACCCGCAACAATTTACGCCCCTTAGTACTTCCCTGACTAAAATGGGAAGGCATAGTCAGGGGAATGATATGTAGCGTTCCAAAAGCACGCCTGGTATAAAACAGAGTCGTATAATTAAACTGCGCCATCACCGGGGGCAGGCATGGCGCTTGATTGCTAGATTGCTCTGGATCGCTCGGTCAGGAAACAGCGGCAGCAGCAGGCTGAAACTGGGACAGTTTTTCGTACTGTGCCAACGTTTCCTTCATCCACACGGCATTTTGTTTGTAGTGGGGAGCAGTCACCAAGTTGCGATCAACTATGACAGATGCATTTTGGTAGTTAGCTCCAGCATTAATCAGGTCATCTTTGCAACCAGGGTAGCAAGTTGCCTGCCTACCCTTAACGATGCCAGCCGAGACTAGTACCCAGGGACCATGACAGGTACTAGCAATCAGCTTGCCTTTCTGGTCAAAATCTCTGAGAAACTGCAAGACATTTTCAATCTGACGAACGCGATCAGGAGATTCATGCCCTCCAGGGATAACAACTAAGTCATAATCTGGTTCCTTGATTTGCTCGGCATCAACTGTGGCAGTAGCAGGAACGCCGTGCTTTCCTTTCACATTAACCTTGCCCTTAGTTGCCACATCCACGGTAAAACCAGCTTCCTGGAGGCGGTAGTAGGGATAGAAAAATTCCGAATCTTCTACACCATTTGACGCAACAATGACAGCGCGTTTCATCTTCTAGTCCTCCTTAACTATCCGAGTTTTACTCAATTCCACCATAGCGGTACTGAACTGGCAACTGCAAATTTGTACCACCAAGGCAAGAACCAAGAACCCTCCATAAAGCCATAGCAATCAATTCTCTGTATTCACGATTTGACCTAAATACTTTAATAAACTCAGCACCTCATGGAATTCCTGTGGGCGTTCAATTGGCAAGGCATAAGAGTGACAATATTGAGGATTTTCTTTTTGAACAAGTTTGATAAAGACAAACTCCCGCCCATTAACGAGCATTCCCCAAGTTTGCTGTTGGGAATCGGGAGCATGCAGCATATAAACTAGCGCTTGTGGGACTGCTTTGACACTCCCCAGCCTAAAGGGGTGGGGATTCTCGCTTCTACGGGAGAGTCTAGAAAGCACGGAACTAAATCCAGATACTTTCCCCGATCTCAAAA
>PXPT01000060.1:5196-13396 GCA_003021505.1 Cyanobacteria bacterium QS_4_48_99 | reverse complement strand
TCAAATTTGCCCAGAATGCGGTGCTCATACAGGTAAGAAAGAACTATCGCAACGAGTTCACTTTTGCTATGAGTGTGGGCATCAAGGTAATAGAGATGTAACGGCGGCACAAATCATAGCTCAACGCGGGCTTGCAGCGGTGGGACACACCGTCAAGATGCTTGGCGAGGGGTTAAGCGTAGGCTCCCCTACGACCGAAGAATCCCACGCCCTTTAAGCCGTGGGAGTGTCAAGTCGGGCAATCAATATACCAAACTCTTTGGAGATATGGGCTCGGCACTTGCCAACATTGTATTAAACATCCTATTAATTACGCGATGGGGAATAATGGGAGCGGCAGTAGCGACTGGAATTAGTATTATCGGGTTCACTTGTGGCGCATCGTACAAGTGAAGCTAGTTCTCGATATTCAAGCATTTAACTGGAGCTACTTCAAAATAGTGGGAGCAGGAGCGCTTGCCGGGTTAGGAGGTTTCGCGGTTCAGGCTGGGCTTCCACCCATGCCTTCTCTGGTGTCAGTTGCTATCACGAGTGGGGCGATCGCAGTTGTTTATGCCGCGTTGTTTTGGGCAATTGGCTTAGAAGAAGCGGACAGAAAGATCTTAGGGGAGTTTCGGAAGCGATTAGGGCTTTGAAGAGAAAATCGCATCAAGAAAATTCCGAGTAATTTACTAAATAGCTGCAACATATTGCTTAAATCAGGGAAAGGTTAAAGGAGGAAAACAACGACCTTTTCCCAGTAGTACCAATACTTGCAGAGCAAAATATGTTATCAGCGATCGCTAGTCTATGGGATTTTACAGTTGTACGCTCCGCCAGCATTCCTAGGGCGTGCCGAATGAACCCCAGAAGAGATACAGAGAGTTTTCGCCTAAGCGCTTAGGCGTGTAGATAGATTCTAGTCTCGGTAGCGACGTTTCTTCTTCAAGAACAGGGAATGCAGAAAAACTCCGCACTAAGCTTCCTCCGCATTGCCGTCACAGCAGCACTGCTCACTTATGTCCTCCACCAGGCAGGGCTACTCAGCATCGAGGGATGGCAAAATCTGATTGACAGATTTACTCAAATCAAACCGCTCTTTATTTGGGCGTTGGTAGGACTGGGAGTGCTACTCACCTTCTCTAGTGCATTGAAATGGTATATGCTTGCGCGATCGCGCGGCTTGCCAGTCAGCTTCTGGCGACTCTATGCCTACTACCTAATTGGCATGTTCTTTAATCTTATTCTGCCTACTGGCATGGGCGGTGATGTCGTGCGTATGCACCAACTGGGGAGATATACAGAGCGCTACGCGGATGCTGCTGCCTCCGTATTCGTGGAGCGCTTTAGTGGTATGGTTACTCTATTTGTGCTGGCATTGTTGGCAGTCGTGGTGAATCTACGCCTGTTCAATCTACCCTGGCTGACTGTAGGGATAAGTCTAGCAGTTGTCAGTGCGGCGTTGATTTGCTGGTCGATTGTTGATGAGAGACCCTTCAAGCTGGCGCAGCAGCTATTCGGGAAGCGCATGCCACTGTTCCGTAAGTTGTTGGCCAAGATGGAAAAGTTTCGGCAGGCAGTGCTGGCTTATCCTCCAGGACCCCTCTGGGTTGCCCTAATTAATTCCTTAATATTTCACTTTTTAGCGGTAGTGAATGCGTGGGTGAGCGTACTTGCCTTTGGCTCCGATCTCAGTTTTTTAAATATGCTCGTAGCAGTACCGATCATTTTGTTTATTATGAACTTACCAGTTTCGATTGGGGGAATTGGTCTAATGGAGTTCGCCTATAGCTTTACCCTCGGGTTGTTCGGAGCCACTCCCACCCTAGCAATTTCGGCTGCCTTGCTAATCCGAGCCAAGAGTTTCCTCTTTGCTGGTATCGGAGGTCTATTTTATATTCTGGTTGGTAATGGTCGCCCCATCAGCAAGGGATCCGCAGGCTAGAGTAGAAGCAAATCGGTGTAAGGGACATCCTGAGGAGTGGTAAAGCAAAACACGATTAAACTTATAAATCCTCATCATCCAATCCTGGTCTTGGCATGGGTAAGATTTTCTTTCTATTCAGTTGACGGAGCCAAAATCCACCGATAACAGCAATGACCAAACATATCCACCCAGTCAACGGCTGCAGGAGCAAAAAGCCACCCATTGCTAACATTGCACCCAACAGCAGCAAAATTGCTGCCAGAGTACGCTGAATATCGCGCGGTAAATCTTGAGCTGGCGTTAAACCAGTCCTCTCCCGCTGACGTTTCCAACCCATACTACTCGGTCGAACTTGCCGATAAAACGCATCCAGCGTCGCATCTGATTCTGGTGGCGTGAGCAACATTACCACAATCCAAATGAATGCGGTCAGAATCGAAATCACCAACAGCCGCACGCCAAAGTCAGAAAAGAGGTCATTTAATATCGGTACAATCGTAGTGAATAAACCGAGAATAAAACCTGCCACCATCGCCGCCAGTTCCGCTGCCGCATTAATACGCCACCAAAACCAGCGCAGGATTAACACCAATCCTGGTCCAGTGCCAATGGCAATTACCAGCCGGAAGATGGTGGCAACATCCGTGGCGAAGAAGGCTGCCACTGCCCCAAAAGCAGTTACCATCACCGAAGCAACACGTCCTACTAACACTAACTGGGACTGAGTGGCATTAGGATTGAAAAAGCGTCGGTAGAGGTCATTGGTTAAGTAGGAAGCTCCCCAGTTAATCGAGGTAGAGACGGTACTCATAAAGGCAGCAACCAGAGAAGCCACCACCAGCCCCAACATTCCTTGGGGTAGAAAGTCGAGCATTAGTTTGGGATACCCCAACTCTCGGTCAGCCAAATCAGGGTACACAACAATCGCCACCAATGCCACAATTACCCAAGGCCAAGTACGGACAATATAGTGAAGGATATTAAAAAACCACGAAGCTTTCTCTGCCTCCGCTTCATTTTTGGTAGCAGCTAGGCGCTGGACGAATTCACCGCCCCCATCACTGCGGCGAAATGACCACCACTGCACCAACAAATAAGCAGAGAAGGTGCTGGCGGTGATACCAGCCGCATCATTCCAACCGATGCCCAGAAAGCCACCACCAAGCGTGAGGGGGAAAAAGGATAAAACATCCTGTTCGGTTGCCTGTTGCACCGCAGGGATGAGGGCATGGATGCCGCCCACATAGTCAACTGCCACCGCGGCAACGACAGTTGCTCCGAATAAGGCGAGGAAAAACTGGAAAAAGTCGGTGGCAACCACGCCCCACAAACCCGCGAACCCAGAATAGAGCAGTACCAAGATGCTGACTCCAATGACACTCCAGATTTTGAAGTTATCTCCTGGCTCTATTCCCAGGCTTTGCCATAATTGCAGGGCGTCTACCACCTTCACCATCGCTAGCATGGCGTAGCCAATCGCAATGCAGTTAATGGGAACTGCAAAGAGAAAAGCTTTCGTTGCCCGTAGTATCGCTGCCATCTGTCCGCCATAGCGAATTTCGGTTAATTCCGCATCAGTAACCACCTCGGAACGTCGCCAAAGTCGGGAGAAGATGTAAATCAGGATTAAATGGGCGATGGCAAAATTCCACCACTCCCAGTTTCCGGCGATGCCGCGCGTGCCAATGACACCAGCAATGTAGAGGGGGGTATCAATGGAAAAGGTGGTGGCAGCCATGCTGGTTCCTGCTAGCCACCAAGGAAGCGCACGCCCCGAGACAAAGAAATCAACTAGACTTTTGGATCCCCGACGCGAGAGGTATAGCCCCAATCCCATCGCCATTAGGAGATACATCCCGACAATCAGCCAATCGACCAGTTGCATAAATTTCTACCTCACACCAAGCGACTGGAGCCATATTGCCATAGTTTGTCCAACCTGCCTGGGTCTCAACTGATATCGCAGTCTACTAAAGACCGGGGTAACACTGAGCGACTGCTGCTTGAAAATGTTCCCTTGAGCAACGGTCTCCGTGCCGAGCGCCGTCGTCTTACGGTGAGGGGTTCCGAAGAAACCTCGGAATGTAAGAAGCCCGAATCCGGAAGGCAGCGTAATCTCTGACTGTCACGTGAGTGCATCGCTACGCACTTGCATATATTCTGATTTTTCCATCACAGTTCGGGATTTGTGTAATTTATGTTCATAAAAAAATCGGATTTAGGTAGCAATATATTCCTTTAAGTACTGTTTTACGGGAAAAATAAAAAATATACACAACCAAAAAATTGTTATTGAATTTAAAAAAACAATTTTTAGTGGTTTTAAAAGTTATTTGTTAATGTTTTTTATAAATAAATATAGTTTTCAAAACCCAAGTGAGGTATTGATTCCAAAAGCTCGATAGCTTCAATAAAAAAAATCTCCCCAGCAACAGTTCAAGATATCCAGTTGTTGGTAGAGATAGTCAATAAAACGGAAAATCAAAGCGATGCTGTTAGTGCAAACTTGTTGAGCGGGGAGAGGTTTTCTCAATCAGGACAGTTTTGACTAAACTCGCAGCAGAGGGACCTTTTGAAGTTCGAGGATTCCTCGAACCCTGTGTCCTTTCCCGTCGTTTTATGGCGGAGTAATCTGTGACTTTACAGTAATTACTGAGTATATGCTTTTCCCTTCTATTTTAGTTGTTATTCCAGTCCACGCTGGCGGCGAAAGTTTCCGTCAATTTTTGGCAAGTTTGGTAATAACAATGCCTCCACCCCACGAAATTATTGTGGTCGTTGATGGCGATAAGGACAGCCCTTGGGGTTTAGCTAAGGAATGGGGAGTGAAAGTTTTGAGACTCCCAACCTGTGAAGGTCCCGCACATGCTCGCAACTGGGGAGCGCGAGTTGCCAACGGAGAAATTCTGTTTTTTTATCGATGCCGATGTGGCGATCTATCCCGACACTGTGGAACAAGTGGCGACTATCTTCAAAACTCATACTAGGCTTGCGGCTCTGTTCGGCTCTTATGACGACGCACCCGGTGCAAGCAACTTTCTGTCGCAGTACAAAAACTTATTTCACCATTACACTCATCAAACCGCTTGTGAGGAGGCATCCACTTTTTGGGGGGCTTGTGGCGCAATCCGCCGCGAGATTTTTCTTTCTCTGGGTGGCTTCGATGAAGGTTATCGTCGTCCCTGCGTAAAGGTTATCGTCGTCCCTGCGTAGAAGATATTGAGCTGGGTTATCGGCTGAAAGCAGCAGGTTACTCAATCTGGCTCTGCAAAGCTTGACAGGTCAAGCATTTCAAGCAGTGGCATCCGATCTCGCTATTAAAAGCGGAATTTTTTGATCGCGCCCTCCCGTGGACAGAATTGATTCTGCGCGATCGCGCCTTGACTAACGACTTAAATCTAGGGTGGTCGAGTCGCGTTAGTGCGATCTTAATCTATGGGCTGGCGATCACCTTAATCGGAGCCTATTGGTGGTGGGGAGGGCTTACTGTAGCGGCTGTGATACTCTTATCCCTTCTGGCTCTCAATGCCCCATTTTATCGTTTCTTCTGGCACAAACGCGGCTTGCTGTTCGCTCTAAAAACCATCCCGTGGCATTGGTTTTACTACTTCTACAGTAGTTTAGCTTTCGCAATTGGGATAGTTCGCTACTGGTGGCGAAGAAGACATCCTGCTGTAGAGAATCCTACTATTTTTCCCCAACAAGCTCCTAAGCGGCTTCGGGGAAGCAGTCTGATTAGAAATCCCCCACCGAGGATTTTGTCATGAAACACTATTCTACCGTCATCATCGTCGCTGGTCCGGCAGGTTTGACTGCTGCCTATGAGCTAATTAAACAGGGAATTCAACCCGTCGTGCTAGAGAAAGCCCACAAAGTCGGTGGGATTGCCCGCACAGAAACCTACAAAGGCTACCGCTTCGATATTGGGGGGCATCGCTTTTATACCAAAGTGAGCGAAGTTCAGCAACTCTGGCAAGAAATGCTGGGAGAAGATTTCATCAGAGTTCCTCGTTGATCACGCATTTATTACCGGGGCAAGTTTTTCCACTATCCGCTTGAGCCTTTTAACGCGCTTCTCAATTTCGGTATTGTCAACAAGCCTGTTGTGTTTGGCGAGTTACTCCCAGGCAAGGTTGTCGCCTCTTCGGGAAGAAGAAAACTTAGAGCAGTGGGTAATTAATCGCTTCGGGCGACGTCTCTACGAAACTTTCTTTAAAACTTACACCGAAAAAGTTTGGGGGATTTCCTGCGACAAAATTCAAGCCGATTGGGCAGCACAGTGCATCCAAGGAATGTCACTCCAAAAAGCAGTTCTCAATGCCCTGTTTTCGACTAACAATAGCAAATCCACTATCAAGGAATTTTACTATCCGGTTTTGGGACCAGGGATGATGTGGGAGCGTTTTCAGGAAATGTTAGAAAGCTTAGGCGCTCCCGTGCAACTGAATACTGCGGTGACTCGCATTGAACACGAAGGCTCTCGAATTAAAGGCATTACAGCACAATACGGTGAGAAAACTATTCCCATCTCTGGAGAGAACTTCATCTCTAGTATGCCAGTAACTGCACTGGTTTCTCGGCTCGACCCTCCGCCGCCTAAGTCAGTGTTAGCAGCAGCAGGTAGTCTCAAATATCGAGATTTCTTGCTCGTGGCGCTAATTATTGACCAGGCAGAGCTATTTCCTGATAACTGGATTTATATCCATAGCCCAGAGTTCCAAGTGGGGCGCATTCAAAACTTCAAAAACTGGAGCGCTGCTATGGTTCCCGATTCTAGCAAGACTGGTTTAGGAATGGAATATTTTTGTAGCGAAGGCGATGCCATCTGGACAATGTCGAGTACAGAACTGATTAACCTTGCCAGTCACGAGCTAATTGAGTTGGGGTTAATTAATAAGCTTAGCAAAGTGGAAGACGGAGTAGTCATTCGCCAACCTAAAGCCTATCCGGTGTACGACGGTGAGTATCGCCAGCACCTTCAACTTATCCAAAACTATTTAAACACTTTTGAAAACCTGCAAACAGTCGGTCGAAACGGGATGCACCGCTATAATAATCAAGACCACTCCATGCTAACTGGAATGCTGGCAGCTAAAAATATCCAGGGAGAAAAGCACAATTTATGGGAGGTAAATACGGAACGATCTTACTACGAAGATTTTACTAAACAGCGGTATCATAACAGTTAGATAAATGAGTGAGATAATAGAGAATATATTTTATTCCGGCAGTTATTATTTCTAATCTAAACATCAAAACATGGTTGACCCTAAAACTAAACAAAAAGAGGGGTACTGCCAGGAACAGCCACTTTCTAGTTTCCCCTTAGTTTCAGTTATTATTCCTACCTATAACGCAGATTATTATATTGAAACAACCTTGAATTCTGTGCGTTCGCCAACCTATAAAAATATTGAAGTTATAGTTATCGATGACGGCTCTCAAGATCAGACGGCTGAAATAGTAAGGTCAGTCGCTCAACAAGATGGACGTATCATTTTACTGCAACAGCCCAATTCTGGAGTAGCAGCAGGTCGTAACTTTGGGATTCAAAAGGCTCAGGGAGAATTAATTGCACCGATTGATGCCGATGATATTTGGTACCCCGAGAATCTAGAAAAACAACTGCAATGCTTTCTACAAGCAGAGCCGTCTGTGGGATTAGTTTATGGCTGGTCAGTGGATATCGATAAATCTGGTTTACCAACTGGAGAATTCCGCGCCTCCCGAATCGAGGGAGAAGTTTATAAAACCTTAATCTGTCACAATTTTTTAGGTAATTCTAGTGCATCTTTAATTCGCAGTGATTGTTTAGAAAAAGTGGGTGGCTACAACTGCAAATTGAAAGAAAATAATGCTCAAGGTTGTGAAGACTGGGAACTCTACCTGCGCCTGGCTGAACATTATCAATTTCGAGTTGTCCCAGAGTTTCTCATTGGCTATCGCAAAATTTTTAGTAGTATGTCTTGCGATCATGCATCCATGGCGAAGTCACACACCTTGATCTTACAAAGTGTCAGGCAAAAATATCCGGAAATTCCTGCCGTTCTCTATCGCTTGTCTAGCAGTAGTTTCTATTAATGGTATCGGTCTTTACGCCTATTTTGTCTGTGGTGCCCGGAACTATCCCGATGAGCGTCTCTCTTTTTTAAAGCTGGGATGTTGGTGGCTCTTGTATTGGCATCTACGCCGTCTGTGGATTTCTTTTAAGTATCCCACTCGCCTCCCGCGAGATTTAGTCGTGGCGGAATTAAAAGGTGCTTTCATTGGGCTAACGCGCTATCAGAAAGCCCG
>PXPT01000060.1:0-5152 GCA_003021505.1 Cyanobacteria bacterium QS_4_48_99 | reverse complement strand
CAACCCTTGCAGGCTTTGACTAATGTTACCAATTACCAGGATGTGCAGGTTTTTTTGACCTGGAATGACCGGCTTTTGGGCAGTGTCAATATTGCCAATGCTTACCACCCCATCAGCAGGAGTCGTCTCATCGAGCTAATTGTTAACCAGTTGGAACTGAAGCTGCTGGAATCAACTCGCAGCATCAGTAAGGAATCTTGCTGGGCAGAGGCGTTCTCTAGCCTGGCGAAGCACTATACACCAACCGAGGAGGAGGCAGCTTTACCAGAGCGGTTATCTAGCAAAGTTCCCGTCTCCATTGTCGTTGCCACGTACGACCGACCGGACGACCTGCGCCAATGCCTACATTGCTTAGTTGCCCAAACATCGTCCCGAGAGATTGAAATTGTCGTTGTCGATAACAATCCCGCCTCTGGCGTGACTCCGCCTGTCATTACTGAGTTTCCCGATGTGGTACTGGTTAGCGAACCGCGTAAGGGATTGGCTTATGCTCGTAATGCCGGGTTTGTTGCCAGCACGGGCGAAGTTCTCGTTGCTACCGATGATGACGTAACCATGTCCCCCGATTGGTTGGAAAATCTGGTTGTGCCCTTTGCCAGACCCGAGGTGATGGTGGTCACCGGCAACGTTTTGCCGCTGGAGCTAGAAACCCTCTCCCAGGAACTATTCGAGAGTTACGGCGGTTTGGGACGTGGCTTTGAACAATTCGAGGCAGATGGAGATTGGTTTGAATCGTTTCCACGCACGCCAGTTCCAAGTTGGGAGTTGGGAGCAACGGCTAATGCAGCTTTTCGTGCCAGTATGTTCAGCCATCCCCAGATTGGTTTGATGTACGAGGCGCTTGGTCCTGGTATGCCTTCCGGTGTCGGTGAGGATACTTATCTGTTCTACAAGGTACTCAAAGCAGATTACACACTCGTGTACGAACCAGCAGCCTATGTTTGGCATAAGCATCGCCGCGATCGCTCAGCACTACGACGCCAAATTTATGGCTACAGTAAGGGGCATGTCTCTTACCATCTCACCACCTGGCTGCGCGACAGTGATGGGAGAGCGTTAGTGCAACTCTTCGCTGCCCTGCCACTTTACCATTACCAACAAATTCGGGCACGGTTGTTGGGTCAAAGCAATTATCCCCTATCGCTGGTGTGGCTGGAAATTGCAGGAAATCTGGCTGCCCCTTGGTCTTTGTGGCGATCGCATCAGCGCGTCAAGCGCGAAGGTCGCAGCGCCCCTTATATCCCGCTTTCCCAATGTTATAGGGAACAAGGAGAGGATGCAACAGTTAGCAACTGGCAGCAAAATGTCTTTCATCCCCAATCCCAACCTTAAAATCTCTAATCGTCCCAGATGGCGGCTGCCCTATCTCTATGACCTTCTGCGAGAGTTAGTGTCTCGCGAGATGAAGTTGCTCTACAAGCGCTCTGTCTTGGGAGTCGCCTGGACGCTGATCAACCCACTGTTGCAGTTAGCGGTCTTTTCTTTCGTCTTCCGCTTGGTGCTGTCAGTTGACGTCCCCCACTATGCTTCTTTCGCCTTTTGCGGCTTACTGGTTTGGAGTTGGTTTCAAACCTCGCTATTTCAGGCAACTGGGGTGATAATTGCCAATCGCCCCCTGATCCGACAACCTGGTTTCCCGACAGCGATTCTGCCAGTCGTCATCGTGATGACAGGTTTGATTCACTTTCTGCTAGCACTGCCTGTTTTAATTATGTTTCTGCTGATGGACGGCATCGAGCTAGAGCTAGTTGTTCTCTTCCTGCCCATCCTACAAGTGCTTCAGTTTGCCTTTACGGTTGGGGTTGCTTATCTCCTTGCTGCGATTAACGTCACTCTTCGTGATACTCAGCATACTCTGGGCGTACTTTTGCAGTTATTGTTCTATCTCACGCCCATTTTTTACGACATCACCAATGTTCCCACCGGTTATCAGTCTCTCTACTATCTCAATCCGATGGTGCATATTGTCACGGCATACCGGGCTGTATTGATTCAGGGAACGCCACCCAATGGGCTACCGCTGCTAGTAATTGGCTTTGTCACCGCTGGGCTTATATGGTTCGGTTATCGGGTTTTTGCCTCAGCGAGCGATCGCTTTGTGGAGGAACTATAAATGCACGATGCCATTCTTGTACAAGAACTGGGAAAGTGCTTTCATCACTACCACGCCGAGCGACCCGTCACGATTATGGAGGCGGTGCTATCCGGCTGGCGGCGCATGAAACCCGCCCAGCGCTTTTGGGCGTTGCGCGAGGTCAGTTTTAGGGTTGCCCCTGGCGAGATGTTAGGAATTATCGGTCACAACGGAGCTGGCAAGTCCACGCTGTTGCAGCTTCTCGGTGGCGTTGGGCGTGCTGATGAGGGTAGCGTCAAAGTTCACGGACGGATAGGCGCGTTGCTGGAGTTGGGGGCAGGCTTCCACCCAGATTTGACCGGACGAGAAAATCTTTTCGTCACAGCCGTCGCCGCAGGTTTGACTCGTCGGGAGGTAGCGCGGCGCTTGGATGCCATTATCGAGTTTGCAGAGTTAGAGCTATTTATCGATAACCCGGTGCGAACTTACAGCACAGGAATGCAGATGCGGCTGGCTTTCTCTGTTGCCGTCCATACTAGTCCAGAAGTACTACTGGTGGACGAGTTTCTTTCTGTCGGTGACCTCTCGCTTCAAGCCAAATGCCTGGAACGGATTGCCGAATTGAAAACACAAGGCTGTGCCATTATCTTAATTTCTCACAGTGCCGAGCAGATTGGGCAACTCTGCGATCACGCTTTATGGCTGCGTCGAGGTCAAATCGTGGCTTATGGGGAACCAGAAGTGGTCGCAGGACAGTATACCACCGAGATGCGCTTGGAAACCCAGCAACGCACGCCTGTACGAGCTCCCCAACTCACGCGCACAGGTATGGAACTGCGAATTAACGAAAATCGCTTTGGCTCAATGGAAGTCGAAATTACAGATGTGCGCCTACTTCCTGTCTCTGAGATTAATAGCGGTGATTTCTTGGGCGTAGAGATTGAGTACTTAGCGCCTCAACCGATTGATGCACCCATTTTCAGCGTCTCCATTAGTGATGAGGAGGGGCAATTCTGCTTCGACACGAATACAGCCGCAATGGAGCGTGAGCTACCGCTGGTGGAAGGCAAGGGGCAGATAACGCTTAATTTCAACCGATTGGATCTCAGCAGCGGGCGATACTTCCTTAATGTGGGGGTTTACGAGCAGAATTGGGCTTATGCCTACGACTACCACTGGCACGTCTATCCCTTGTTGGTTCATTCCTCGACAGTAAGCGAAAAAGGTATCCTCTGCCCACCCTGTCGCTGAGAGATTAATGATGCGCGAGTGGGAGGTCTCAGCAAGTATTAATGAAAATACCGAAATTTCACACTGCCACCTATTTTCTCATTGCGATTCTAGCGCTTGCGGCAGTTCTGCGTTTCCATCACATCAACCAGCCGTTGGTGGATGTCTTCAGTTGGCGGGAAACCAGCACCGCCATGATGGCGGATAATTTCTACGACTCAAACTGGAATATTTTCTACCCAGAAGTGAGCTGGGGTGGAGATGGTCCCAATTATCAAGGGCGCGAATTCCAGACAGTGAGCTACCTTGCCGCGCTGCTGTATGTCATAGTCGGTCAGCAGGATTGGGTGGGGTGCTCTATAGCGATAATGTTTGGCTTGTGGGGAATATTTGCCCTTTATAAACTCGTTCGTCGCGTGTGGAACGAACAAAACGCCCTCGCCAGTGCAGTAGTTATGGCGCTTTTACCAGGCAGCATTTTTATTGAGCGCTCCTTTCTTCCTGACCCCGTAATGGTTGCTCTAGTCACCACTAACTTATGGATACTGGTAGTCTACCTTCAAACGGAACGCTGGCACTATCTACTCATTGCTGCTGCGGTGGTTGCTGGGACTTTTTAACCAAAATTACTGGTTTAATAGTGGGAGTTCCTATGATATACGCGATGCTGACAATTCTGGGTCACCAAAACCAGTTGCATCCCCAAAAGCTTACCACCATCGGCGTTGTTGCGGTTTTGATGCTCGTGCTTGTGATTGCTTACTACCTCTGGGCACGCCATCTTTCTCTTTCCTACCCGCCCTATCACTTTGCACTATTTTGTGGGAGAGCTGATAAAGAATTTTTACTACTGGTTGTGGACTGGACCCGTGATTCTCTTGGTTGGGCTAGGTTTGCTCGTTCGTCCTCCTAGCGAGAAGCGCGAGCAGAAGGCTGCAAAAGCACCGTGGCTATTCCACTGGTGGTTCTTTGCAGGCATGGTTTATTACTTCGTGGGAACCAAGGAGCTAGTTGACAATCCTTGGAACTTTCATTTCATTAACCCCGCAGCGGCAGCACTAGCAGGACATGGGATTATAATAATTGCTTCGTTCACAGCTCGCATGGCGCGATCACCTGCTCCACCTATAAGCAGTGCTTTTACTCTGGATGGGCACTTCTGGGCATCATCGTTTGAAATCTATGTATAGCAGACCCTACGGGGATGAAAGCTACAAGCTGGGTCAGCACTACAGCAGGTATCCCAACAGGCGACCTCGTGGTCACAATGGCTAGCGAACTCGGCGACCCCAATGCCATTTACTATAGTCAGCGGCGCGGATGGGTCTTCCCCCCTGCTTCCAACGACATAGACTGGAGCCATCTACCTGAAAACGACAGCGAGTCCATTCGGATGTTCGAGTCACTCCGGCTCAAGGGTGCAGACTGGCTGGGAATCGCTAACGAGCAAAAAAAGGACTTCCGGAGTGAACATCCCAACTTAGCTGAACATATCCAGCGCACCTATCAGTTCCATTCCCGAAGCAAAGATTACTACATTTGTCGCATCCTTACCCCAGAAGAAGTTAAGAAGCGCTCTAAATGACAAAAACGATTAAAAATTAAAAATTGATAGTCATCAGTCCATAGTCCGTAGTCATCAGTAAAGTTAGATAAACGTTGGTACTAATGACTGGGGAAGCTACCAGAACGAGTATGATAAGCTTCCCTTTGCCATTAACCTGATTACAGCACTACGCAAATACGTTGGGACATTGCTGGAAGGCGGCATCCACGCAGTCCCGAAAGCGCTCCAATTCCTCCCACCTTTGCTTCATCCCATTCTTAGAGCACGAACCACCAAGGCTC
>PXPT01000059.1 GCA_003021505.1 Cyanobacteria bacterium QS_4_48_99 | reverse complement strand
CCTGTTGTAAAACTGCTGATGGAACAGCTCTTCAGTCTGGGTTAGTCTTTTTGGCTTCAGTTAAGGCTTGGCACTGGCTAGCAAATGTCGGGCGCCCTGTATTAGCAGGAATAACCTACTCACCTTTAAGAGAACAAGCGTTAATCCGGCATGATCTTGATTTATACCAATCCTTGCGCTCACCAAGGGCATAGTTCCAGACTTTACGGCTAGTTTCTAACCAGTCGCTCATTGTCTGGCTTTGTACCTTGGTTGGCTCAAGCTTGTATTGATACGTGAAGTTGATGATGTTTCTAGGAATCTTATCTTTTGCGTACTGCTTAGTTAAAGCAAAGAGTTAATTTAAAGTCACCTTAAAAAGGCGAGGCCTTAGACCCATGATTTTTGGTAAGAAGTTACAAATATAGCGGTTCTTAGACTCATAAGGTACAAATTCAGAATGCGATCACTAGCCAGAGTGGACTTCAGGTGTACTCCACTTAAGTGAGAACTGCTATAAGTGAGGGGGTGAAAAAGGTGAGTATAAAGTCTGATTAGACCGGAGAAATTTTTTCAAGTGGCTATCGATGTAACTCCTCCGCTAGAGCAACTGCTCCCCACAAGGGCGCTTCATCTCCCAATGCGGCTGGAATAATCTCGAAATTGACTTCAGGCAAGGCAGTCTCGCAGGCAGCTTGACGGATAATTTCCCAAAATTGTTCGCCCGCTTTTGTTACCCCACCACCCAGTACAAACAGTTGGGGGTTAATCAAGTTCGCCACATTACCAATCCCCACTCCCAAAGCTCTACCCGCAGCTTCTATGGCTTCTTGCGCTAAATCATCTTCCTGGGCTGCTGCCTGACTAACTTGCTGGGCAGTGAGAGCTTTTAGGGGATTTTCCACTAAACTCCGCAGAATTTTTCCTCGCTGTGGTTGTTGCTTGAGCTGCTCCTGTACTTGTTGAGCGATATAGGGTCCCGATGCCAACCGCTCCACACAGCCCCGTTTGCCACACAAACAATGGGGACCTGCGGGGTCAACAACTACGTGTCCGAACTCCCCAGCCATTCCTTGGGCACCCCGCCAAGGGTATCCATTGAGAATCCAACCGCTACCGACACCAGTGCTAACGGTGATGTAGAGTAGACTATCATATCCCTGTGCCGCTCCAAAACGATGCTCGCCTAAAGCTGCCACGTTGGCATCATTGTCGATGCGGGTAGGGGCATTAAACTCTGCTTCTAGCATCTGTTGCAGGGGGATATTTTCCCAGCCGGGAACGTGATGGGATAATCGCACTTCTCCGGTGTGGGCATTGACTGGTCCTCCGAAACTCACCCCAATTGCTGTGGGGATAGCTCCTTGTAATAACTCCTGGATGAGCGATCGCATGGTTGCCCAATCACTGCTAAAGTCCACTTGCTGGGGTAGCAGAACGCGCCTAGACTTGCGCCACTGACGCTTACCCGGCGCAAGGGTGGCAGCTGCATGTTTCGTGCCACCAAAATCGAGGGCTAGTAGCATAATTCGTAGCTAATAATTAAACAAAACATTCATCACTCCAACTGCCATGCAAACCATAAGGAATGTGATGTTTCAGGTGCAATCGAGCAAGGGGTTCGCTTAAGTCCTGCCCATCCAAAATCACAATATCAGAGCGATGATGGGCGGCATCATACACCATTGTCAGCACCCAGCACTCATCTTCGGCGCTAGCATCTGGTTTAGGGACAAATATAGGCTCACTCACATAGCCTCTGGGGGCTGCACTCCAATCCTGACGCTTTCCGGTTTCCAAGTCCAGTTTCAGAATCGCTTGCAAGGGAGCATTGCCCCTGTGTTGATGAGCCGCTCCTAGAAAGAGGTAGCGATAGGGACGTCCAGCCTGATCAGGATGAGCAAAGGGAAACTCACAGCAGCGAGGCTCTAAAAGCTGACGCTGCACAGTTTTGTGAGGCAAGTTTAGCGTAAAGCGCCACAGTTGTCCTGGTGCTAGGGCATCAAAATCTACCTGTCGAAAATCCGAATCTGGTTCCACTTCTGGAAAATACTCGTAACAAACTGAGTCGATGCAAATTTCATCCCCTTGCTCAAAGGCATTGGCATGGTGGAATACGAACCCCGACGGAGTTTCAAAAAACTGCACCGATTCACCCGATTCTGGATTACGAGGAATTACCACAATCCGGGTGGGCTTATCGGGTTGAAACTTGACACACTCAGCCGCACCCCGAAATCCTAATACGAACGGGATGGGATTAAAAGAAACGGTGTTTTGGAAGAATATGCAGTAGTTGGGAGTAATCGCAAAGTCGTGAATGAAGGCAAAGCCTGGAATACTGTGGGCATGACGGCGCAGTAGTTTACCCGCTGGGTCTAATTCGTAGATAACCAGGGTTGTGGAAATACCAGGTTTAAGGGCGAAGTTAACCAAACAGGGGGAGCCGCCGTCTAATTTAGAGCTGGGGTCAACCCAAGGGTGGGCAGCAAAGGAGTCCCCTGATTCTAAGATGCCATCCAAATAGTCGATGCCCATCGTATCTAGAGTATAGGGGTCTAGACGGTGAGGTTCAGCAGCTTCCCACAGTGCCATGAGTCTGCCGCCCCAGTAAATAATGTTGGTATTGGCAATATTTTTGGGTTGCAAGTCAAAGGCGTTATTCAGCCATCCGCCTGGTTTCTGAGTGCCAAAGACACCGCGATAGAGGATAGTACCTGCTTCCTGTTCTTTGATGAATCCTTCGGTGCGAACAAAGCGGTTGCGGAAGTGAGCCTTACCATCCTTAAACGAGATCGCACAAACCATCCCGTCCCCATCAAAGGGATGATGGATAGGCATACCATTAATATCTAACAAGCCAGGACCATTACGAAAGAAAGTGCCATGAAGTCCCGGCGGAATCTCTCCCTCGATGTTGTCAATCCAGTAATCATATTCATGGGGCTGGGACTCATAGCCTTTTTGCCAGTCTTGTTGGTTATAGGGTGGGGTTGTGGGTGCGCTGAAGCTTTCTTGGGTAGGTATGTTTTGCATAATAGGTTGAAGGTTGAAGGTTGAAAGTTGAAGGCTAATTAACCTGTAACTCCTCGTTCTCTTGTCCCCCTATCTACGCGTCCCCGCGTCTTCTTTCTCCCCTGCTCATTCACTCGTCGCCTTCATCTTCCGAGGCAATAGTTGCAAACTCTGGTGCTATCTGCGGGATAAGCGGCTGTTCTAACTGAGAACCAGTAGGGTAATTTGCAAAAACTTCGGCGGGTGGTAAGGATTTGCTGGTAGCGCTCCCCGGTTCCTCGGCTCCTCGGCTCCTCGGCTCCTCGGCTTTTTGGGGATCACTCGCTGGGAGCCAGCCTAAAAAGGGCAAGGGCAACAGTGTAGAGAGGTTGGTAATCAAGACTAAAAGCCAGAGATTATCAAACTTAGTCTCGGTTACTCCCAGCCAATGGGTAAGCAAGGCTCCCATTTCCTGGGATACTAGCCCAGAAAGATTCCATACTGACATCAAAAGGGCAAATAGAGTTGCTTCCACCCCCGCTGGGCACAGGCGTGCTGAGAGAACTAGTACGGGCATAAAAGCAACCTGTCCCATCACAGTGAGAATCAGTTGGTCGCCTAAACTAAACCAGTGGTCATCAATTCCTAACGTCCGATTAGCATGAGTTACCAGTAGTAGCGTCGTCATCCCCAGCACGGAAGAGAGGAAAATACTCCAGCCTAGGATAGTTCTGAAGGGAACAGTTCTTAGAAAACGCTGAAATATCCAAATTCCGATAAGAGAGGCAATGCTGGTTACTAGGCGCACGCGCCCCAAGAATTCGGGTTCAAATCCCAGTTCGTTGGTGCTGAAAAAAAATATAGCCGAGTCAGCCGTAGGAGTGGCTTGCCAGAGAAAGATAAAGGCAGTCGGCAACCAGATTGATTTTTGAGTAACGGCACGAAGGAGCTGTTTAATTTGGTTGCGAACGCTAGAAACTTCCGGTTTTTCTGCCGATGCGGATTTGTTGAAGGTTGCAGGTTGAATAGGTGTAAAGGTGCGGAGGTGCTCAGGTGCGGAGGAGAGAGGTTGATCTGTTTTCTCCTCAGCTCCTCTGGTTCCCTGCTCCTCAGCTTTTTTGTCCTCTGGTCCCCTGCTCCGCTGCTGCCTAGCCCGCACCGGTTCTTCACTAATGAGCCAGGCAACTCCTGCAATAACCAACGGGAAAGTCCCAGTAATGGCAAATACCATCTGGCTACTCAAAACCTCTAGCAACCAACCACTTAAGTAGGCAGTGATTACTCCTCCCAGGGCAGAAGCGCCCCAGCTCAGGGATTGCAGGGAACCTGCATTGCCTAGGGATTCTTTGCGTGCCCGTTCAACTACTAGCGAGTCCACAATGACATCGCTGATGGCAACAGAGACAGAAGTGAGCAGCATTGCTGCTGTCGCTGCCCAGGCAGTGTCAACAATGGTTGCAAAGGCGAACCAGGAAGATGACCCGAGAATTCCTGACAAGACTAAATAGGGACGTCTGCGGTAGCCCAACACGGGCAAGCCATCGGAGAGGAAACCAAACGCAGGTTTGATAACCCAGGGTAGCGTGGCAATCCCCATCAAGGCGGAGACTTCAGCAGGACTCAAGCCTAGGTCATCTTTGAGAAAGAAGTTAACCGCTAGACGAGCCAAGTGAATAATGCCTTGGACAAAATAGATGGTTAAGATAGCGATTAACTCGGGAGTGGGCTTGTTACCAAAGAAAACCTTTTCTTGAATTAATGCCGAGAACCTCTCCCGCCTAGAGGATGAAGCAATCATGAACCTTCTTTAAGTTTTATGTCGCTTCTACCATCCTACACATCTAATCCTGGTAGAAGCGATCACCTGAAGGTGGGATTTTTGCCAAACTTCGCTCTAATCAAGGGAGAAACTAGATGCGTAAAGAGTGATTACAGCGGGTAACAGTAAGGTTTTCTCTGGGGTGCGATCGCATATGCTGTAAGCAATAAGCAGGTTTCCCTCTGGCTCAAAGCCTGGGTTTCATTGCTGTTGCGAACTTTTTAAATGCAAGAAATTTAGTTGATAACCGCAATGCTTAAGACAATCTTATTAGCCGACTCGGGAATGGGTCACTCCGAAGAAATGCTGAAGTATTTGATGGAGCTTCCCTCTATCCGAAGGGCAGAAATCGCAATTTTGCACGTCGTTCCCCCGCAAATTACTACGGATGCAGTGACTGCTAAATGGGAAGAGGGAGGCAAGATTGTTGCCAACGCCATTCAGCGTTTAAACCTCGACCCCAACCAGGTGTCCACGATTCTGCGCCAAGGCGAACCCAAAGATACGGTAGGACAGGTGGCAGACGAAATTGATGCCGATTTAATTATTATGGGCTCGCGGGGGCTAGGAAGGCTAGAGGCGATTTTAGAAAACTCAGTTAGCCAATACGTCTTCCAACTCTCTAACCGTCCTCTTTTGGTGGTTAAAGACAATATTTATGTCACCACACTCAAACGCATTATGGTGGCGATGGATCGTTCCGATGCCGCACAATACTGCTTAGACTTAGCACTCTTCCTACTGCGAGACCTCCGCTCAACTCAACTGGTGCTAGTTCACATCGACCTCAATTTGCAGCCAGAATCAGGTTCAATTACTACCAGCGAAGCGGAAAAAGATCCAGTTCTAGCGCCAGCCGTTGCTAAAGCAGAAAAACAGGGCATTGCTTACCGTTGCGTCGCTACAGGTGGCAATCCTGCTAAAACTATCTGCCATCTCTCACAACAAGAGAAAATTGATTTGTTGATGCTTGGTTCCCCAGAACGACGTCCCTCAGTGGCTAAAAGCTTACCTGACCTCGACCGCTTGTTAGGAAATTCCTTATCTGACTACGTCCGCATTCACGCTGATTGCCCAGTCTTGTTGGGACGAACCCTGGCTTGACGCTTAACTACAAGAGTGAGGAGTAAAAGAGGTGAGGGGGTGAGGAGTGCGGAGGTGCTCCAGGTGCTCCAGGTGCAGAGGTTTCTGTGCAGAGGGGCGGAGGAGATGAGTGGGGTTGTTTGCTCCCCGAGAGCCCCTCTGCTTTTTCTCACGCTCTCATGCGCTCACACCTCACTTCCCATCCCAACTCTCTCACGCACTCACGCACTCACGCCCAAACTCATTTGATTAAAAACTGTCTTTTGACATTTCTAACTCTCTTACGCACTCACGTGCTCACACCTCACTTCTCTTACCCTATAAGTCAGAAAAAGAAATTCCCCCGCTGCTATCTCAAAGACTCTAACGGGGGATTATTCGTTTGGGTTCAGCTTACTGGCTATCTTCCCGATTTTCACGACTTACTGTTTGGATATAAAGAATGATGAGAAATACTGCGGGAATCAGCACAAACAGAATGCTGGCGATAAATCCGAGATCATTAACTTCCATGAAACTAGTGCCTTTAACTCACTGCAACCGACAACTTTAGGATATCATTACCGAAAAGCAATGAAGCCCTCGCGCTTTTAGCGCGAGGAACAGGGCTTTCAGGCTGCGCGGGTTTATTCGGCATTGACACTCCCCATCCTAAAGGCATGGGGATTCTCGCTTCTACGGGAGAGTCTAGAAAGCACGGAACTAAATCCAGATACTTTCCCCGATCTCAAAACCGCTCAGCGAGGTTTTTTCGGGATAGCCCATCCCTACTTAGAAGTAATTAGATCACGGGGCTTCCTAAAGGAAGGGGCTTGAGACCCATGATTTTTGGGTCAGCCCCTCATGAAAGCGAGCATAGCATTAGCGAGACAGCTTTAGCTTCCAGTTAGTATTATTATTGAATCAGGAGGTGAATCAATTGTACGGATGCCAGCAACAACTACTGAAAGATAACTTAGAGGTTTTAGAGTTTATCTGCTCTGAAGCTCACAAGCTAACTAATTGTGGGATTTATTATGCTCGCCAATTATAGAAGAGTAAGCAAAACCCACGCTCTTTAGACGTGGGATGTAGCGTGGTTAGCTTTAGCTAACACGATTTAACTAGACTGTACGTAAAAGTTAAGTTCTCATAGAAGTATGATCAACCTTACCTACCAATACAAGCTTGAGCCCACTAAGGCACAGAGTCAGACTATGAGTGACTGGCTAGAGACCAGTCGTAAGGTCTGCAACTATGCCCTTGGTGAGCGCAAGGATTGGTAGAAGTCTAGGTCGTGTCGGATTGATGCTTGCTCGATTAAGAGTGAGTATATCATCCCTGCTGATGCA
>PXPT01000058.1 GCA_003021505.1 Cyanobacteria bacterium QS_4_48_99 | reverse complement strand
CCTGTTGCGCTCCGGGCGATAGGCTGCGGGCATCTTCAAGTTTCATGCTTCACGGATGGACACTTCCTGCATGAAATCTATTCTACTTTCGGATTAATAGTTATTGATGAGAATACTAACCAAGAGTTCGGAGCGGTTCGAATTCATCGTTTCTCAAAACCTATAGCTTAGTGATGAAGTTCTAACTACCGTATAAACTACAGCTCATGGTTCCCTTTTTGAATACCGTTTCCTATTATTAATCCGTGCGGTAAGACTTTAACGTGCTTATTTTTTGAAACCCCATATAACGGGCAACGTGGAAACCCCTAACTGTTAACTATTTACCGCCCTCATTAATAACTTTTTGTGATATTTAGTAACCTTGCGCAAGATCTTAGTCCAGAAAAATTTAATGAGTTGCCATCGATTTAGTCCTTCGGTTATCGGTTGGTATCCATGCTTGAGCATTCCATGCCAAGTAAGGTGTTCTACTAAAGCGATTTGAGTGGGTGATAGGGAGGTTCGCCACTTTTCCAAGGAAGCATTAGTAATTGGTTGGATCGCAGCTTCTTGGCGAGCTTTTCCCCAGTCAGTATTGCTACTGATAGGGCTAGATACTTTTGAGCGATCAAACAGCATAGCTGAATTGTACTCCTCCCCAATGAACCTGCATACTTGCCGCAGTTCAAACTCAGGATTGGTCACAAGCATCTCATACTGAACTAACTTGACACGCATATCTTCTGCCCACTGCTGGTCGAAAACACCCATAGTATTGCGCCATTTTTTGGCATGAACCTCTGTATACTGGCTTGCCCAGGGAGCGTTCAGTAGAGAGGCAGTAACAGCCCGAGGATCGCGGAACATCCAGATAATTCGGGCTTGTGGGTACCAGCGAAGCAGCACATCCACGTAAGAGTCATGAGCAGGAGTCTTCTCTCCCCAGCGCCTCTTTTTCATTTTGATAGCGTATTCCTGCAGCACGCTATCAAAGATTGTTTTGTAGTCACGCGCATTTGCTGCCAAGATACGAGCCCATGTGGCATCACCCTCAATACCAAGGCTAGAAAAGTATTCGCTTTTGCTAAATTCTTCCCAAAACCACTGAAAGTTATTGGAGCAAGTTATATCCAGATGAGAATACGGTCTTACCCAATCATTAAAGAATTGAGTTTCGGGTGCGATCGCAATGGCTGGGTGAGCTGACAGTATTGCTCTCATTAGGGTGGTTCCAGAGCGTGGCGCACCGACAATAAAAATTGGTGAATTGTTACTTAAGCTTTCTTCCATCTTTATTGATCGAGAGCGATCGCGCTCTACCTACTATGTAGACGAGTTTGACTCTACCTCAGTTTGACTGCTCTAGCACCACGACCTTATGGGCTCGGGCAATTGTGGATAGGCGATGGGCGATCGCAATCACGGTTCGACCTTTGGAAAGTTTTTCGATTGACTCTTGAATTAAGCGTTCAGTCAACGAATCGAGGGCACTAGTGGCCTCGTCCAAAATTAAAATTTCGGGGTCACGCAACAAGGCGCGCGCGATCGCAATCCGCTGACGTTGACCACCAGATAGGCGAACGCCTCGGTCTCCCAAGAGGGTATCCAAACCTTCTGGCAGTTCCTGTATAAAATCCCAAGCATTTGCTTGCTGAGCAACTTCTCGAATTGCCGCTTCATCCACATCTTCCATTCCGTAGGCAATGTTATTGCGAACCGAATTACTGAAAATAAATGTATCCTGACTCACAATTGCCATTCTGTGGCGCAGGGAATTAATTTCTAGCTCGCGAAGATCAACGCCATCAATTAGAACTTGACCGCGAGTGGGATCGTGGAATCTGGGGATGAGATCGACCAGAGTGGTTTTTCCAGCACCGGTTCCCCCTACCAAAGCGGTGGTCTGCTCTTTTTTGATAGATAAGGTAATATCGCGTAGCACTGGTTCATCAACGTCGTAACCAAAATCTAGAGAGACCAAATCAATCGCTTCCTCTAATCCGGAAAAGGGAATTGTGCCATTTTCCAAGTAAACCTTATCGTCTTGTCTCAAAAGTTCTTTAATGTTGTGGAGCGGTCCTTGGAAACGGCTGAATTGTGTCCTTGTCTGATTAACTTGCGCCACGAGCGGTCTCATCCGAAATAAGGTAAACATAAAGGTTAGCAGGGAAGCGGCTCGTAGCTCTCCACTGCCCATCACAAAAAAATGAAAAGCCAACAGCACCATGGCCAGGAGTATCGTGATCGATGCCCCCTCCACCAATGGTCCCACAAGCGCAGACATGGCAGTCACTTTGTAGTTTACCTTCAGAATCCCCTCAATCGCTCCATACATCCGCCGACGCTCAAAATCTTGCGTTCCAGAACCCTTGACGACGCGAATACCGTTGATGAATTCAATTGCCACCGAAGCAAACCGACCATTCGCCTTCGGAAGCTCAAAACTCGCTTCCCGTACTTTGCCGATTAGGGTTGATAGCCCCACTGACAAGAGAGTAAGCAGCATCACAGCCACAATCGAAAGTGGCCACGAGATCCAAAACATCGCTATTACGTAGGCAAGCAGCGTAGAGCCACTGGTCATAAACTTGGACACTACATTAAAAGCTTGCTGAACCTGATTAACCTCGCTAGTAACGCTATTAATCAGTTCTCCTGAACGGGTCTGCGAGTAATAACTCAAGCTCAGGCTCTGAAGTTGCTCAAAGATTAGCATGCGGAGGCGCTTCCCTAAATTTAGTCCACAAAGCCTCGAAAAAAGCTGCCCTACGTATTTCAAGCCTGAGCGCAACCAGATAGCTACAAAAATCAGGGCTGATAGTTGATAGACTCGCCTGGCGGCAGAGGCTTGGGTAGCTAGAACCCAGATATCAAACCATTCGATCCCAGTCTGGATGGGTGGCTCGTTGGGATTGGTCAGCCCTTGCAAAAAGGATGCAATCAGCCCCACCATCACACCCTCCAGAGCGGCCCCTAGCAAGGTGGATGCTACTGCCAAAATGGCTAGGCCGCGAAAGTGTTTGAACTGTCGCAAGAGCAGGTCGTTATCCTGCCAGAATTTTGTTGCCTTCAGAAGACTGCGAATTTGAGGAGGAAGCTGGAAGCGCATGAGTATTTCTACTGTATTTCTGGACTAAGTAGCTCGACATAGAGATTTGACCTCACTGAGAAAGAGTTCCTCTCCCAACTGGGGAGAACCTAACTCGGGATTTCGAATCGAGCAAGCTTAATTATGTCATGTCTTCCTAGCTTAGTAAGCGCCGAAACCGGAGATAACCTTGGGAATAGTCATTAGTAAAATTTTTAAGTCTCGCCCCAGAGACCAACCGCGCAGGTACTCTAGGTCACGGTTGTTCACTGCTTCTAGGTCGAGCAGCTTCGATCTTGCTTCCACTTGCCAGGGTCCTGTGATTCCTGGGGTTGCCTTTAACCGCCGTCGTCCTGCTGGGCTAATCCGAAGTGCATCATACAGTGCCCAGGGGCGCGGTCCCACTAAGCTCATTTCACCCCGCAGCACATTGAACAGTTGCGGTAGCTCATCCAGGCTATACTTACGCATCCAGCGTCCCAGCGGTGTTATGCGGGGGTCGTCTTCGCGCTTGTGCAGCCCTTGCTGATCGCCCATTACTTCGTGGTGTCGCTCTTCCGCATCTGCCACCATGGTGCGAAACTTGAAAACTTGGAAGAGCTTGCCTCGCTTCCCCACGCGCCACTGCCGGAAAAAGATTGGTCCTGGCGAGGAAATTTGCACTAGCAAAGCAAGTCCTAACATGACTGGAGTTAGGACTAGCATTAATAAGGTGGTAGCACCCCAGTCGGAGGCACGCTTCAGCCACCAACGTGGACTTGGTTTTCTCGGCAATTTCGGGTGGGGGGGGATTCGTAAGTAGACTTGCTTTTGTGCCTGCTCACTGGCATCAGCCCAAAATTTCAGCCCCTTTTCTCCTAGCGCGGGATCGAGGCAAATCTGCTGCACTGGCGATCGCGCTAAACAGTCTTTGATCCATTGCTTACTCTCAAGTGCAGGGAGTTCAAGCGGTTCCACCTGCTCCACTCGTTTCACCCAGAGCTTTCCTTTTCGCCACTTGAGGCTACAAGGGGGAGAATCTTGCTGCTTCTGCTGCTGGGAAAGTGAATCGATCTCTAGGTTTGAGATTCTCGATGTTGTCAGTAAGATTTTGGAACTAGTCATGGTCTTTCTCAAGCGATTAGTTCTGGTGAGAAGAACTTCCCGCTGAACACGAGAGCAAATCATTCGAGGAACTGCTATCTGAGTCGCTCACAGCCGCGTAGCTACTCATGGCATCCCTACCCCCATTGGCAACGATTCCAATCGCATTTAGCTTGCTCAACATGGTGGTTGCCTGGCTGAGTTGGGATTGAGTGACTCGGTCGAGGCGTCCCACCATCACGACGCCACTGCAAAAGGAGGCGGTTTGAATCGCGTCCACTGTGCCTAAAATCGAGGGAGTATCCAGCATAACCAAGTCATAGCTCTGCTCAAACTCGGCGATTAGTTCTCTCATCCCTTGAGAACTCAGCAGCTTCACTGGATCATTTGGCGTCGAACCAGCCGTTAACAAATCGATGTTTGAACCCAACGGTGAGATGTGATGTAAATTGGGTTGCTCGGTCTCGCCGGAGAGTAAGGTGGAAAGCCCTTCCTCATTCGAGAGAGCTAGCTCCTCATGTAGACTGGAGTGGCGCAGGTCGGCATCAATCACTAGTACCCGTTGATCCAGGCGCGCTGCACTGATTGCCAGACCTAACACTAACGTGGACTTCCCCTCACCAGCTAGTGCGGAAGTGACCACTAGAGAACTAAGTTCCGACCCCCGATTGAGAAGTTGGATGTTCTTGTAAATCATATCCAGCGATTCTCGAAATGGTAGCCACTGAACGACTTGAAGAATTGAGGTGGGGGTTTGATCCAAGCGCTGCCAAGGGAAGTTAACGACGAATCGACCCGCTTCCGAGGGGGGTAAGCTGGGAGTTACGCCTAGCAGGGGTAAACTCACTTGCCCTCTCAACTGGTCAGAAGTGTGAACCGCATCATCGACAACTTCGCGCAAAAAGGCTGCAACTCCGCCTAAGAACAAGCCGACCACTGCTCCCAATAAGATGTCCTGCTTGGTGTTAGGACCAATTTTATGTCCAGCGCGGGGAGTCTCAACAACTTGCCAGTTAAATCCACCCCGGTCAAGTTCTACGCCTAATTGCTGCCGTGCTTGCAGAAGCTCCTGAAGCGTAGAGCGTCTTACCTCCACTTCCTGTTGTAAGCTGTTGTATTGAGCAATTAACTTCGGGAAGCGGTCGAGTTGGGCACGGAGCTGCTGCTCTGTTTCTGCTAGGCTCTGATCGCGGGCCCTTAGACTCTGTAGGTTGGTTCGTGCTTCCACCAGTGACCTGGCCAAATTCAGTTCCGTCCCTGCAAGCTGTCCCCTTTGCTGGAGGGCTTCTGGCGTAATTTTCAGTTGCTCGGGGACTTCCCCTAAAACTTGTCTGACCTCCTCTTTCAATAAGCTCAACTGCTGTTGGCGTTGTTCTAGTAACGCTTTAACATTCGGGTGAGCATCTGTGTACTGGGCGCGTTGCTCTGCTAGGGCTATTTCTGTTTCTTGAAGTTGGTTGAGTAGGGTTTGGTAGCGGGAAGACTCGCTCAAGCGGGAGGAGATGAGTGCCTCTTGTGGAGAAAGCCCCAGTTGCTTTTTCAGCGCATCATAGCGAGCTTGAGTTTCTTGGTACTGCGCGTCGAGAGACTGTCGTTGCTGCTCCACATTTCTGAGGGCATTAGCTGTCTGATTCGCTGCTTCTTCTGGAGCAACCAGGTTATTGTTTTGGCGAAACTGCCTGAGCTCTTGCTCAGCCTCAGCCAGGTTTTCGCGAGCAACTGGCAACTGCTCATTGATGAAACTCAAACCCTCACTTATGCGTTTCTCTTGCTGCTCTAGATTGTATTTCTGATAAACATTTTTAAGCGCTTGGAGCACTTCCTTGGTTCTGGCAGGGTCATTGCCGACGTAAGTTGCTTGAACAATCTTGGTAGGCTCGTCTTCACCCTCTACCACTTGCTTTAAGGTTAGGGAGCCTTGGAGTTCCTCGACGCTAATATGCGGGTATTCCGACTCCAGCCGCTCTACTGCTTCCTGAAGAAGTTCCGAACTGCGCATGAGATTAAGCTGAGTAGCATAGTCCACATCCACCGCCGAGTCAGTAACTTCACTTTCCCCTCCATCCCCTCCATTTTCTTGATAATTAGGTTCTACCAACAGCTCCATCGAACTCCGATAGGTAGGTTCTTTACTCAAAGCCAGAGGAATTGCAATTGATAAAACGCCGCAAAATACACCTAAAAACCAAAAGCGACGACGCCACAAAATGGCAAATAGTTGCCCATAGCCGAACTCGGTTTCAGTTGTTGTTGCATCATCATTACTTTGAGTCACTGCTACCTCACTACTTAAAAAACTTAAAGTTTAATCCATATATTCTGAAATTGCTCTCAATTTGTGGTCAACGAATTTTCCCCAGCAGGTAAATAATTAACGATCAAGTTTATGGTTTCTGGCTTTACCCATTTTTTTATAACTGCGATTTCTCCAAATGTATGGCTGGTCCGAGATTGCTCTTGCAAAATTGCGTTAATTTGTTCTTCATTTAAAAGCGCAGCAGACTTAAGATAACCACCTAACGACTGTTTTTTCCGTTCTGTTTTTAGCTGAGGTAATTGCTCGGCAAAAAAGTCAGAAGTTTTTTGGGGGAGCCATCCGCGCCTTGCTACTATCTCTCCAAACCGTAAATGGGTTTGCTCAAACTGCTGAATTTGAAGAGTCTCTTTCACTTGTTCTGAAGAGAGTAAGCCTGCTTGCTGCAATAGCTGACCAATTGGCATTGCTGATAACTTCTGTGTCTGGTTTGCCCCATCCGAACCAGTAAAGTTTTTGCTCGGTACAGCCTGTTTACTGTAGACTTGCTTGATGGTTTGCTCAACTTTTCGGAAGAACACCTCTTCAGAAAAATTTTTTAAGGCATGGCACTGGATTTTGGCATAATCCCATTGCCTTTGGCGGGCATCAAGTAGGGCAGTTTGGAGTGCCTCTGGTGTCTGCCGCTGAAAAAATACTCCTGTCTGCCCAGGCAACTGAGTATCTAATACACCACCTGCCCCGTAAGCAATTACTGGCGTACCACTGGCATTGGCTTCAATGGGAACTAATCCGTAGTCTTCGAGAGCAGCAACGATAACAGAGCGGGCTTTTGCCATTAAATGAGTTCGCAAGCTATCACTAACGTATCCCAAAAACTGGATATTTCCCAATGCTCGGGACTCTAGACGCTTACGCTCTGGACCCTCCCCTAAGATCAACAGTGGCCATCCCAACCAGTTAAAAGCTTCCACGATCACATCAATGCGCTTGTAACTGAGCAGGCGAGATGAGACTAAATAAAAGTCGTCTTTCTGTTCACAGAGAATAAATTTTGTGCTGTCAATTGGACAGTTAACTGTAACTGCTTGTTTGCCATAGGTACACCGGATGCGACGAGCTACGGTGCTAGAGTTAGCCATGTAGAGATCGGGTTCTTGAGCATAATCCAGGTCTACCTTTCTCATGTATTGAAAAACTTTTTCAATTATCGGATAAAAGTACTGATAGTCTCCATACTCCCGTAGGTAAGTTTGTGTGTCCCACAGAAACCTGGTGACATTGTGACAGAAGCAAACATGCACTGCTCCTGGTCTCTTGCGCACTGCCTTAGCGAAGCTGGCGCTACTGCTAATAATTAAGTCATAATCTTGCAGGTTCAAGGCTCGAAAGACGGGATAATAAAAGGGAGCCAAGAGTCGAAAATATTTCTTTGCCCCAGGAATTCGCTGAAGTCGAGTCGTTTTAACTAGACGCTCGCTTAAGTCAATGGTCTGCTGGGGGTCATATAGAGAAGTAAAAATGTCAGCGCTGGGAAAGTACTTGCAAAGCAGTTCAAATACCCGCTCTGCACCTCCCCTCTGCGTTAAATAGTCGTGGACTAAGGCAATTCTCATAGTTAACCCAAACTAATATTATAATTTACTCGAATTTAATCACTATTTTTGAAATCTTGAAATGTAAGGGCTTTGAAATCTTGAAATGTAAGGGCTTCCGCCTTTAAGACACGATAGCGTGGACGATTAAGTTTTAAGGAGAGAAAAAAGTTAGGTATAAAAGTTAGCTATAAGTGACGTTACTTTAACTGCTACAAGGGGAACCCCTAAGCGAGTCTACTTTCCTTGCATAAAAAGTGAATACATGTAATAGAAGCTTTATGCACATTAGCTACACTAACAAGTAAAGTAACCAAAAAGTGACTAAAAAGTTACCATTAATGGGGGAATTGGTTAGGAATTAGCAGTAATTACTAACTTTCCCCCCGGAAGCGGCTGGAAGCCTTTCCTTATGGGGAAAGCAAAATTGCGTCGTCACGCCGTCACTAATGGCTAATGCTCAATCAACAACTAGCTTCTTTCAGCCATCAGCAGGTGAAGTAAATAGGCGCTTCAATGAAAAAACTTATTATTCCGAAAACAGAATAGATCTCAGCTAAATCCCCGCATCTTGCACTTGGGGTGGCCAAAAGAAATGGCTCAACTTCTCCGGCCACTGCTGG
>PXPT01000057.1 GCA_003021505.1 Cyanobacteria bacterium QS_4_48_99 | reverse complement strand
TGGGCTTGCGTCCGGCCCGACTGGTAGTATCTCGCTGATTGACTCGCTCGAGCAGGGGAGGAAATTCTTGCCAGGGAATGACTTCATTGAGCCGTTGCAGCAGGGGTTTCTTATAGTCCAGCTTCTGCTGTCGCTTTTCTCGATCCCAGAACCCTAGCTGTCCCATTGGTTTTAATCCTGGTTGCTACATTCTATTTTCCCATAATTCGGCCTGAATTTAATTTTTAGAGGTGCCCTAGAGTAGGATGGGCATGGGGATGAAATTGCAACATCACATCAATATCACTATCGGGGCGAAACTCATCCTGCAGAACAGAACCAAATAGAGCAAATTCGGTGATTTGCCAGCGATCGCAAAATTCCTTAATCTGCTCTATCGGTAACTCGATATTTTTGAGTTTCATATCAACTCCTCCTCTAAAGCTTTCAGTTGCTCGTTTATTATACTCAATTGCGCGCTCTTCCCCAGTTTTAGCAACTTCTATCGAGATGCTAGCAATTCCGTTAGAACTTCGTCTGGCATGAAACGTCCAAAGTCTAGAATTTCAACTAAAACGACTTGGCATCCTCAGAATAATGCAAAATTACTTGTTCCTCGTGTTCAGCATAAGCAATTGGGTCATTGGAAAATTCAATCAAGAGAGCATCAACATTTTTCTATAGCTGATCTTTTTCATATCTAGACTTCCTACCAGGAGAAAGTATGATCATTAAAATAAAAGCACTGAATTCTCGATTAACTACTCGAAGCACCAAATTTTTATTCAAAGTTTTTCGGGCAATCAGCTTGTCCTCTTCTCCGACTTCTAGTTTGTCTGGCGATCGCACTGTTTCTATAACCAAGTCAGAACTGATGGCTACTGCATGGCTGCTAAGAGTTCCATTTTTAATAGGCCATAGTCACTAAAACGAATTTCTTTGATCGTGTTTTGTTGTGCTACCCAATCTCTGTTCCCAACGCTTTTCTACCATGCCACTAGAAGTATTTTTTTCTGGAAAATAAGTTAACAAATAATTAGCAATAGCGCAGCAACTTAGTTTTTAGGCAGGGAAGAGATACCTTCGTGAAGGTAGTCCAGTATTGCTATAACGGTGTCTAAACCTTCCCAATCTTCCTCTGGTATTTCGACATCAAATTCCTCTTCCAGTTCTATTGCAAGCTCAACAGTTTCACACTCATCAGCACCCAAATCACGCAATATGTGAATATCTAAAGTCACTTCATTTGGGGACACTTCAACTGTTCGCTAACTACGTCCTGAACTTTCAGAAAAAGGTCAGAAAGGTGATTATCTCTGCCATATTTATCTAATTCTCTGGCTAACTCAGCCAAACGAATCTGTCTCTTCTTATCTACCTCTGCTTTTTGTTCAGCTTCCATAGCTAATCGTCGCTCTTCTTCGGCTTTCTCCTTCGCTACATGCTCTTTTAATTTTTGAGATATTTTCCACACCATTTCATCGCGTTCAGAGAGGAGCGAGTTAAACCCCTGTTCTGTAGCTGGCACACTCTTGTCTAAATGAGCATTGATCGCTTTTTAAAAGATATGTAGCTCGTAGGTTTGTTATCTGTATTTATTTAAAATTTCCTATGTAGAAACACGGATATTATTTGTTTTTCATATATTTATAGAGAAACTCCCAATAATAGGGATTTAGAGGGAAATTTTATATACATTTTAACCTGTAACAATCCTGAATAAAAATCGCTTAAACTTGAATGCCGCCAGAGTGAATTGATATTTGCTAATGGGCAATAATCTATGCTAATTAACAGGCAAGGGAAAAAAGAAAGTATTCGAGAAAAAATAGCTTTCAGATAAATTAACAAAACTGCGCGATCGCCAATTTGTCCTGCAAATCCACTCGCTGAAAACGCTATAAAAGTAATCTCAGCAAGAATCATTCCTAAATAACAGACACTAACTACCCCACAAGCAGATTAAATACTGCTGGCTTCCCCAACAGCAATGTGGAAGCGCTGAGGTTGTAGTGCTTGTCACATTCGGTGTCGGGAACATCCTTGAAAATAGCGATCGCTCTCCCTATGTCTCCGCGTTTGGTGTGTTTCCGCGTCTTATGGTAGCCATAGCTACTATATTAATCATCTCATTCTGCAAAAGAGCCTATGATTCCTGATCATCTACCTCTCTAGATAGATGCATTTTTATTCTTTTTAAGGAAGTTAACTATTTTTGCTTATTTTAGCTCAGAAGTTGCATATTTCTTAAAATCGAGAGTTAGAATACACGAAAATTTCTCAGCTATTTAAATAATCAGGAGAAGTAGCGGTGACAGCAATAGACCTGGTTTTTCTAGTTGCTTACTTTATCGCTGTAGGCGGAATTGGTTACTGGTCTAGCAAATATAGTCAGAAAAATAGTAGAGCCTATTTTTTAGGGGGAAGTAGCATTGGTTGGATGCCCATTGGTGCTAGTTTATTTGCGAGTAACATTTCTGCGGAACATTTGATCGGATTAGCTGGCAGTGGTGCTAGTTCTGGCTTGGCAGTGGGGCAATTTGAGTGGATTGCTTGCTTTATGCTGCTACTTCTGGGCTGGCTATTCGCGCCATTTTATGTACGCAGTGGCGTGTTCACGATGCCAGAATTTATCGAAAAACGCTTTAATTCCGAGTCTCGCAAATATCTTTCTGCTATTTCTCTAGTTGCCTATATTTTTACTAAAATTAGTGTGGCAGTTTTTGCCGGTGCGCTTGTATTAGAGACGGTTCTGGGCTGGAATATTTGGGTAGGTGCAATTTTTTTAGTCGTTGCCACAGGAATTTATACAATATTTGGCGGCTTGCGGGCAGTAATTTTTACTGACTTTATGCAATCGTTTGTTTTAATTGGTGGTGGAATTGCTCTAACCGCGATCGCTATTTCCCAACTAGGTGGATTGGGTGCAATGTTCGAGCAAACCAATCCGGGAAATTTTAACTTATGGAAACCTGCCACTCACCCAGAATATCCCTGGATAGGCATTCTGTTGGGAACGCCCATTATCGGAATCTGGTACTGGTGTACTGACCAACAAAATGTTCAGAGAACCCTTGCTGCTGAAGACTTAGAAAGAGCAAGAGCTGCTACTATCTATGCGGGGTTTTTGAAGCTGCTGCCAATCTTTATTTTTGTCTTGCCTGGCGTAGTTGGTGGTCTTCTTTTTCCTGACGCTCCCACAATGGAATTATACCCTAGAATGCTCAATGAGTTGCTACCACCAGGAATTAAGGGATTAGTTGTTGCCGGGGTTTTAGCAGCACTAATGAGTTCGCTATCAAGTGTTTTTAACAGTAGTTCTACCCTGGCAGTTATCGATTTTTATAAGGAAGGACGACCTAATGCCAGTGAAAGAGAACTCGTTGTAGCAGGACAAATTGCCACGGTTATTTTAGTCCTTATTAGTTTACTCTGGCTTCCCTTAATTAACGTAATGAGCAATCAGCTTTATGTCTACATCCAGTCAGTACAAGCATATATTGCTCCTCCCATTACTGTTGTTTTTCTAGTCGGAATATTCTGGAAACGAGCGAGTGGTAAAGCTGCTTTTATCACTTTAATTAGTGGCTTTATTTTGGGGGCAGTCCGATTAGTTGTTGAGCTAGCAGTGAAGGCGAAATGGATTACCTGGAAACCACTGGTAATTTATGGCAGCATCAACTACCTTTACTTTGCTATACTCTTGTTTATCATATCGATTTTAATTTTAGTTTTTGTTAGCTTGAGAACTGCTGCTTCTTCCCAGAGAAAACTAAGTATGTTTAGGGCATCGGAGGAAGAACTAAATAAATATGCAGGAAGCTCTCAAGAGCGCAAACGTAATGTGTTTCTTAGTGTATTCCTCTCAGTAATTGTCTTAGCTTTTTGGCTCATCTTCAGCCCGATAATATTTAGTAGTTCCTAATTACGAGTTATTTTGTCCCATACAGCAAGCCAAAGCGAATCAAACCGCGTCGGTAGCCACCACTCATTAACCCGAGGGAAAGGGCAGCTTGAATCGTGCCCCAACCACTCTGTAAAAGTCCGATAACTGCTTGGGGATTGATAGCAGAGTCAATTACCACATCCCAAAAGGGTGCAACCGCCATTGACCAATCATCCGTGCGAAGATTTTGGAAACCACACGAAAGAGCGATCGCTTCATACTCTGGCAGTGAAATCACATAGGGTAAGCAATATACCCGATAAATTTCGGCTAAATGTCGTTTCTCATCTAGTGTTAACTCCCCTGCCAACGAATTTGTCGGACGATGACACCAAGTTGCCATCACCAAAGTTCCTCCTGGCTGGAGGACCCGGTAGCACTCTCGCACAAACTGGGTTTTATCCGGCATATGCTCGCCGCTTTCTAAAGACCAAACTAGGTCAAAAGTATTATCCGCAAAAGGCATATCCAGCGCATCAGCCACCTGAAATTGAACTTTTTCCCATAAAATTGCCGCCTCTGTCCGTTCTCTCGCCCTCGATGCCTGAAATGAAGAGAGGGTAATCCCTGTAGCACTTGTCTGGAACTTTTGCGCTAAGTAAAGGGTGCTGCCGCCAATCCCACAGCCCACGTCGAGGATCCGCTGTGGCTTCTGTCCAGTCGGCAACCTCCCCCAGTTCAGAAGTTCCTCAATCATGTCAATTTGGGCTTGATGCCGAGGGAGTTTATGCGTGCCAGCCCTGCCGTAATACCCGTGATGCATGTGTTCCCCCCAGGTTTGTTCCCACAGTTTGCTGGAGGCATCGTAAAATTGTTGAATTTGCCGATAAAGAGTGGAAGTCATTGGTTGATAAACCGCTAAGACGCAAAGAACGCAAAGATAAATAAGACTACAGAGGAGAGAATACCAGGGGAATTACTTCTGAGAGGATGTCTGAGAAGTAGCAAAGCTCTCGAAACGATACCAATAGCGATTAAGCAAATTTTACTCGACAGTGTTAAGAGAGTGATGAGTCAATCTTATCCCACCTATCAAGCGTAATCTCACCGAGGAGCAATGGGAACTACTACGTCGCTTAATTCCAGCCGAATCAAGCGGGTGGTCGTCCCCGTAAAGTCGATTTGAAAGCGGTGGTCAATGCTATCCTCTATAGTTGGTGTGCCGGCTGTGCCTGGCGCATGCTCCCCCAGGAGTTCCGAACTGGAAAACGGTCTATCATTACTTTCGGAGTGGGCGTGTTGATGGAACCTGGCAGCAAATTAATCACTACTCTACATCAATGGTCGCGCGTCATCGAAGACCGGGAACCCTCACCAAGTGCAGCCATCCTGGATAGTCAATCGGTCAAGACAGCTACACCCTCGGCAGTGGAAGTGGGCTATGATGCTGCCAAACGGATTAAAGGGCGCAAGCGCCATCTGTTGGTAGATTCCCTCGGGCTAGTGTTGATGGTAGTGGTCACAGCCGCCAGTGTTCCAGAGCGAGCAGGAGCTAAACTCGTCTTTGCTCAACTTAAGTGGGTACGGCATTAGTGGGTACGGCATTGGGTAAATCGCTTAGTTCTAATCTGGGTGGAGGGAGGATACCGGTGGTGAAGACTTTATGCCTTGGGTGATGGACACATATGGTTGGATTATGGAAGTCGTGACGCGAGCCGGGGCAAGGAAATGCTTCGTACCACTTCCTCGGCGTTGGGTCGTGGAGCCCTCTTTCGGCTGGTTTAACTGGTGCCGACGGTTGAGCAAAGATTATGAAGTTCTGCCACAGACCTCTGAAGCCTTCATCTAGGTGGCTAATATCCGGTTAATGTTGCGACGTTTAGCGTAAGTTAAACTTTTCAGACACCCTCTGAGGGACAAGCACTGCCTAAGTCCCGGTAAAAATAAGCTTCAAACAGGATAATTTTAACGCTGATTTCCTATGAGTATTGCTCGAACGATTTGCCTGGGATTTCTCACTGTTATCGCTGTGGGAACCCTGTTGCTGATGATGCCTTTTGCTACCAGCGCTGGAACTTGGAATGATCCAATTGTTGCTTTATTTACCTCTACTTCTGCTGTCTGCGTTACAGGGTTAATTGTTGTCGATACGGGCAGCTATTTCTCTTTCTGGGGTCAGCTTATTATTCTGCTGCTGATTCAAGTAGGAGGGCTAGGCTACATGACGACTACCACCTTTTTAATTCTGCTACTGGGACGCAGATTTAAGCTGAGACAAAAATTTGCCATTCAGGAATCTCTTGACCGACCTTCTTTACAAGGAAGCCAAAATTTGGTGCGTTCGATTATTGCTACTCATCTGGTGTTTGAAGTGACAGGTTTTTTTTTCTGATTCAGTTGTTTTCGGAGGACTATGATTTTTACCGAAGTCTTTGGTTAGCAATTTTTCATAGCGTTAGTGCCTGGAACAATGCGGGATTTAGTCTCTTGGAAGACAGTTTTACTGGTTATCGTTCTTCGCTGATAGTAAACTTTGTGGTTTGTGGATTGATAATTTTCGGGGGGTTGGGATATGAGACGATTATTGAAATGTATTCTTGGCTAGCGAGGTTGTTAAAACGTAACCGAGCAAAATTTGTTTTTTCTCTAAATTTTAAAGTAGTAACTAGCACGAGCTTATCGCTACTGTTTCTAGGAACAGTTGCTTTTTTTATGATTGAGTTTACTAATCCTCAAGCCTGGAGTTCTCTCAGCCTAAAAGAAAGATTTTTGGCAGCTTGGTTTCAATCTGTCGTAACCAGAACTGCTGGCTTTAATACCATTGAAATTGGTCAGATGACTACTGCTGCTTTGTTTATTGCAATTGGTTTAATGTTTATTGGTGCTAGCCCTGGCGGCACAGGTGGCGGAATTAAAACAACAACTTTGCGAATTTTGGTAAACTGTACCAGGTCAATTTTGCAAGAAAAAAAAGAGGTAGTGTTGTACGGGCGTAGTTTACCAACTACGGTGGTGTTAAAAGCAGTAGGTGTAGTTTTTGGTTCGGCGACAGCAATTGTTGCGGCAATAATTTTGATTTCCCTGACTGATTCCAGCTTTCCATTTATTCAATTACTTTTTGAAGTAACTTCGGCGTTTGCTACAGTGGGACTCTCTACTGGAATTACTACCAGTCTTTCTGCCTGGGGAAAACTAGTTTTAATTGTCACCATGTATGTGGGACGAGTGGGGATCTTAATTTTTATAGGAGCAATTTTAGGGGAGTCTTCCCCTAGTGTGATTAAACACCCCGAAGAAAATCTTCTAGTGGGATAGTTAGGGATTGGGGATTGTGAAAAAGTTCAGTTGTTAATTAAACAGGGTCGAAATACTATAAGAAGTATGGCTGGTGAATTCTCCTTTGCTAAAAAATCCGTGAGTCAGCGGTCTCGGAAATTCTTAAGTAGCCTGCGCCAAGGAAATCAGCAGTTTGCGGTGATTGGCTTGGGGCGCTTTGGTCGCGCAGTTTGTTCCTCCCTGCACAGAACCGGATATGAAGTGCTAGCTACAGACAAGGATGAGAGGCTTGTGGCACAGGTATTGACAGACAAAATTGCTTCTAATGCAGTAGAGCTAGACTCGACGAAACCTACAGCGCTGAAAGAAGCGGGGATTTTTGAGTTTGATACGGTAATTATCGCCATTGGTAACTACTTGCAAGAAAGCATCATTACGACACTAAACTTGAAGGAAGCGGGTGTTGCTAATGTGGTTGCCAAGGCATCATCAGAAATCCACGGGAGGCTGTTGGATCGGGTGGGTGCTGACCGTGTGGTTTTTCCCGAAGACGAGGTAGGTGGCTCTCTAGCTTACTCACTTACTAAACCGGGGATCCTAGAGCGCTTTGAGCTTGATCCAGACCATAGCATTGTCGAGGTCTTAGTTCCAGAAGAATTTGACGGCAAAACGATCGCCCAACTACAACTGCGTAATCGCTATGGTTTAAACGTACTCGCAGTGAGTGATGGCGATAAGTTTAAGATTAACCCAGAACCGGACCGACGCTTAGATAAGGGAGCGGCAATGGTAGTTATTGGATCCAACAAAAACATTCAGCGCTTACCAGTTCAGTCTAGTCAACCGCCCAAAACTAAGGAGCAGGGCTAATATGGAGTCGGTTAAATACTCACAGTTAGGGCAGACGCACGCCTAAGCGGAGAGGTAGTAGAGTCTCAAGCAAACTCATTATCCCTTCATCTGTTCATTCACTCTTGTTACCGCGTCCCCGCGTCTCTCCCGCTCCTATGTGCCCTTTGCGCCTTTGTGGTTCGTTATCTCCCTGTCGCTTCAGGCAAGATTAGCATCGCATCACCAAAAGAATAAAACCGATACTGCCGAGCGATCGCGTCTTGATATAACTCTAACAAGCGCTCACGCCCCACAAATGCGCTTACTAACATCAGCAAACTCGAACCGGGCAAGTGAAAATTGGTAATCAAGCCATCCACCACCCTGCGGCGATAGCCTGGATAAATAAATAAATCCGTCTTGCCGCAAAAAGGAGCGAGGAAGCCCTTCTCCGCCGCCGCCCCCTCCAAGGCTCGCACCACGGTTGTCCCCACTGCAATAATTCGTCCGCCAGCCGCCTTCGTCTGCTCAATCTGCTCCACTGTTTGGGGAGAAACCTCCACCCACTCCTGGTGCATTTTGTGAGTAGTAATCTTTTCCGCCTCCACCGGACGAAATGTGCCTAATCCCACATGGAGTGTCACGTGTGCCTGCCCAATGCCCTGCTGTTGCAACTGCTGCAACAGTTCCTCTGTAAAGTGTAACCCTGCCGTGGGCGCTGCTACTGCCCCCGGTTGCTGGGCATATATTGTCTGATATTGGGATGGCTGGGATGCAGAGGAAGTAATATAAGGTGGCAGTGGCATTTGACCATACTCCTCTAACAACTGCCAGAAGTTTTTTTCTTCGGGAACCTCAAACTGCAACCAACGCCCACCTGTTCCCTCATCCCTGGCAATTACCGTTGCACTTAGCGGTGGCTTTGATGGCGATTCAAACCAAATCTGATTCCCTGGCTGGATGCGCTTACCCGGTTTAACCAAAGCCAGCCAACAGTGGGGTTGCTGCTCCTCTAGGAGCAATACCTCTACGGCGGCTCCTGTGGACTTGTAACCTTGGAGTCGCGCTGGAATGACACTGGTATTATTTAGCACCAGTAAGTCTCCTGGTAGCAGCCACTCTGGTAGGTTAGCGAAAATGCTGTGAGCATGTGTTGTCGTCGAGTCAGCGACTAGTAGACGGGAACTATCTCTGGGGGTGAGTGGTGTCTGGGCAATCAGTTCTGGAGGGAGTTCGTAGTGGTAGCTTGATAGAAACTGATCGCGCTTACTGTCGTTTGGGTTGGACATGCCCGCATCCTCTTAACCGCTCTCCACCTCTCGAATATAGCGCCCCATTTCCGGGCTATTGGAGCCATAAACTTCTTCAATTTGCTGGTAGCAGCAGTCAATCGCAAACTCATCGAAATCGGTTGGATCAACGCCGTACATCTGCTCAAAGTTATCGGGCTGCACGCGACAAAAGCGAGGACGCTCTAAATAAATCCGACATTGCCGCGTTGTGTGGTCAAAATTCACGCACCACCCATCTTCGCCCACCATACTGAGGTACAGCTCTAGCTCCTCTGGTGATAAATACTCCTCTAATCCTGGTCTTTCTGCTGGATCCAGGTAGCAGCAGGCTCCGCAGTTCTTGACACACTTCCAACTTGCCATAATGTTTCCTTAATCGGTTTGCGAGCAATTCCCTGGACTCCATTCTCAGGAAGATTAAAACTTTATAAACTTTTGTATACTTGCAGCTAAAAAGCTGAAAGTTGCTAGGTAGGATGTATTTCAGGTAATTTGATTTTTGTCAGGTTTGGATCAATCAGAAGATAAAGATGGATTTTTTAACAAGTGCTGTCAACAATGTTAACTGGGAAGCCATAGTTCAATTGAGCTTTTTAGCGTTAATCGTCCTCTCTGGACCATTGGTGATCTTTGTGCTGGCATTTCGCGGTGGCGATTTATAGAGAAGCGCGATCGCTTCCCTACTTAAATCAGAGATTTTCGCAGAAGGAGGGGAGTAATCTGCAAGTGGTTAGGCAGACAAAGACAGATGGATAAGGAACCAGCAAAGAACGCAAAGAAAACATAGAGACTGATTAGAGTTACGGTGGTGGCGCGAGGGTATGGCGAGACTTGATTGTGTAAGTCTTAGTGGGAGTTAACTTTTTCTAGTGCTGCGATCGCCGCTTTGATGAGCTGGTAATAAGGTGGTTCGGTGACATTAACTTTTTTGGCGTTGTCGCGGCTTGTTCCTAAAAGCCCGATACTCTTTCCTCGGTGAACTGCCAGGACTTTGCCTTGAGCATTCTTAATCCGTAATTCGTTTAAAGAATCCCAGAGGCTACAAGTATAAGAGCGTCCCTGGTAATCAAATTTCGCTTTTTTGGGAGTAGGGGTAGTGGGAAGTCGCACGCCCACTAATTCGAGTTCGACGCTGGTGTTGCCCTGCCAGCGATTCTCTCGCAGCTTGTAGGCAATATCGACAGAGGAAGGTAAGGGAAAGTAGTCGCCCCAGCGCCAAGCGATCGCTCCTATTTTTCCATGATCTTGCGAGAGACTAAGTTTGAGATAATTTTTGCCTACCACCTGTTGCTCTAAGATACGCACATTGGGACTCCAGAAGACAGGCTCTTCGTTTCCTATTCCCCAAGGCTGAAGTTCGTCAATTTGCTTGTAGAAAGAAAAATTGATGTCACCAAGATTAGCCTGAGCGTCAACCTTAACAAGGGGCTTGAGGTGTTCGGGTTCAAGGCATTGATAAGCAAAGGTGCTAAGTCGCTGCTGGAAAGCTTCGAGATTCTCCGCAGGCAAGGAAAAGCCCCCCGCAGCTTGATGCCCACCAAATTTTCCCAGTAAGTCCTTGCAAAACTCCAAAGCTTCAAAAACATGAAATTCGGGAATTCCTCGTGCTGAACCCCGAATGTATTGCTTGGCTTCGTCCTCGTAAGTGCCCAAAAATACCGGGACACCGTAGCGCTCAACTAACCGAGAAGCGACAATCCCAATTACGCCGTGATGCCAATCGGGTTGAACAATTGCTAAAACCCGCGTTTGCTGCAAATTAAGTTGGTTTGGTTCCACCAAGGCGATCGCGGCTTGCTCAATCTCTTCACAAAGCTCCTTACGCCGTTGATTGGTTTCTTCGCACTGCATTGCCCGCTCCAGTGCCACCCCCGAGTCGTTGGTGGTTAGCAGTTCAATTACAGTTTGGGGGTCAGCAATGCGACCAATGGCATTAATGCGAGGACCGAGTTTAAAGCCGATGTCATCCGGCTTCAGAGCCTTTTGTTCCTCACTTACCCCTGCCATCTGTATTAGTGCTTGCACGCCAGCGATTTGGGATTCAGGCAGCAGCCGCAAGCCTCGCTTGAGCCAGCGTCGATTCACTCCCACTAGCGGGGCGAGATCTGCGATTGTTCCGAGGGTAAATAACTCCAGCAGTTGGGAGGTTAATCCTTGCAATACGCCTAAATCTTGGGCAAGGGTGACAGCCAAAATATAGGCAACTCCCACTCCGGCTAGCCCACAATAGGGGGAAGATTCCGAAAGCAGCTTTGGGTTAAGGATGGCATCAGCCGGGGGAAGTTCCGATGGGAGTTCGTGGTGATCTGTAATAATGACACCGATACCGAGTTCAACTGCCCTAGCGATCGGTTCGTAGGCAGAGATGCCATTATCTACCGTTAAAATTAATCCCACCCCAGCATCGGCAAATTCTTCCACAATGCGCGTATTGATGCCGTAGCCGTCTTTCATGCGACTGGGGATGGCGTAGTCTACATCTGCCCCGATGTGTCGCAGTGCCCGCAATAACAAGGCAGTGCTGGTCATACCATCGGCATCGTAGTCCCCACAGATGGCAATTTTGTCCTGATCGGTGATCGCTTCTTCGAGTAATCCCACACTAGCTGCCAAATCTTCAAACTCCTCTAGCGGTGGCGGCAATTGCTGGGATTCGGGATGGATATACACCTCGGCTTGTTCGGGGGTGTCAATTCCCCGGTTGATTAGCACCTGAGCAAGGAGTAGCGGCAAACCCGTTGCTCGACCCAGTTGAGATGCCTGCGAAGTCTGGATTGAGGAAATTTGCCACCGCTGATTTGGCAATCGGTCGCTCATGGATTTGCCGTCTATCAAAAGGAGTTACTCTTGGATTTTCCCATACTTACCCTTACAATTAACTAGCAATTGCTATGGAAAGTCGCAGCTTATGGACGACTTTTCATCCCAGGGAAACGAACCATAAACAACTAATTTTTTCAATCAAAATTGCAACAACGAATATTAGGGTAGAACTTTTCGTAGCAACTACTGCATTTTGTCCAGGCATCTGTAAGAGAGAATTGATTCATGTCTCAGCTCATCCTCATTCGTCACGGTCAAAGCACTTGGAATGCCCAGAATCGCTTTACTGGTTGGGTCGATGTTCCCCTAAGTCGTAGCGGTCGTGATGAGGCAAGACAGGCTGCCCTGAAGTTAAGCCCCTATCAGTTTGATGTGTGTTTCACTAGCCTACTAATTCGATCTATCGAGACAGGGGTTATCTGTTTGACCGAATGTGAAGGCGCTTGTGGTCTCAAAAGCCCTGTGCTGAGACACGATGCCGATGACCCCGACTGGCAGGGTTGGGATAACTACGCCGGCGATCACAGCCTGGAAGTGCCAGTTTACCCCTGTCGTCCTCTCGATGAGCGCTATTACGGGGAATTGCAAGGGCGAAATAAGGCAAACATGGTTAAAGAGTTTGGTGAAGAAACGGTTTACCAATGGCGGCGTTCTTATGCCGTTCGTCCCCCAGGCGGTGAAAGTCTCGAAGACAATGTTGCCCGAACTTCTCCCTTTTTTGAAAGCCGGATTTTGCCTAACCTCAAAAACGGGGAAACAGTCTTGGTTTCTGCCCACGGCAACTCCCTGCGCTCGATTATTATGAACCTAGAGAATCTCACGGAAGAGGAAGTTCCTCATTTGGAACTCACCACAGGCATTCCCATTGTTTATGACATTGATGGGGAAGGGAAAGTTACCAATAAAGTGATTCTCGATGAGCAGGTAGTTTCCGCCCCAGGATAGGATTGATAGGGAAGTAGAATTCGGATGTGCGAGGTTCATGACCACTCGGACGACAGCAGTTTGGCCTCACCTACTCAAGCGTGATCAGCTAGCAAAAGACGGCGGTAATCCCTTGAGTGTCGCGCCCATGATGGATCGCACGGATCGCCACTTTCGCTATTTAATGCGCCAGATTACCAGGCACACACTGCTTTATACGGAGATGGTGACGACAGCAGCGATTCTCAATGGTGATCGCCACAAACTCCTGGGTTTCTCAGAAGTGGAAAAACCCCTCGCTCTCCAGATTGGTGGCGACGATCCCAGAGAAGCTGCTGAGTGTGCGCGGATTGCTCAGGATTGGGGCTATGACGAAATTAACCTCAATGTGGGTTGCCCCAGTAGCCGGGTGCAGAATGGCAACTTCGGGGTTTGCCTGATGGCGGAGCCAGAACGGGTGGCAAGGGCAGTAGAGGCAATGCAAAAGGTGGTGGATTTGCCTGTCACTGTTAAGCACCGGATTGGCTTTGATGATCGTGATCGCTATGAGGATTTGGCTGACTTTGTGCACATTGTCTCTGAGGCAGGCTGTCAGCACTTCACTGTCCATGCTCGCAAGGCTTGGCTGGAGGGGTTGAGCCCCAAGGAAAACCGTAATGTTCCTCCCCTGCGTTACCACGACGTGCATCGTCTCAAACAGGCGTTTCCCCACCTCTTTATTGAGATTAACGGCGGCTTCAAAAGCTTAGAGCAAGCTCAAGAGCAGCTCAACTTTGTCGATGCGGTAATGATTGGGCGTGCTGCTTACGACAATCCCTACATATTTGCCACAGCAGACAGCAAAATTTATGGCGAGGAGGGAATTTCCCTTAGTCGTCATGCGGTAGTAGAAGCAATGCTCCCTTACATCGAGGAGTGGGTGGCAAAGGGCGTTAAACTTAATGCAATCACGCGACATATGCTCCATATGTTTACAGGACAGCCGGGAACTAAAGCATGGAAGCGATACCTCAGCGAAAATGCTCACCTTCCTAGTGCTAACTCGGAAGTGGTTCGCACCGCATTGGCAAAAGTTCCTCAGCCATCCGTCTTTGCCCAAGCTCAAATCGAGGTGGCGTGAGCGAAAGTGAGCTATATCTGGTAACTTGACTAAACTGATACTGAAACTACAACTCCAAAAGAGCGATCCTAAAGGTGAACCTGCTACTGTCGAGTCAGAGGTGGAAGCTCAATGAGTCAATTTGCAGATCTGCTTCAACAAGCAATCTCGCTAACAGGCACGATTTCTAATCCCAACATTCCCCCAAGCTTAGAGCAAACCCTTCAACAAGAAACCGAGCAAGCCCGCACTACTTGTAGAAACCAAGGCGAGAGATCACCTGATTGTGCTGTCGCCTGGGACATTGTCGAAGAACTGCAAGCAGAGAAAGCACATCGACGAGAAACTAAGGCGCTTTACTGCGAGCAACATCCAGAAGCACCTGAGTGTCTCATCTACGATTTCTAAACTAGACTGAAGCTGAGGCTCTTCGCAAAATTCAGCTAGGCTAGGAACTTGCACCTACTGCCTTAAACGTGTAGTGGTAGTAGGTGTGAAATATTTGGGCAGCACCGCTAGTTTGAAATTGTCGGGGTAGAAGAGTTGAGAAACGCAGTGCTTACTCTATGCCTACACCGTCAAACCCTGCTGCGTGAAGAATTTTTGCATTATTTTTATCTGGCGAGGGTCGGGTTTAGCATAGGGATGGCGTTCCTTTACTAAACTCAGCGCTTCCTGCAAGTTCATTCCTTGAGTATACGTAAGATAAGCAGCGCAGACAGAAGGCGAGCGACCCACACCAGCCAGGCAGTGAACGTAAACAACGTGACCTTGTTGATGCCAGCAAGACAGAACTGCCAAAGCCCGAGCAATTTGTTCTGTGCTGGGAGTGCCTCCTCTGAAGCCGTCTGGAATCGCGACGCGCTCCCAGACAAAGCGGTTAAGTATCTCTGCTGGAACGGCTCGTTCTTTCTTTTTAGTTAGGCAGAGTATGGCTGTAATCCCCATGCGACTCAAGTCAGTAACCGATAAACTGGAGTTGGTAAAAGAACCAACAGCCAAGTTTTGGGGGAGAATCCAGGAAAAGCGGTCTGACATAGCATGGGACTCCTATAACCGAAATAACTGCCAGTCACTTAATCGTAGCAAGCCAGAGTCCTACTGTGATGTGACCTAGAGCATAGGAAATTGGCGAGCATTTGGGCACCACCACTCGATTACAGTGGCGTTGAGTGTACTGAATATAATCCTAAACTAAAAATGTGAAGAATTCAGAACAAAGGAACCCAGCAAAACGGCTTCATTGAATGAAGGCGAATGGCTAAAGGCGTGCATGCGAAAGTTAGGTAGAACCAACTGCCTTCTTGATTCAGTGTTTAGTTTGGCACAAGCTCAATAGAATTACTTCCCAAACTAAGCGTGGCTGGGCATAACTGAGTAAGGCTTGACGGGTTTCCTCGAGCTTTTGTAGAGGCGAGTGAGGAATTTCGTCTTTCAAGAATTGTTGCCAGTAGTGATGTTGGAGATAATCAACTAACCAAAGCTGGGTGGGTGTATCCAGGTTTTGAGCAACTTCGGTGGCGAGTTCGAGGGCAGAAGCTTGTGGTAAGTGTTCCGCTTCGGTGAGAGCTAGTTTGGGAAACTGGATGAGTTTCTGGCGTAACTCCCCCGAGATTGTCTGAAGTTGTGCCTGCGAAAAAATCGCATCTCCTGGGCTTCCTTGAGCGATCGCTAGCACTGCTTGATCGTCTAAAATGGCTTCATGACCAGTCTGCTGTAGCACCTGCTTCATCTGCTGCTGCCCAAGTCGATAAAAAGGAATTCGCTGACAGCGGGAAACCAAAGTGGGCAACAAAGAATCTGTGCCCGGTGCAATCAAAATTAGCGTTGCCTTTTGGGGAGCTTCTAAGGTTTTCAATAAGGCATTCGCTGCTGCCTCTGCCATTGTCTGCGTCTCTTCTATCACCACAACTGAGCGTGATGCTTCTAAGGGAGGATTTGCGAGAAACTCTGCAATCTCGCGAACTTGTTCGATGCGAACTTGGGGAGGGGCTTTGCGCGTTATTCCAGCAGCAACGGCTTCATGCGCGGTAATGAGCTTGCCTTGGTCAAAATAAGTCGGCTGCAGCCACAACAAGTCGGGATGATTGCCCGAGTGCAATCGTTTTTGAATGAGAGGATGTTGTTGCGCGGGAGCATTTTGAGTTAATAAGAGTTCGCTGAAACACGCTGCTGCCAACCGCCGCCCTACGCCAGAAGAACCAGCAAACAAATATGCAGGTGCGATGCGGTTTTGTTTGACTGCTGAGGTGAGCAACTCAACCGCCTGGTTTTGCCCAATCAGTGGTGCAAAAGGAGTCAAGGACAATTCGTAATTCGCAATTCGCAGTTCAGAGATTACTGCCGAAATGAATTCGGAAGGGCACGGGGTTCGAGGGAACCTCGAACCTTCAAGATGCCCGTCAGCCTGCTCTGAACGTTGTTCAAAATAGCCATTTCAGCAAAATTGACTGAATTTGCTGTTGCACTTCATTTTCTCCAGCATTGGCATCTATCCGAACGATTCGCTGGGGATAGGCGGTGGCTAACTCGGCAAAGCCCTGCTGCACTCGTTGATGAAACGCTAAATCAGCTTGTTCCATCCGGTCACTTGTGCCTCGCTTTCGAGTTCGTGCTTGCCCCATCTCCACTTCGACATCGAGCCAGAGAGTAAGGTCGCTCTCTAGCCCACCTGTGGCAGCTTGGTTAAGCTGGTCGATGAAGTTGAGGTTAATGCGGCGACCATAACCCTGGTAGGCAAAGGTAGAATCAGTATAGCGATCGCATAAAATAATTGCTCCCTGTTCTAGGTGGGGCTTAAGCACTTCCTCTATGTGCTGGGCGCGGTCAGCAGCATACAATAACAATTCTGTTCGGTCATGCAAGGAGGAATAATTTGCAAGTTGCCGGGACTGCCCACCCGCTAGCAGTAATTGGCGCAGTTCTGTCCCCAAAGCAGTTCCACCTGGTTCGCGGGTCACGATGACATAGCGAGGCGATGTCTTTCCCTGTTCTTTACGCGATAGCCAATCCTGCGTCTGCTGCATTTGAGTGGTTTTGCCGGCCCCCTCGATTCCCTCGAATACAATTAGCTTCCCGCGCATTTCTGCATCCTCCTTGCACGTTATATCTAGCACGGAGGTCCCATTTTAGGAGAATCCTCACAGAATACGGTTCCTGTTTACCGAACGCGCGTACTTCCCGAAAGAGTAGACGTGTCGCAAGGTGCAGTTGAGCAGGAGTATGTTAAGCACAGGCTCGATTTCACCCTACTGATTTGCTGTTTCCTGCAAGCTCCCCTTTTGTGAAGCGATTTCGTTAGTGAGAACATTTAGGGCTTTAGCAAATTGGGGGTCATCAGAGGTGCCAATTTCTGTGCGATTGCTCTGCAACTCCTTACGCTGTTGTTCGCTCAGTTTGGACACTATATCTGGGGAAATTCCTTTATGGTTAATATACTTACCATCAGGCGTTCTATACTTGGCGATGGTCACTGCCAACCCAGAACCGTCACCTATCCCACGCACCGACTGCACCAAGCCCTTACCAAAGGTCTGACTACCTACCAGAGTCGCTCTGTTTTGGTCTTTTAGGGCACCTGCAAGAATCTCACTGGCGCTAGCAGAACCGCCATTGACTAGCACCACCAGCGGCTTCTCAGTAAGGGCAGGATTTTGGGATTCTCTGCGCTCTAGTTCTCCCTGACGGTCCTCTACTGAGACAATAGTTCCCTCATCCATCCACATCCGTGCAATTTCGATACTTGCCGAGAGCAATCCGCCCGGATTAGAGCGCAAGTCAAGAACATAACCTTGCACGTCCTGCTTTTTGAGCCGTTTAATTGCATTCTGCATCTCCTCAGGAGCTTGGGCACTGAACTGACTCAGGCGGATATAGCCCACTTCACCCAACTCAGTGTTCACCGAGCGAGCCCGCACCGGATGGATTTCAATCTTTTGTCTGGTAATTTGATATTCCTTTTCCTGATTGCCACGCTGAATGGTCAGAGTAACCTGGCTTCCTGGTTTCCCGCGAATCAGGCTGACTGCCTTACTAAGCTCCATCCCCTGGGTACTTTTACCATCAATTGCGGTGATAACGTCCTCTGCCACAATCCCCGCTTTTGAGGCTGGAGTTCCCTGAATCGGCGCAACCACGGTTAGCTTGTCTGTTTCCTCATCCTGGGCAAGTTTGATGCCTACTCCTGTCAATTCTCCAGAGGTGTCAATCTGTAAACTTTTAAATTCTTTTGGCTCCAGGAAACGGGTATAGGGGTCGTCCAGCTTTTTGAGCATTTGGTCAATCGCCTTGTAGGCTGCTTGCTTATCACTGTAAGACCGACTGAGATACTCTTGGCGAACAGCCCGCCAATTTACCTGGTTGAAGGTGGAATCGACATACTCACGATTAACTATTTGCCAGACTTCGTCTACTACCTCTTTCGGGCTTTCACGAAAAACAGTTTGACTTTGAGAAAGGTGAACCCCGGCACTGGTTACTGCAACCGTTGTCACAACCGCTGCAGTGGCACTGAAAACGAGTCTGTTTTTTGTAACTACCATAAGCCAATAATTTTAACTTAATATCCGCTTGGGGAATGATTTATGCACAGCACACTCTTGGGCGAGACGGCAGAGTATTCTGCTACTGTTAAATATTTCAGCTCACCTTAGCATAGGATTTTTCTAAGGACGGCACTATTATAGCTAAAGCACTATTACCTAACTGACACCCGAACTCAACAAATGATACCTAAATTAATTTGGAAATACTTTACCGAAGGTAGACCGAAGATGTTGTTAACTACCACTTCTACCTTGCTTCTCTCCTTCTGAAGGAAAGGGTTGTGGTGCGAAGTTTACTCGAACCCTGTAGGCTCCCCGTCCTTATTTTGAACAGCGACTTGACTTCTTATTCTTTTTGCAGTAGATTTGACTCTCTGCAAAGATAATAAAGATTCTATGGAAAGAAGCGGTAGAACCCCTGAGCATGCTTAACCGACGCTGGCTGGCGGTGGAAACCTGCAAATGAGGTCTTTTCTGATCTAAAAATGACAAACCTCACATCGGTGTCTAAAGTCAAGATCAAGCAGCGGCGAAAACACTTGAAACGCCGTCGGCAGCTTAAATTGCTGCAAGCTTGTTGGCGATCGCTGCTTGCTGGTAGCATAGCAGGTAGCCTCTTGTGGGCGCTTGTTTTCCCTCGTTGGACGCTCCAGCAACCATCTCAAGTCCTCGTCAAGGGCAATCAATTCCTCTCTGCCCAGGCGATTCGCTCTCAGGTGCAGTGGTCTTACCCTCAACTACTGCTACAAATCGAACCGCAACAGTTGAGCGAGAAGCTAGAGTCGCAAGCACCCATTGCCGAAGCAACAATTACTAGGCAACTGCTACCCCCCAGCCTAACTATCCAAGTAAAAGAACGTCGCCCGGTGGCGCTTGCCTTACCGCCTGAGCAACTAGGAGACTCCGGCTCACCCGCTGAAGTCGGTTTTATAGACAAGCAGGGGGTTTGGATGCCTAAAAGCAGTTACATTGCTCCTGGGGAAAACTTTGAAATCCCTAATTTGAAAGTAGTTGCTTTCAAAGCGAGGTATCGTCCCTACTGGTCAAACATTTATCAAACCATTAGACACTCGACGGTAGAGATTTTCGCGCTAGATTGGCGCAATCCGAGCAATTTAATCTTGAAAACTGAGTTGGGAAACGTCCACCTTGGTTCTGCTTATACCCATCAATTTCAGGAGCAACTGGCAGTACTTGCCCGGATGCAAAATTTACACACTCAAGTTGACTCGAATCGAATTGCCTACATTGATCTCACAACACCAGAATCTCCCTCAGTTCAGATGAAAGCAGTGTCATTAGATCGTCCCGAATCCCACACTCCTGTTCAACTTCCACTCCCATCCCTCAGAAACCTTCTAATGGAATAATGAACCCTGCTACTATCTATAACTTTACGCTGTAATCGTCAATACATTAACGTTTGTTTGGTGAACAGCTTTCTGCAATAGTGTTTAATAACTACTGGCAGAGTTTTACCAACGCTTGTAGCAGGCTCCGCCATTTTACCGAGAGAGTAATCTGCGACCCCTATATACCCGCAAGCTGTGTACTCCACCCTCTCATTGAACCATGACCCCTGATCATAAACTAGAGAAATCTCAGACTAATAGCGCAGAGTCCCCCGATTTTGGGATCTCAGTTAATGACCATAGCCCCTTTAATAATTCTAAGTCTGCATACTCAAGCAATAACTCTCACCGAACACCGACCGAAGAAACCAGGAGTGACAATATTGTGCCAGGTAACTTTGCCAAAATTAAAGTCGTTGGGATTGGTGGGGGAGGATGCAATGCAGTCAACCGCATGATTTCCAATGACGTGAGCGGAGTAGAATTTTGGGCAGTTAATACCGATGCTCAAGCTCTATCTCACTCTTCTGCTTCCACGTGCTTACAAGTGGGGCAAAAGATTACCAGAGGGCTTGGTGCTGGAGGGAATCCAGCAATTGGTAACAAAGCTGCTGAGGAGTCTCGCGATGAAATTGCCAGTGCTCTGGAAAATACCGACCTCGTGTTTATCACTGCTGGGATGGGCGGCGGCACCGGGACAGGAGCAACCCCAATTGTAGCAGAGGTCGCTAAAGAATTGGGTTGTCTCACGGTGGGCGTAGTAACTCGTCCTTTCACGTTCGAGGGACGCCGCCGCACGCATCAAGCCGAGGAAGGCATCGCTGCTTTAAAAACGCGGGTGGATACCCTGATTGTAATTCCTAATAATCAGTTGCTGTCGGCAATTTCGGAACAGACCCCCGTCCAAGAAGCCTTTCGGGTGGCTGATGATATCTTGCGTCAAGGTGTACAAGGGATATCTGATATTATCACTATCCCCGGCTTAGTCAATGTTGACTTTGCTGACATCCGCGCCGTTATGGCAGACGCAGGTTCAGCTTTGATGGGCATTGGTATGGGTTCGGGCAAATCCCGTGCTCGAGAAGCGGCAGTGGCGGCAGTGTCTTCCCCCTTGCTAGAGTCCTCAATTGAAGGGGCGAAAGGAGTCGTGTTTAATATTACTGGCGGCGGGGATCTTACACTGCATGAAGTCAACACGGCTGCCGAAGCTATTTATGATGTCGTTGATCCCGATGCCAACATTATTTTCGGAGCGGTAATCGACGAAAAAATGCAGGGCGAGGTGAGAATCACCGTCATTGCCACTGGCTTCAATGAAGAAGCACCAACTGAGCCAGAAGCCATCGAAACTGAAACTCAGAAGCCATCTACCGAACCGCCTCCTTCCAAGCCCGCTTCTGAACCAGATTCAAAAGATAAAAGTGGATTGGATATTCCCGATTTTCTCCAACGACGTCGTTCTCAAAGGCGCTAAGGAAAGCGGAGGTGCCCAGGTGCAGAGAAGCAGAGGAGCGGGATAACTAATGACTAATGACTGATGACTACTGACTAATGACAAAAGTTGCTTTAACAATCGCTGGCTCCGATAGCGGTGGCGGTGCAGGGATTCAGGCAGATTTGCGGACTTTTGCCTTTCACTGCGTTCACGGCACAAGCGCTATTACTGGCGTGACAGCTCAGAATACTTTGGGGGTGAGCCGGGTGGATGCTCTTCCGCCCGCAGCAGTTGTTGCCCAAATCGAGTCGGTGGTGAGCGATATGGGCACTCAAGCTGTAAAAACAGGAATGTTGCTCAATGCCGATATCATTACAGCAGTGGCCCAGCAAGTGGAAAGGTTGGGGTGGACAAATCTAGTGGTTGATCCGGTGATGGTGTCGCGTGCGGGAGCGCAGCTTATTGATGATGAGGCGATCGCCAGCTTGCGCGAGGCGTTAATTCCTCAAGCGCTAATCGTAACGCCCAACCGCTATGAAGCGCAAATCCTGAGCGGTTTGGAGATTAGTTCTACTGAGCAGATGAGAGAGGCAGCAAAAGCCATTCACTCTTTAGGTGCTTCCGCTGTGTTGGTGAAGGGAGGGGCGATGACGGGAGAGCAGCGCGGTGTGGATGTCTGGTTTGATGGGAGGGAGCTAGAAACCTTTCAAACTGCCTCGGTGGAAACGGCGAATACTCATGGCACGGGCTGCACACTCTCAGCAGCGATCGCAGCAAACCAGGCGCTGGGTAAAGAGCCAGTCGAAGCAGTACGGCAAGCTAAGGATTACGTGACAGCGGCACTCCAGTCTGCTCTAGATCTTGGTCAAGGGAGTGGACCAGTTGGGCACTTTTACTCACTACAACAAAGAGAAGATGGCTTGAAGCGATAAATTAGGGATAATCACGGTTGCATCCAGGAGAAATTTCTGAAAGGATTGCTGCCGTCACAATCTTTATTTTGATGATGCCTGCTGGACAAACCCATGACCTCTAATTCCCCAATTAATTCTTCACAAAATCATAATTCCTCCACTGAGTCAAGCACCTATCGCCCATCCGTTCCCATTTCCCTATATCGAGAACTTGCAACTGAACTACAAACAACTCAGGCGCAGTTAGATTCTCTGAAAGAAGAAAATCAGCAGCTCCTCCAACAAAATCAACAACTGCGACAAGAAATTGAAAAAGTTCTCCAATCAACCCAACAATTACAAGAGATTGTCATCTCCTCTGAGGGGGAGCAGTGGAAGGACACGCCCGCCCGTCCCACCATCGAGCTCGAAAAAGGAGAATTGCCCTCACCTCCCCAGAAACAAGAATCCTCGGCTTCCAATTTTTCTGAGGGGATAACGGCAGAAGTGGAAGAATCCCAGTCCCATCGCCCTTCCCAGGCAGAAGATACTTTCGAAATTAGTATTTGGTTTTTGGTAGTTGCCATTGTGCTGATCGTCCTAGTGTTTTCAGGTTTGGGATTTATCGTTGCGCGTCCACTACTGAGCAACCAAAATAATTCGTAGTTCGTGATTCATAATTTGTAATGCCGAACTGGGGACAGGGAAAGAGATATGAAGTGTCAGTCATTTCGGACTAACTCCTAAATGCCTACTACCTTCAGATAAGTTATTGTGATCTTTGATAAGGGAAGGTTGAAGAGTCTGAGTTGTTAATGGGTGCAATTCAACTAATAAGGGGAACGCGAGATATCCTGCCAGAGGAAGCCTACTATTGGCAGCAAGTGGAAGCAGTGGCAAGGCAGATTCTCAATCGGGCAGTTTACCAAGAAATTCGTCCCCCCATTTTTGAGCAGACCGCTTTATTTGAGCGGGGCATCGGCGAGGCGACGGATGTGGTGAGTAAAGAAATGTATACCTTCCGAGATCTCGGCGATCGCTCCATCACCCTGCGACCAGAAGGAACGGCGGGCGTGGTGCGAGCCTTCATTGAACACAATCTCCACACCCAGGGAGTTAAACGGCTTTGGTACGGCGGTTCCATGTTTCGCTACGAACGTCCGCAAGCTGGTCGTCAGCGACAATTTCACCAGATTGGCGTGGAGTTGATTGGCTCTGCCGATCCTCGGGCAGATGTAGAGGTGATTGCGATCGCCACTGATATTCTGCAAACCCTAGGGCTGAAGAGCTTGAGACTTGACCTTAACTCGGTGGGCAATCCCGAAGAGCGACAGCGCTATCGGGAGGCATTGGTTAGCTATTTAACGCCCTACGCCCAGGAGTTAGACCAGGACTCTCAAGAACGCCTCCATCGCAATCCTATACGAATTTTAGACAGTAAGGACAAACGCACCCAAGAAATTACCCAAAACGCTCCCACCATTCTCGACCACCTCGGTTCCGAGTCCCAAGCCCACTTTGAAAAGGTACAGCAACGCTTAACCGATTTGGGCATCGATTATCAAATTAACCCCTATTTAGTACGTGGCTTAGATTACTATACCCACACCGCTTTTGAAATTCAATCGGACGACCTCGGTGCACAGGCAACCGTTTGTGGTGGCGGGCGCTATGACGGATTAGTCGCCCAACTGGGTGGACCAGACACTCCCGCAGTCGGTTGGGCAATTGGCATGGAGCGCTTGATTTTGTTGCTGCAAAAGCTACAAGCTGCTCCCACTCCCTCCCCAGATTTCTATGTGGTTTCGAGAGGCGATCGCGCTGAAGCACAGGCACTACTGCTCGCCCAAAAATTGCGTCAGAGTGAGATGAAGGTGGAATTAGACCTCAGTGGCAGTGCTTTTACCAAGCAATTTAAACGGGCTGACCGCAGCGGGGCAGTTGCTTGCCTCGTGTTGGGAGATGCCGAAGCAGAAAACCACACGGTTCAACTAAAATGGATGGCTTCTCAACAACAACGAACCATCCCGCAAGCTGAATTGCTCAGTATGACAGAGGAACTACGAGATCAAATTGATTTGTTGGTGGGTCCTTCGTAGTACGCCATTAATCAACTCAAGCAAATGAGCGATCGCAAACCAAAAGATGAAACACTGGGAATTTCTGATCCAAAAAGAGGGAGATCCCTCCTGGAAGTCGATTAACGCACCCAACCTGGAACTTGAAGAAGGTAAATATCGGGTGGCAGCCCGCTTTGGTGAGGCAAATGTTGACGTAGAAATTCGCTTTACGTATCAAGCAACTAGGGAAGCTTCGCCACAATCTTGCTCTCACGCGCAACTCCGCCGTACTAATCCCGAAGGGCTAATGGTGGTGATGCCTTTTACTTACCTAGAACCTGGGATTTGGACACTACGCTGCTGCGGTGATATCCTCTCGGAACTACTGGGGGAATTCTGGCAAAAATCCCTTCAAATGCAAGTTTTGCCCAAAACGTATTTTCATCAATCTCCATCGTCAATTGACAGTGAGGGGCAGGAAAGAGGTGTGAGTGAACAGGATTTGGAACCTCACCCAGTTAGTTCCACCGAAGAGCCCAATAGGCAGAAGGTTTTTCTTTACTTTTCCTCCCTTCTTCCTTCTAAGCGAAGCGACGAAGTAGCCCATCACCAAGCCGACACCGATAGCTCCAGCGAGGATTACCACTCAGAAACCACAGAAGATGACCCCTCGGACCCGTCCTTACCCCCACTCGAAGAAATTGTTTTTGAGCCAGAGACGGCTGCCACCGAATCAGCAAATTCCCAGTCACACGGGCACTCAGAGACGGCTGCTCCACCATTCCAGCTTACGCTAGAGCAAGACATCTTCTTCGGCGATCGCGGTGAGTCTATCTTGATTTCTGGACAAATAGCGTCCCTAAGAGGCGAGCCTTATATCGTCTTCAACCAGAGGCTACGCATTTGTCTGCGCGACCCTCAAACTTTACAAATTCTGCTCGACGCTCAACCGCCCCTAGAAAAACAAGCACTACCGCTAGCTTTCAGCTATTCCCTAGAAATTCCCACTGACTGCCAGTCTTATCTCGTTGTGGGAGAGGTCATCCTGGAAGGTTCTCTCGAAAGCGGCGAACACAAGGAGGCTGCGACTACAATCTTGGCGCGTCAACCCTTCACCATCAGCGTGAATTTAGGGGAGCTAGTTGAAAAAGTCTTTCCTACCCCATCTGATCCAGCAGACCATCTCGAAGATAACTCGGAGCAATCTTCCTTCCATTCCCAACCAGAAGAAGACCAATCGCCTACCTCGCCTCCACAGCAAAGCGAGTCCGTTTCTCTTCCCGTCTTACCCCCCAAAATCTCCCCTTCTCGCGAAACAAAAAAAGTGACTCAATCTCCTCAACTGCCTAAAATTCCCAATCGAGCCCCGACGACAGCTTCTGAGGGAGCGACTGCCACTCGGGAAGCAGAGGAAACCTCTCAGGTCGCAGCAGACACCCCAGTTCAGCTTTCGGGAGTTAAGGATGAGTTTCCAGCTTCGCAGGCACAGGAGCGTTTTTGGTCGCGGCTGAGTGCCTTAGCAACAACTTCCGAGGATGAAGATACCGAAAATTAAAAGACCGCCAATTAGAGGAACCGGCGGTCTGCATGACTACTGCTTGGACTAGTCTTATTTGGGTGCGCTTTTGAACTTTCCATATGCAAGCATGAAGCTCTAAAGATGGAAGGAGTAATAGCGCACCTTGTTTTTATATAGAAGAACCTACACCAGCATAGGCACCGTAGAAGAAAATACCGACCACGGTAAGAATTCCTAAACCAGCGATGGTGGCAACGAGCCACAGGGGAATTTTTCCACTTCCAGACACAGTTTTTACCTCCTAGTTGTTTCCAACAAGATGGCGTGCAAGTATTTCTTAGTTGAAGAAATAACTGGAGAACAGTATACCAAGGACAAAAATAAGTAGTAGACCCAAGTACAAAGATGTCCGGTTTAGTTCAACGGGCTGGTTATTGGGATTGGGAGTGCGTTCTGGCATAATTTTCTCCTATCTTTGAATAAATTGCATTGCAGCGATCGCGCCCAGAAAGAAGACAGTTGGCACGGCTAGGGTATGCACAGCAACCCACCTAATTGTAAAGATGGGATAGGAAACCTGCTGATTGGGATTGTTACTCGTCATAATCTTAAACCTCTGTTGATTAACCTACTTGCTATATTCTTCCACTTCCTGCTCTGCATTAAAGCGGTCTTCCAGAATCGGCAGCTCCTGCCGCTCTTGGGTAAAGTATTCATCGGGGCGAGGTGTGCCAAACACGTCGTAGGCTAAACCGGTTTGAACAAATAGCCAACCCGCGATGAACAACATGGGGATAGTGATACTGTGAATTACCCAATAACGAACGCTGGTGATAATGTCGGAGAATGGGCGCTCTCCTGTGGAACCTGCCATTGATGTTTCTCCAGTTACAAAAGTTTAATCCCTACTTTATATAATACGGAATTGTCTGTAAGGGCAACAAGCACGGGGTGCCTAAACCGGCTCACTCGGCGGTTCATATTTCAGCATAACCCCCTCATTTCCCAGGACAAATCCTCGATCAGGGCTTAGAAAGATCGCCCGGTAGAAGTTAGCGGGAATATCTTCTACTTTGCGTACTTTTTTCCAAGTTTTGCCATCGTCAAAGCTAGCGAGTAAGTTGGCGCTGCCACCCGCTACCCACATCTCCTTCGGCGTGCGGTAGCCGACATCCAGCAATCCCCAGCTTGTGGAGGGCTCGGGATACTGCGGTTGTTCCCAAGTCTCGAAATCCCCCGGTTTAGTAAACTGAACTTGACCACCTCGGGCAAGCATCCACATACGCCCATCCTCACCAAATCCCATGTTCTGAATCCGTCGAGAGGTATTGCGCTCGTGAGCTTCCCAGGCACTTTGACCTGGTTTCCAGGTGGAGTAGAAATTTCCCCGAGCAGAAACAGCGACGTAGCGACCATCCGATGAACGAGAAATGTTACGCACCACTCCCACTGTATCTTCCACTAAAGCCCGCCAGTTGCGACCACCATTATCAGTTTTATAAATCGCCCCTAAGTCGGTTGTCATCTCGGCTGAATCGGAACCTAATGCCACAATTTGGTAAGGAGAACCCGGCAAATTTTCGCTCAACGGGATGCGAAACCAAGATTCTCCGCCATCTGTGGTGTGCAGTAAAACTGAGGGGTCTCCAGTAACCCATCCTTGCTCTCCGGCAAAACTGACGGAGGTAAAGTTAAGTTTTTGATCTTCTATTTCTAGCTTCTTAAGTTGCCAGGTATCACCACCATCATTTGTTTCTAGGAGCGTGGAGTCACCACCCACCGCCCAGCCATGACTAGAGTCGCCTATAAAATCGATATCCAATAGTGTCACCCCTGTGGGCAGGTCAACGGGATGCCAAGGATTCTCACCGCTCTCGCTGAGTGAAGGAACCTGACTACAGCTCATACTAAAGGTTGCGATCGCCAAGAAGATGACAATCTGTTTCAGCTTTTTTACCAATGAGTTCATAACATTCCCAACTACTAATCGAGAGATTTTTCCTCCTACCCCTCAAGCGCTTTTTTTTACGAGCGACTGCCCTTTCATTAACCCAAACCGTAAGCACTCATGAACGCCAAAAAGCCTAGCACTAAACCCCCAAAAATAAGAAGGTTTTTCTGTGCTGGCGTCAAACGGTTCACGCCGAAGCCATAGCTGAGATTACTCTTAAATCCAGAAGGAGCCCCGGTCGAACCGATGTTTTTAAACAGTGTAGAACGGGCACCACAAACTGGACAGCGCCAGTCGCTTGGTAATTTTTCAAAAGGCGTTCCTGACGGAATATCCCGATTACCGTCTCCCTGACTTGGCTCATAAACGTAGCCGCAGCTACGACATTCGTAACGGGCTGGAGCTTGTTCAGCTAGGGTTTGCTCATCGGCTGGGTCGGTCATGACTTGTGGCAAGCAAATATTAGAACATATGTTACAAATTATCGCACACCACTCAACCAACCGATTCCCTGATGAGGGAAGCTAGTCGAGATATAATTAATGTAAAGAAGTAATACAGAAGTGACGCTTAGTGGGGGGTCGTAAAATCTAGTGTTTGTCCTCAGTGGTTATGAGTATTTTTTGGGATTCCTGATCCTTTGCAGCTTAATCCCGATAGTGGCGCTAACTGCCTCCAAGCTTTTGCGACCTAGCGAAGGGGGACCAGAGCGACGCACCACCTATGAATCCGGCATGGAAGTTCTCGGGGGAGCCTGGATTCAGTTCAACATTCGTTATTACATGTTTGCTCTGGTTTTCGTGATTTTCGATGTCGAAACTGTATTTTTGTACCCTTGGGCAATTGCTTTCAACCAACTAGGGCTACTAGCGTTTATCGAAGCCCTCATTTTTATCGGAATTCTCGTGATTGCTCTTGTATATGCATGGCGAAAAGGAGCACTTGAATGGTCATGAATCCTAACGAGACACCAAGAAGCGAGGCTGAACTCGAACAGCAGCAAAAAGAAAAAATCCTCAATCCAGTTGAGCGTACCCAGGTCACTCAAGACCTCTCAGAAAATGTCATTATGACAACGGTCGATGACCTCTACAACTGGTCGCGGCTCTCTAGCCTGTGGCCCCTGATGTACGGCACAGCTTGTTGCTTTATTGAGTTTGCCGCTATGATTGGTTCGCGGTTTGACTTTGACCGCTTTGGTCTGCTTCCGCGTCAAAGCCCTCGACAAGCCGATCTAATTATCACAGCAGGCACCATCAACATGAAGTTCGCACCAGCGCTGGTTCGCCTCTATGAAAATATGGCAGACCCGAAGTATGTGATGGCAATGGGTGCTTGCACAATTACTGGGGGGATGTTCAGTATGGACTCCACCACCTCGGTTAAAGGGGTAGATAAGCTTATTCCTGTGGATGTTTATATTCCTGGCTGTCCGCCTCGACCAGAGGCAATTATGGACGCGATTACCAAGTTGCGCAAAAAGATTGCCAATCAATCTATTCAAGAGCGGGAATCGTCATTGCAGCAAACCCATCGGTACTACAGCATTACCCACAACATGAAAGTGGTTTCTTCCACTAACGATGGGAAATATCTCCAAACTCCAAGCCGTCAAGCACCGCCTAAAGAATTGAGCGAGGCAATGGGAATGTCAGTGCCACCGGCGCTCAGGGAACCGCAGCAGAAGCAGGAGGATGTTAACCGTGGCTGAAGAGTCTCAATCGCAACAGGAGAATTCAGAAGAAAATGCTGAGGCTTCCCAGATAGTAGAAGCAGGTCCAGTCTCCCGCTGGTTGACAGAAAACGATTTTGGGCATGAGTGTCTGAATCCTGATCACCAGGGGATTGAAATAATTAAGACACAGCCGGAGTACCTCCTCCCTATGGCAACAGCATTGTATGCCTATGGGTTTAATTACCTCCAATGCCAAGGCGGATATGATGCTGGACCAGGAAAGGAGTTAGTCAGCTTTTACCACCTCATTAAAGTGAGCGATCATGCTGACCGACCAGAAGAAGTGCGGCTGAAGGTATTTCTGCCGCGCGCTAATCCTAGAGTTCCCTCGGTGTACTGGATCTGGAAAACCGCAGACTGGCAAGAGCGGGAAAGCTACGATATGTTTGGCATTGTCTATGAAGGGCACCCGTACCTGAAGCGGATTTTGATGCATGAAGATTGGGTGGGTTGGCCCCTGCGCAAAGATTATGTCTCGCCAGACTTTTACGAATTACAGCATGCCTATTAGTTAAAAAAAGACAACTGTTCTCTTTTATAAGCACTCGCTTCTGGGGTGGAAGTGAGTGCTTTTTTTTAGGAAAAAGTCACGTCGCTTCGCTCCAATAAAAAAATTACGAACGTTTATATGACTTTACTGATGACTAACTATAGCAACGAGCTAAGGAGTGTTTACAATCAAGGTGAGAGTCTAGTTTGATTAGTTTTTAATTGTGGCAGTCGCATATAGTAAAGATCTTGGTGAACGTGCCTTGCGGTTGATGGCGAGTGGAAGGTCGATTAGCGGAGTTAGTGAGCTACTGGATGTGAGTCGTCCTACCCTCTATAAGTAGCGCAGCCAAGCTGAACAGACAGCAAGAGTGGAACCCCAATCCTCTCGTCCTCCCATTCCCCACCAACAAATAGAAGATTGGCAAGCGTTTCGAAAATTTGTGGCTCCACATGGCGAACTAACTACTGAAGAAATGGCTCAAAAATGGGGGAACATTAGCCGCCATACCATTGGTAGAGGACTGAGAAAGATGGGTGATACACGCAAAAAAAAACGTACAACTACCTCGAACGGGATGAAAAAGCCCGGACTGAATTTATCGAAAAACTCCCACTATACCCGCCAGCGCAACTAATCTATATGGATGAAAGTGGGATTGACAGTAATGAAAGTTCTCCTTACGGTTGGTGTGAAAAAGGTCAACGCTTCCAGGCTCAACGACTCGGTAAAGGGAGAGAAACACTTAGTCTCATGGGAGCACTCTGTCAAGAAAAATTCCTAGCACCAATGGTATATCAAGGATATTGCACAGCACAATTAATCGAAACATGGCTACAAGATTGTTTGCTGCCATTAGTTAAACCAGGTCAAATAATAGTTATGGATAATGCCCCATTTCATAACTCGAAAAGAATCCGAAAATTAATTGAAGACGCTGGCTGTTAATTCTGGTATCTCCCCAAGTACTCTCGCCTATTTCAACCCCATCGAGGTGGCAAAAAATTAAAACTGCAATTAGAAAAGAGCTACCTAAATATAACTTTCATGTTCATCAAGCCGCCGATGCTGCTTTTCAAAAATTGTAAATACTTTGCTGCTCGCTGCTATAATTTTTAATTTTGTACGGGCGAGCCGCCTGCTCGCCCCTCCCTTAATTTTTAATTGTTTTGTCACGGTTGAACGAACTTAACAGCGATTTGTTGCCCAGATATCCCATTCTCAGAAGATGAAAATTGGCAAGATTGAGCATAATCCAAAGCAGCTTCGTCTAATTCATCCTTACCACTGGAACGAACAATCCGTGCATCGGTGACTTCGCCACTGGGGGCAACATCAACACTCACAATCGGCCTGACTTCGATATTAAAATCGATTTCGGGAGGAGCCGCGCAGCCCTCTAAGCTAGCACCGCTCCCACTACCGCTGGTTTCTTGGCGAGCTTCACCAGATCCTGTTGCTGTGGTTGTACCACTGCCTGATTGATTACTGCTGTCCGATTGGTCGCTACTTCCAGAATCTGCGCGAGTTTCTGCTTCAGTTGAGGCAGACTCAGAGGAACCCGACTCAGCCATTTCTTGCTCCCGCGCCTCTTGTCGAGAACTGGTCGATCTTCTCCGCCTATTTCTGAGGCGATTTCTAGCCCTAGACATCCGATCTAATTCAGTAGATTCGGACACTTCGTAACGTTGGGGGTTAGGACTGGTATTGGAAGCAGATTCGCGAGGTTGCGGCGTAGGTTTTGGAGTAGCTTCAGTTCTAGGCTCGGGAATAGGTGTAGGTTCGGGAGTAGGAGTGGGAGTAGGTTCAGGAGTAGGTGTTGGTGTCGGTGTCGGTTCAGGCGTGGGAGTAGGTTCAGGAGTAGGTGTTGGTGTTGGTGTCGGTTCAGGCGTGGGAGTAGGTTCAGGAGTGGGCGTTGGTGTCGGTGTCGGTTCAGGCGTGGGAGTAGGTTCAGAAGTAGGTGTTGGTGTTGGTTCAGGAGTAGGAGTGGGCGTAGGGACAGACTCGGACTGTTGTTGTTTGCTCTCTGGCTGCGGCTTGACAGCCACTTCTGAGTCTTGCGCGCTGGAGGGAGAGGGAGATGCAGGCGACGGTTCGGCACTACCACTTTCTTCAGACTGGCTCGGTGCGCTCTTGCCAGCGGCAGCCTCTGATCCTGCTTTTGCTTCCGTTTCTGGGGATGGAGTTTTAGTCGGCTCGATCATCATCAATTCGATGGGTTTGTCTTCCTGTTCAGGTGGCTTATTCTCAAACAGGCTCGTGCTTAGGAGAAGCACCAGGGAATGGAACAGCACTGAACCCAAGAAACTGAACCCCAGAAGACGCTTTAGCGCCTCTACTTCTTTTTTTCGCTGCTGTGTAGAGAAGCTGGAAAGAGCCATCGATTAATTGAAAATCGTTGTTACTTATCTCAATTAGATTAGAGCAACTAGTCGTCAAAGTAAAGCAAGAAGCCTCGATTAGAGCGCAAGCAAATTCCGCAACTGCCAAATTTCGGAACCCCTCTCTAGGAGAGAGCTTCAGTTTACGTGATCTCAGGACAGAGCGTTCGCGCTTCCACTCAAATCTTGAAAATGATTAGTAATTCAAATATTTAACATGATTTTGATTAGAATTGCTATTTATCGAAAAATATTGTCAACTTTTCTGGTCTAATAAGTGATTAGCATTCCTCTGTGGAAGTGAGTGACTGGAAGGAGATGGTATGCAAATTAGTAACTTTTTCGCGGCGGGAGGCGTAGTCGCTTGGCCCCTAATCGCCTTTTCGGTGCTGGCGATCGCGCTAATTGTAGAGCGGTTGGTGTTTTGGTTGAGAATTAACCGTCGCCAACCCAAGGTGATACGAGACATCCTCAAGGTTTACCAGCAAGATCCCAATCTTGCCGTTCATCGGCTGCGGCAAAACGCCAATTTGCCCCTTGCGCGGGTCTTCCTGGAGGCTCTAGAGTTAGACAACCCTACCCCAGAAGAATTTCGTCTTGCCCTCGAAAGCGCAGCACAGGCAGAATTACCCCACTTGAAGCGATTTAACACCGTATTCGAGACGATTATCAGTGTTTCGCCTCTGTTAGGTCTACTGGGCACTATTTTGGGTTTAATTACCGCTTTTTCTTCGCTCACGATTGGAGAGGTTGGGGGCGAGAATACCACAGCAGTGACGGGGGGGATCAGCGAGGCTTTAGTCTCCACGGTGATGGGACTAGTAGTAGCAATCTTCACTCTCTTGTTTACCAATCTGTTCCGGGGAAACTACCAACGTCAACTGGCTTTGATTCAGGAGTATGGTGGTCAGTTAGAACTCCTCTATCGTCGTCGATCTGAGCAAAAGGAGCAACCCGACTATGCGTCTACCCGATGAATCAGACACTTCCTTTGGAATAAATATTGTGCCGATGATCGATGTAATTTTTTCGATCCTGGCATTTTTTATCATCTCGACGCTTTATTTAACTCACTCACAAGGGTTGCCCGTCAATTTGCCCCAGGCTGCAACTGCTCAAAACCAGCGCGCGGCGCAGGTTAATGTCACGATTAAATCAGGTGGCGAGATCGCACTGAACAAGAAACCGATTAAACTAGACGCTCTAGAAGCAAAGGTACGCCCCTTGATCGAACCCAACTCTGGGACACTGGTAATCGTCAATGCGGACGAAAAAGTTAAGCATGGTCAGGTAGTGGGGGTGATGGATCGCTTGCGCCAGGTTGAAGGGGCAAAATTAGCGATCGCTGCTGAGCAAGAATAGCTACAATCGTGGGAGTACGCTTGCAGCAACTCCCTACAATTGTGCGCTACTCTCTTCTGACTCGATTTCAGGGTGGATTACTTGGCAGCCTGATCGGAGAAATTATCGGTAGCAATTCGAAGCTTTCCGATTGGAGCGAGATTGGGATCGGCGCTACCAAGAGTTTGGTGAGCAAGAGGATTCTGGATCAGGCAGATTGGCTAGAGCAAATCCAGCGCCGACGAGAATCTCTTCTCGATTTAAAAAATACTGCCAGTAGCAGCGAAGCTGCCGTGGCGACTTTACCGATAGCGCTATTTTTTCATGAAAGTCCCGCGCTTTTGGAAGAGCAGTTACTCGCTTGTACCGAAACTTGGCAACTTCCTAATGAGCCAGCCGAGGAGGTTTTGGCTTTCGGTTCTGCGGTTGCCTCTGCCCTCACCGAAAGAGTAGGGGCAAGCCGATGGCTCGCTCCTACTTCTACCCAACTAATCTCGCAAATCCTCACCTACCTCGGAACCTCTCCAACACCACTCAAGCAACAGTTAGAACAACTCTCAGATCTTTTCGCCCGCCAAGCTGGGCTAGAGGAAGCTGTCACCCAATTGACTCGCCAAGACAAGGGAGGTCACACACCCATTGCTTTGGCGCTCTACTGCTTCTGCGATACTCCCCAAGATTTCCGCCTTTGTATCGCCCGTGCCGCTCAAACTGGCTACCAACCGCAAGTCACTGCTGCCCTGGCTGGCGCTTTATCTGGAACTTACAACAGCTTCATCGGCATTCCCATAGGCTGGCGAATCCACCGACATCAAGATCCCTTGCTTAGTGAAATCTACCCACTAGCAGAGCAGCTTTTTGCGGTTTGGTCTGGCGTTTACCAACTCAGCAACACTGATCAAGTTATCAAATCCGCTGCGGTTGCTCCAGCAGGCATGATTCAGCCACGCTCCTCTCTCAGCATCATCTCTCAGAGAACCAATTAACGTTGGGTGAGTTGTGGCTCTTGAGAAGTTTCCTGGGCAGTTAGGACGTAATCGGGGATGCAGTTTTGTTCCATGTAAGTGCGATAGTCTTTAACTTGGACATCACACTCTTGCTCGCTCCAGCTGCAATATTTTTGCAGAATTTCTGTTAACACAGGCAACAGTTCTAAGCCATAATGGGCGTGCATTGCCAGGGTCGTGCGGCGGCGAGTAATATCGACCAGCGTATGGGCAAACTCCGAGCGCACTGCGTAGACAATCTGCGCTTTAATATCGGGCAACTGCGGGGTAATCTCCTCTGCCAACTCCGGTTCCTCATCGATTAAGGCAAGAACTTCCCATGCCTTGGCACCATAAACTGAGAAGAGGTAATTAATTGTTTTTAATGGCAAGGAAGTGTGATACTCGTCGAGAGCTTTTTGAATGCGCGGATCGCTGGGTAAAATTGCCCCGGGCAAGGATTGCTGTTTCGTAGGACAAGGCGGTGCAGAACGTCCCTGCTTCTTGAAAACCGCGTCCACCATCTCTCGACTGATGTTGCGATAAGTAGTTAGTTTACCGCCAATTAGAGAAATGAGATTAGTCACTCCCTCTTTTTTATGATCGTAGATGATGTGCTTGCGAGTAATGCTTCCTGGCTTCTTGCCTTCCATGTTCGGTAGGGGACGAACGCCAGAGTAAGTAAATTTGACATCCTGACGCGACAACTGAGCAGTGGGAATAATGCGATTGGTTTCGGTCAATAAATAATCAATCTCGTCGTTGCTTGCCTTAATTTGGTCAAGATTGCCACTATAGGGAATATCGGTGGTTCCAATCAGGTACATTCCCAACCAGGGCACGATAAAGAAGGCACGACCGTCTGACTTCGCTTCCACATACAAAGCCGTCTCTGGCGCACCAGGAAAGGGATCAACAATAACATGGCTGCCCTTGGTGCCACCAATTTTTTTCTCTTTTCCAATGGGAGCTTGAGAACCACCCTCAACCGCCCGCTGACAAATCTTATCTACCCAGGGACCAGAGGCATTCACCACCACAGCGCGCGAGCTACCCTGTACTGTGAAGTCTTCCCCCGTTAAGCGGTCTTTGCAGGTGAGGCTCGCAATCAGACTTCCTTCGCGCCGCAGTTGCGTCACTTCCGCATAATTCAGCACGGTTGCTCCGGCTGCTTGGGCAGAGAGTGCGTTCTCTAGGCACAAACGCTCGGCACGTGCAACCTGAGCATCATAGTATTGCGCTCCACCAGCCAACCCCTCGGCATCGATTTCGCGAAATAATTGCCGGAACTTTTGCTTGGGCAGCATGCGGTGAGGCATCAGGGTTTTGTCGAAACTAAAGAGGTCGTAGAGAATCATTCCCGCCCAAATTTTCCAGTAGGGACGAGAGCGATCGCTATAAATGGGAATGGTAAGCTCTAGGGGCTTCACTAGATGGGGGGCGATGTGCAGAAGCGTTTCCCGCTCGTGTAAAGACTCCCGCACCAGGGAAAACTCGTAATACTCCAGATAGCGCAATCCCCCATGCACTAACCGAGTAGACCAACTTGATGTGCCGCCACCAAAGTCCCCCTTCTCAATCAAAATGGTTTTGAGACCTCGCAGCGCTGCGTCTCGTGCTACACCTGCACCATTGACCCCGCCGCCGATTACGATCGCATCGTAAGTAGTATTCTGGATAGATTGAAAATCGCGCATTTTCTCATTCGTCATTTATTTTTCGTCCCTGGGAAAGAATTTCGCGCAAGGCAGGAGAGGCAACTGGGGAGCTCTTAACAACCGTACCCAATTACCTCTCTTTTCTCAGGAAGTAAGGGCGACTCGCCGAGTCGCCCTGTCTCGTCGTTTCCCTATCTCCAAGTTCTCTGGCTAGCCTCAAACCGTAGCCGCTTCTTTAGTCGTCTCGCTCTCAGGTTCAATGCTTCGGAAAACCTCGAAGAGGTGGTCAGCCCAACACTTAACATCGTACTGAGTCACTGTCTTATACATTTTCCCCATGCGTTCTTCTTGCTCGATGATGGGCATATCGAGGGCTTTGTCAATCGCATCATCCATGCGATCCATCGAGTAGGGATTAGTCAGAATCGCCTCTGGCATCTCGACTGCTGCACCTACGAACTCGGAGAGAATCAATGTGCCACTTTTGCCTTCGCGGGCAATGACGTATTCCTTTGCCACCAAGTTGAGACCATCGCGTAGGGGAGTCGTCCAACAGACATCTGCCGCTTTGTAGTAGCCAATCAAGTCTTCATAGGGAATGGGCTGGGTATACAGCATAATGGGAACCCAGTCGAATCGAGCAAACCGTCCGTTAATTCTGCCCACGAGTTGCTCGATTTGGTTTTGGGCCACTTCATAAGCTCGCATCCCTGCTGCCGGGGAGACAGACGTAATCACTAAGTTAACTTTGCCACACAAGTCGGGACGGCGCTCTAGCAAGCGCCCATAAGTTTCGAGTACCTCACGGGTTCCCTTAACGTAATCCACACGACCAGCAGAGATAATCAACTTGCGCCCCTGCAACTGTTCGCGGATTTCGTTAGCTCGCTTCTGAGTTTCTGATTTTTGCAACGTGGACAGGATGTGCTGCGGGTTCGTTCCCACTGGGAAAGCGTCAACGTTGACCAAGCGATTCTTATAGCGCAACTGAGTTGTGACTTCCGGCTCGGCTAGCGCCGTTCCTACGGAGGTGAGGTGCTCTGGGATTGATTCAGTTTTTACTACTTCTACTTCACGCAGGCTGCGAGCAACGCGGACGAAATTCTGTGAATAGCGCGGAATGTGGAAGCCCACAATATCGCAGCTCAGTAGACCCTCGATAATCTCATCTCGCCAAGGCAGGATATTGAAAATATCTACTGAGGGGAAGGGGGTGTGGTGGAAGAAGGCAATGCGAGCATTGGGCTTCATCTGTCGGATATAGTAGGGTGCCAGCCAGAGATTGTAGTCATGCACCCAAATCAGGGCATCCTCTGCCGCTTCTTCGCAAGCTGCCTCAGCAAATAGGCGGTTGACGGTTTGAAAGTTTTCCCAATCAGTAGATTCGTAAGAAAAGTGATAGGGGAAAGAGTGCAGAATGGGCCAAAAGGCTTCTTTGGAGGTGATGTGGTAAAAGTGCTTCACCTGCTCTGCTGTAAGAGGAATCCGCTGAACGTCGTAGCCGCCATCTTCAACGGTAATCCGCTTTTCAAAATTGCTTTTTTCTCTCTCCTCTACCTGTTTCCAGGCAATCCAGGTGCCCTGGTTAACGCTGGAAAAAAAGCCTTTCAGCGTTGGGACAATCCCGTTGGGACTTTTTTTGTCTCGATAGTGAACTTCGCCATTTTCTACGACTTCATCGTAAGGTTCGCGGTGATAGAGAATAACTAAAGAGGATTTCATTTCTAGGTCTCCAAGTATTTGCCATAGTTTTTTAAACCATCCCAAATCCCAGCCGCGCCAGGATAGGAACTATGATAAACGTTTTCCATGGTTTTGATTTTTTCGACGAGTTTCTCTTCTGCATTTCCCACAGCAATCCCTTTGAGACCTGTTTCAAATAAAGACAGGTCATTGAGGGTGTCGCCGGCTGGAATCACGTCGTCTGCATTTAAATGCTGGGATTCGATGAATCTCAATAGCGTCGGTCCTTTGGAGATCCCTTTCGGCATCACATCTAAGTAGACATCCGCAGAGAGAATACAGTCGAATCCGGCATCGGTGATTTTTTGCACAGTGCTGGGCTGGAGTAGTTCTGGTTTGTAGTAGTAGGAAACGCGGCGCTCTGTGGCGACAGGCTGCAATTCCAAGCCCGGTTCATTCGCCAGCATTTGCTTAATGCGATCATTGGAATTCCCCCAAATCTCTTCCACCCAGTCCTGCACTGCTGCCATCGGCTCCAAGGTTTTGCCGTGGACGATGGTGGTGCCCACATCACCGATAATGTAGTCGGGAACGGGGAAATTGGGATCTTCGCAGAGTTCTTGAATAAAGCCTAGATCTCGCCCAGTGACAAAGATTAGTAAAAGGCGATCGCGGTAGGTCTGTAGGTATTGGTAAAATTCAGCTCGCTGCTGAGCCGAACCCCCTAAAAACGTGCCATCGAGATCGGTTGCTAAGACCAGAGAGTAGTTGGAGTTCATGGTTTCATCGTTAACGGCGAGCTAAACCTGGTCAAACCAAGTTTCGAGTCGTGGCTACGCCCACTTGGAACTAGAACTTATGCCTCCAGCGCTGAACTAGCATTCATACAGGTATCAAGGATTGCATGAATGTGTCCTTGCGCTTAACTAAACAATCCTGTTTGCCTCCTTGATTTCCGTCCCCAGTTAGAGCCAAAATCTAACTGTGAGGAGTGGTTAGCAATTTTAGCCATCCTAGCCTAGTCCTCTAACCTTTGTAAACTTAGGTTAGACAAATTAATATGGCTTAACGTCCAAATATCTCACTATACTGCTACCCGAAGTTGCCTCATGCTTGCTATCTTGTAAAAGGGCAACAGCGGCGGCTAAACGCGATTGATGAATGTCTAGGTTACGAGATAGGTAAGCGTGAGAGTTAAGACAGAACAATCCCTCCAAGTAGTCGAAGATGCAACGCGAGAATTGCTGGATTGGGTAGAAGCAATTCAGGAATCGCAAAGTACGCATTTCGAGAAAGCCCAAGCCATAGCGCGGCAATTAGGAGCGCATTACCGCCCGAACGGATTAACGCAAATCGGCTTCTGGACTCCTGAACTAACAGGGGAAGTAATGCGACCGAGAGCCATTTATCTGGAAGTGTTGACACCTTTAGAATCAGTCGATTTTCGTGCTACCCAGCAGACAGTTGCCTTCCAGCGCGATCGCCTAACCTTAGAGCAGCAGGGCGAATTTTTTTGGGGCGTTATTGAGGGAATGCGCCCCGGCACCCGAGAGCAAATGGGCTCTTTTTACTGGTTGCGCTACATTGACCCACAAAACCAACTGCAAACAATTCGGGATACTTTAGCTTACTCGATGCCCTATGGTGCATTTGCCCCTGCGGAACTCTATGACATAGAGTATACACAAAAACAGCGGTCTGACTTGGCTCACTTCCATTTGCCACCCCCCTCCCCTTCGGAATCTCACTCAGAGACAATCCCGCGCGTTCCTAACCCCACCAACATTTTACAACTTCACGTGGGTACTGCCTCCCAAGAGGGAACATTAGAGGGATTAACCCGTATTTATCGCCAAATTTCGGAAAAAATCGCCGCCAATACTCCTCTCACCCCCGCTGAAGAAAACTATATCGGCTACGATGCCGTCCAACTCTTACCCATCGAACCCACGATTGAGTATCGAGACGAATCCAGCCCCATTAGCGAGTTTTTCTACTTTTTAGAAGGAGAAGGCGAAAATCCGGAGCCAAGCCTTCCCAAAGGAGATGAAGTTCACATCACTTTGAAAACTCCTACTACTCAAGACTGGGGGTATGATGTTCCCATAATGGGGTCAAGTGCCACCAATCCAGCAGTTTTAGGGAGCCTGCGCCCTGATGAAGTGGTAGACTTTACTGCCACGCTCCACAATTTTTCCACAGGGTCAATTCAGGTAATTTATGACCTAGTTTACGGACATGCTGACAATCAATCGGAGCTGCTGCTCAATCGCCAGTACCTCAAGGGACCGAACATGTACGGTCAGGACTTGAACCACCAACTCCCCACGGTACGAGCAATCTTTTTAGAAATGGAGCGGCGCAAGATTAATACTGGAGCGGACGGCGTTCGCATTGATGGGGGGCAAGATTTTCGTTTCTTTAACCCGCTGACTGGAGATGTGGAGCAGGACGATGCTTTCCTACTAGAAATGAGTGATGTTGTCCAAGAGGTTGGTGGGAATGAGCGGTTGCTGTTCACAATTTTCGAGGATGGTCGCCCATGGCCCGAACCAGGGTGGGAAGAAATTTCTACCTACCGGGATTTGATTGAATTGAAGCCAGAGTCTTACCAATGGGGTCCGCTCATTTTTGCTCATAACACGCCTTCCTTAAAGGGCTTCTGGGAGCGGAAATGGCGACGGGTTGGCGAAGTGATGTACCATGGCGAAAACTGGATTACAGGCTATGCTAATCACGACACCGTGCGGCGCGGTAATCAGATTGACCCCGAGGGAGGTATTAACTGGCGTTTAGGCAATACCCTACCGGAAGTGCTGCATCATGCCTATGACAACCAGGCTGCAACGCTTTGGGTTTACGGATTCAGCCCAGGCTTGCCCATGGATTTTATTAATGCCGCCATGCACGCACCCTGGATGTTTTTCCGCAACACGGATGATCGCTACGGCGTGAAGGTAGTTTCGGAAGAAATTGGTTTTTTGGACTGGCAACTGACACCAGAACTGTACGCTGCCCCAGAGGCATTCCCCCGCCTGAAATTGTTGGGATTCGAGCAACTAGAGCAACTGCGGGAGTTTGGCAAAGCCTTACGAAGTACAATGATTGAGACGGACTATCATCTGCCCTCAGTCGTTCAAGCCTGCCAATACTGTTTGGGAGATTCTACTGACCGCTGCGATATCCAACTTTTGAAGCAAATGAATCGTCCCGGCATGGTAGCCTTTTTGAGGGAACTCGATATTCCCAAGTTGAAAGAGTTTGCTCTCAAATTTATGGAAGACTGCTACGAGATCTGCAATGTCTCCCGCTACGAGGACACCCTCAACCCCGAGCAAACCCAGTTTAATCTGAAGCTGCGCCGCTTTCGCCATGCCCACCGGTGGCTGCACCGAAATCTGAACGGGACAGACCGCTTTAACAAAGTTAGCGACAACCAGCGGACAATTTTTTACGGTGTTCGCAGCCATCCCGGCGAAAGTGACAAGCAGGTAGCGATGGTGGCTCACATGGGGGGCGAACCCACCACGGTGACTCTAGGAGACTGGCTGCAACTGGATCTGTCCAAATGGCAGGTAGCGATCGCTTCCCCTGGGCTAGATAGCAACGGGGCACTGGCAGATTTGAGTTGCTTTGAGTTGCGAGATTCCCAAGCGCTGCTTTTAGAGAAAATTAGGGGCGAAGAAGGAGTTGAAGGTTGAAGGTTGCAGGTTGCAGGTTACAGGTTTCTTCCTTTGCTTCCCCAGCTTTTTTTTCACTTCCCAAATTTCACCTCCTCACCCTCTCACGCGCCCACGCCTCACTTTCCCCAACTCTAATAGCTGTTACGCCCTCACGCTCTCACTTCGTTTCCCTCTCATCTGGCCGTTTATCCATCTGCAATTAAGGCTTGGAACTACTCATCGCAATGAGTTTGAAGATGAGTAGCAGCCGTTAAGAGTTCTGCTAGGATTTTAGCTATAGCAGCGAGCTAAGGATAGTTGACAATCAAGGGAAAGTCTAGTTTGATGAGTTTTTGGTTGTGGCAGTTGCATACAGTAAAGATCTTGGTGAAGGTGCCTTGCGGTGGATGGCGAGTGGAAGGTCGATGAGCCGAGTTAGTCGGCTACTGGATGTGAGT
>PXPT01000056.1 GCA_003021505.1 Cyanobacteria bacterium QS_4_48_99 | reverse complement strand
TAGGACGACTCACATCCAGTAGCCGACTAACTCGGCTCATCGACCTTCCACTCGCCATCCACCGCAAGGCACCTTCACCAAGATCTTTACTGTATGCAATTGCCACAACCAAAAACTCATCAAACTAGACTTTAGCTCGCTGCTATAGCGCTGATTTAATCGAAAATCGACTTCATCGGTCTCATTCAAGTCTTCCAAAACTGCAACTGGTGGTGGATGGTAATCAGCCTCGGCATGGTGATACCGCTGACGATGTTCAAGGCTTGGCGGCTACAGCAATTGACACCTCAAGGAACAAAGCTGGTATTTGGTGAAGCCAATTGTCTGATTCTAGCGGCTAGTGTGCTGAATATGGTGCTGCCATCCAAGATGGGCGACCTTGCCAAGGCTTATTTCATGCGAGAGCGGGGACATTTAAGCGGTTCGCTGTCTCTATCGCTAGTCGTGTTTGAGAAAGCCTGCGACTTGCTGTCACTGCTGCTGTGGTGTGTATTGGGACTATTGCTTTATCCGCGCAAGGATGCACTGTTATGGGCAATGACGAGTAGGCGTAACGCTTGGGCTGGTGATGGTTTGCTGCTGCTAGTCTCGCGCCCATTTGCTCAGGTGTTTTTTCGGGTTAGTCGCAGGTTGGCTTCTAAAAAACTGAGGGTGAAAATTGAGAGACTACGTGCCTCTTGGGGAGAAATGCATGATTATTTCTGGGGTTACAAACGCCAACTGTTGAAGATTGGCGGTACTTCCATTTTTATTTGGTTTCTGCACCTGCTGCAAATCTGGTTGTTTATTCTTGCGCTCCAAGCTTGGGCACCTTTTCTTTCGAACTTGGCACTCGCTCCGCTAGCAATTTTAGCGGGATTACTACTGCTGACATTTGCTGGTGTGGGAACTCGCGACGCTGCCCTAATTGCGTTTATCAACCCTTTTTGGTGCGCCAACAGGTGCGGCTTTGGGTTTACTCTGTACCTCGCGCTACTTTCTACCAGCCATTATTGGCTTGCCTTTCCTGGGGCAATTTCTGACAACTATTCGTCGCCTGCGGGGTTCTAGTTTTGGGAAGAGGGATAAGAGGACGCGGTGACATGGGGACGCGGGGCTCAGAGGGGCAGGGGAAGCAGGGGAGAAAGAGGACGCAGGGACAGGTTCAGGCGCAGGATGACGCGGGGACAGGTTCAGGCGCAGGATGACGCGGGGACACGGGGAAGCAGGGAACAAAGGGAGCTCTCGGGGAGCAGAGGAGAGACGCGCCGCACTCGGAAACTATTTCCCCTCAGCACCTCCGCACCTGGAGCACCTCTGCACAGAACACCTCCTCACTCTCTCACTCCTCACCCCTCACTTTCCGCTCTCCGCTACGGACATCTCTTGCGGCGCGAAGTAATTCGCGCCCCGTGTCCTTGTCGCCGCGTCGGGAGCGAAGCGACTCTCCGCGTCTCCCCATCTCCGCGTCATTCCCTTGTCCTGGTTTTCAAATTTTTGCCTCAAAGCCTATGTGCCGAGTTTGAAAAAAGCTTCCTTTGCGGCTGCTTGTTCTGCTGCTTTTTTAGAGCGCCCTTTTCCTTCGCCAAGTTGTTTCCCCTTGAGCCAAACTTCCGCTGCGAAGCGATCTGGATCGTCATAATTTTGCCCGGTTTCTTGCACGTGATACTGAGGTAAAACTTTGTGGTGGGCTTGTGTCCATTCCTGGAGAGCATCTTTGTAGTTTTGGCGGGCGGGATCTTGACGGATTTGTTCAGCTTGCTGTTTGAGGAGGGGGTCAAGCCAAGGACGCACTAGTTTCATGGTATGAGTGCTGAGATAAAGTGCCCCCAAGACTGCTTCAAAGGCATCTGCCCACCGCGACGCTTGCCCTGCTGAGTTGTTCGCTACACTGCCCGCGATTAATAGATAGCGCTCTATGCCATAACTCTGGGCAAGTTGGGCTAGGGTGCGATCACTCACCATCACCGAACGAATCGCAGCAAATTCCCCCACAGGGCACTCAGGATAAGTCTCTAACAATAACTCGGAAGCAACAAGCCGCACCACTGCGTCCCCAACAAACTCTAGCTGTTGATAATTTGCCTCGGCTGAAATACTTGGGTGAGTGAGAGCTAAATCGAGCAAAGCCCAGTCCACTGGTGCAGTCTCGGAGAGTCCCAGCTTTTGCACGAATTTTCTTAGTTGCTTACTTCGCCGGGCATCTTCCATCGGCTTTACGGTGTCAGTGGTTCGTAGTCAGTTAAAGGTTAGAAGGAATTTGGAATTTTTAACTTTTAATTTTTAATTGTTAGTAGAGGGAGGGAGCCGGACGTAAGCCGGATTCTGTTCTCAAGGGGCTAATCCTCAGCCTTCCGAGGGGAGTTATCTATCTGGGACATCTGTTGCCAGATGCCTCTGGCGGCTCTCTACTGCGGAACCGGTAAAAGACCAACCTTGGTTCCTTTGACCTTGCTCCCAACCGGGGTTTACCGAGCCAGCACCTCTCAGTGCTGCTGGTGCGCTCTTACCGCACCTTTGCACCCTTACCTGTGGAAGGATGAGAAAGAAGAGGTGAAGGATGAATTCCTCCTTCTGCCTTCATCCTTCCCATTGGCGGTATGTTTCTGTGGCACTTTCCTCACGGTCGCCCGCACTGGGAGTTACCCAGCGGTCTGGTCTTTGGGAGTCCGGACTTTCCTCAGATTCGCAGTTAGTGCGAATCTGTAACTCCCTTCGCCGACTCCCTCTCCCTTTTTAGTCTAGTCGTTCTCGATCCCCATACGCTAGGTAAATTTTTCTCCAGAATGGTTCGGTTATCAGGAATTGAAGAGAGCAGGCACATAATTGTTGCTACAGATGCGGATGAGAGGGCAAAGCTAGTGCAGAGGCAATTTCTTAATACTCTGGTACGGAAGAATCAACTTCCCGACTCCAAGCGGTAATTCCGCCTTTGAGGTTTGTTCCTTCAATCCCAGCTTCTTTCAGGATGCCCAAAGCCTTGGCAGAACGGCTACCAGCTTTGCAGTGAGCCACCAACCGATGACCATTGGTGAGTTCTTTGACTTTTTCAACCCCTGAACCATCTTCAATCTCAGACAGAGGCACTAGCTTTGCCCCAGGAATGCTGGCGATTTCGTACTCATGGGGATTGCGGACATCCAGCAGAACCACATCCTCTGCTCCACTATCGATTAGTTCTTTCAACTGCTGTGCTGTCATCTCTTCCATATCTTTCTGCCGTTGTTCCTCCTGTTCTCTCGCTTGGGGAATGCCACAGAACTGCTCGTAATCGATTAATTTCTCAATTACAGGTCGTTCGGGATTGGGGCGCAGCTTCAGTTCTCGGAAGCTCATCTTCTGGGAATCGTACAGCAGCAATCGCCCACTGAGGGTATCTTCTGAACCCAGAATTATTTTAATCGCTTCGGTTGCCTGAATCGAGCCAATTATGCCGCACAGTACACCCAACACGCCCCCTTCGGCGCAGGAGGGAACCATTCCTGGTGGCGGGGGTTCAGGAAACAAATCCCGATAGTTGGGACCACCCTGGTAGTTAAATACCGTTGCCTGCCCTTCAAAGCGGAAGATTGAGCCATAAACGTTGGGCTTATCTAGCAGTACGCAGGCATCGTTGACTAGATAGCGAGTGGGGAAGTTATCTGTGCCATCGACAACCACATCGTAGGGAGCGAGGATATCGAGGGCGTTTTCGGAGGTAAGGTGAGCTTCGTATAAGTCTAGCTGGCAATCGGGGTTAATCTCTAAGACGCGATTTCTCGCTGATTCGATTTTCGGCTTATTTACCCAAGAGGTGCCGTGGATAACTTGACGCTGGAGGTTGGAGGAGTCAACTACATCAAAATCGACAATGCCAATCCGTCCTACCCCAGCAGCAGCTAAATACAACAGCAGAGGAGAACCGAGTCCCCCTGTGCCAATACAGAGAACACTGGCAGCCTTAAGGCGTTTTTGCCCTTCTAGCCCTACTTCGGGCAAGATGATATGGCGCGAGTAGCGCTCGTATTCTTCTTTATTTAATTCGATTTTATCTAAATTGGGGTTTAGCATGACTGTTTAACAGAGGTTTAGAGTTGGGAGTTCACTTATGAAGAGATGTTATCGAGCCTTACAAGTTGAGCTATTTCTCAGGGAAAGTGTTGCAACCCTTTAGTATAAATTGTTTTCGGCGCGAGATTCAACCGCCACCACTTCTTCTGGCTGGAACTGATCCTCATCGTCGAGACTCCAGCTTCTCAGGTCGCGTACCTTTCCCTCTCGAACAGAAATAATAATATATGAATATTGTTGCCAGGCGATCGCGCGATCAAATTCGGAAGGAACTGCGGCGGAATCGGGATGAGAGTGGTAAATTCCCACAATATCAAGCTGGCGCGCGCGGGCTTCTTTTTGAGCCTTCAGCATCACTTCGGGCGCAATACTAAAGTGGTGGTGCTTATTCGACTCTAGCACGGCTGTTCCCTCCACGCCCTCAAACCTTACCGCCTCTGCATCCCAGCTATTTTCGGTTTGCCATACTTCTGTGACAGTTTTAGCGCGATCACCCACTTTTCCCATCAGCAAGCCGCAGCATTCCTCTGGGTAGATGTTTTCCGCGTGGGCGTGCATGGCTTGCAGATGCTTGGAGGCAACTTCGATGGCAGACAAGGTATGGTTATGAATAATCGATGCTGAACAATCAGAAACCTTGGAAAAGAGGGGATAAGCTAGAACCTGTAGACAGGATTTGCCTGATGCTCGATTGCTTATCGCCCTTATTCCAGTTGTTTAGCAATCCTTCCAAAAGTCCACCGCTAGACTACAAGCGCGGTTAGTCAGCAGTGAGCCTCTCAATCCCCTAGACAGAGATGGGAATTCCCGTGCTGGGGCTTAAAGATTGATGAGATGGAAATAGATTGCAGCCACCAGGAAGTTACCCACCAGCAGCACAACTGCCCAAGCAGTGCGGTAAGGATAGGGTGGACTACCCGATTGGGGAACCGGAAGTTCTTCTTGAAGCTTTTTTTGCTTATTCTCAGTGTTAGTAGCCATAGAATCTATCCAAGTTTAAAAATGAGGAAAACGAGGAAAGCAGGCGGTTAATGCGCTTTCTACTCGGTACCCGATATTGTACAACCAAATGACTATCTACGATGGCTGATCAAGGAGAAAATAGTGAGAGCGTGAAAGTGAGGCGTGAGCACGTGAGAGAGTTGGGGAAGCAGTGAGAGCGTTCCAGAGTTGGAAGTAGGAAGAAATTTTTCGAGCAAACAAGCCCATTTACCTCCTCACTCCCTCACGCCTCACCTCTTTTACTCGGAACTCCTCACTTCCCCTTGACTCCTCTTATTGTTCAATCAGCCTCTCCAGCGTGGTAAGAGCTGCGAACTAGCGGACCAGAGCGAACGTGGGAAAATCCCATCTCTCGGGCGATCGCACCTAGGCGCTCAAATTCTTCTGGTGTCCAATATTCTTGGACAGGCAAGTGTTCCAAGGAGGGGCGCATATACTGTCCAATGGTGAGGCGATCACAATCCACTCCCCGTAAATCCTGCATCGCTTTGATGATTTCGGGTTCGCTTTCCCCAAGCCCTAACATCAATCCTGATTTGGTAGCAATGCTGGAATCAAGTTCCTTAACCATACGCAGAACTTCTAGGGAGCGCTCATACTTGGCTCCTCGGCGGACTGGTCCTTGCAAGCGTCGCACTGTCTCAATGTTGTGGTTGTAGCAAGCTGGCTTTGCCTCTACCACAGTCTGGATGCGGCTTTTTTGCTCTTGCTGGAGATCCTTGCCACTCCAGAAGTCTGGGGTCAAAACCTCAATTCCAGTTTGGGGATGCAACTTGCGGATTTCTGCCATTGTCTTGGCAAACCAACCAGCCCCGCCATCAGACAAATCATCTCTAGCAACCGAAGTCAGTACCACATAGCGCAAACCTAATACTTGCACGGCATCCGCCACTTTTTTGGGTTCTTCTGGATCGAGCGCCATTGGTGCATGACCCTTATCCACTTGGCAAAAGCCGCAAGCCCGAGTGCAAGTCGGTCCCATTAGCAAAAAGGTTGCCGTTTTCTTGGAATAACATTCGCCTCGATTCGGGCAGCGTCCCTCCTCGCAAATGGTGTGAATCTGGCGTTGCTTAATTACTTGCTGTACCGTCGAGATTTCGCTGGCTTTCCCAATTGGGCGTCGTAACCAGGCTGGCAGTGCCGTAATTTCAGAACGCCACTGGGCAGCTTGGCTTGACTGGGTGGCTTCAGGTTGCTCGATTTTGATTGGCATCTCTACAAAGTGCAAGCTTTGTGCGTTTCTACACTCCAAATCTTAAACTATCCCCTCCCCATCACACCAAATCCCCTCCTCACCTAATACTTAAGTTGTCCTCGTTGCTGTAATCTTTGGGCGGCAGGGGAAGCAGGGGAAGAAAGAGTTGCCTGTATTAATAAAGTAGTAATAAAACGCACGCGCTGGGGAAACCGCTTGTAGTGGGAAGCAAATTACCAATCCAGCTTTGTCGTACGATTCAATATATAAAATTACTCTTGGTGACAAATTTAGCTTAACGCGAGGGTACAATCTTAATAACTTATAATCAGCAATTTTGCCCGCGATTCCACTAGTGTTTGAATGCGGTTTTTTCTTAAAAGTTTGTTGTATTTGTTTGAGTCTCGCCTCTTAAGGAGTCAATTTTGACCACTAATACAATTCTGGTTATAGATGACAGCCGGATGATCAGGATACGGGTCAAACAAATGTTGCCCGAGGAGAATGTCGAAATCCTAGAAGCCAGAGATGGCAAAGAAGGAGTTGATTTAATTCGCTCCCAGATTCCTAGACTAATTATTTTAGATTTTCTTTTGCCCAAAATGAGCGGCTGGGAGGTCTTTCAAGAGATTCAGAAAGAACCCCAGTCTCAGACAACCCCTTTGGTTTTGATGTCTGGCCGCAAAGAAGAGGTAGCGGAGAAAATTCCTGAACCCTTTGAAAATTTTGCTTTTGTCGAGAAGCCCTTCGAGAAAGAGCAGCTTGTTGAAGCGATTCAAGAAGCGGAAAATAAAGCTAGTTCGCGCCCCCCCATTACCTCTGCTCCCGAAAAACAGGCAGAAGCCGACTCCGTTGAGGTGTCAACCCTAGCAGCAGAACTAGGTGCGCTAACCGAAAAAGTCGAGAACATGCAGGCTGAAATTGATACATTGAATAAGCGGATGGGTCAAGTTGTGGGATTTATCCGGAAGTTAAGAGAAAATCCACCACGGTAGTGCTAAACAAGTAATGATCTATTGTAGAAGTGTACAAAATACCAAATAGCACCGATCTGATTCTCCAGGGATTGGGAAAACGACAAGGTTTTTCGCACCAAGCGAGAAACTCGTTGCCGTAGGGTGTGATTAAGTCGCTCCATATAACTGGTTTTGCCCGTCTTTTTCACACTGCCTGATGCCGTTTGCTTGGAAACACTGCTGCATAAGCTGCCCAAAAGTCGGTGTAGGCGATATGCCGGAGGCATGACGCGCGGAGCGCGTATCGCACCTTGGCGGTAGACCGGGGCAAAGATGCCCACAATTGTTGTGCTGCCGCTTCGTCAAGTGCGCCAACGTAAATACCCACCATCTCTCTGGTGTTGGCATCGAGCGCTAACCAAACCCACTGTTGATTACCTTTGTTATCTACAAAAGACCACAACTCATCGCACTGCATTGTTAACCTCCCCTTTTTTTGGGGTCACTTGCACGTTTCGCGGCACCTGAGCATATTTTTCATGGACATAGGGCGTGAAGCGATTGCTCAGAAACCTGAGTGGCACGGGCAATTCCAGCCAATGAAATGCGTTCCCATAGCAATCGGTCAATCAATTCCCGTGTTGCTTGGTCAATCACTCTTTTAGTCGAGTCTTCGACCAACTGTCGTTCGCACTCATGAACTGGAACCGTTGTTTACCGCCCGCGAATGTGACCATTTTTAACAGTTCTAGAAGATGTACATATGGGGCAGACATCAGAGAAAAACATCAGTAACAAAATCTACTTTTCCATCATTACATCTTGGGCGCTATCATCCACCACAGGGACACTGAGGAAAGTAAGTTAGTCCGTAGTCCACAGTTGTTGGTCATTAGTGCTAACGCTTAGAGGTAATTGATCAAGAAAAGATAAAGACAGTAATAGAAAGGAGTCGTGACTCTAGCTGACAACTGCATCAAACTCAACTGATGAGCAGAAAAGC
>PXPT01000055.1 GCA_003021505.1 Cyanobacteria bacterium QS_4_48_99 | reverse complement strand
GGTCACTTTGGTAGGCTTTTCTGCTCATCAGTTGAGTTTGATGCAGTTGTCAGCTAGAGTCACGACTCCTTTCTATTACTGTCTTTATCTTTTCTTGATTAATCACCTCTAAGCGGATTTTTTCAAAAAGAGTATTAAGTCAAACGAAATTATACACTCAGTCAGTCCATAATAAGTGGGTGAGAGCTTGCCGAGTGACCTATGAAGCCAATTCGCACATTCAACGTTTCTCCTTCCCTACCATCAAAACTCGAACCGCTAAGAAAGCTTGCCTACAATCTCCATTGGGACTGGAACATCGAAACAAAAGATTTATTTCGCCGCTTAGATGAAGATTTGTGGGAATCGAGCCGTCACAATCCCGTTTTCATGCTCGGCACAATCAGCCAAGAGCGCCTCGCCGAAGTTGCCGAAGACGAGGGATTCCTAGCCCAAATGGAACGGGCGATCGAGCAACTTAACCAATACCTCGAACAGCGCACTTGGTATCGCGAAAATCGCGGCAGAAACGATCTCAGCGAATGCTATGCCTACTTCTGTGCTGAATATGGGCTGACTGACTGCTTGCCGCTCTATTCGGGGGGCTTAGGCGTTCTAGCTGGAGAGCATTTGAAGTCAGCTAGTGACCTAGGCTTACCAATGGTTGCTGTGGGACTACTTTACCAAGAAGGCTATTTTAGCCAGTATCTTAATGCGGATGGCTGGCAGCAGGAAAGCTATCCTGTCAATGACTTTAGTAATATGCCGCTCCACCTAGAGCACAATCCCGATGGCTCGGAACTGCGGATCGAAATCGATTATCCAGCTCGTAAGGTCTACGCCCGCGTCTGGCGGATTGATGTGGGGAGGGTTCCGTTGTATCTGCTCGACACTAATATTGAACCCAACACTGCTTATGACCACGACATCACAGCTCGGCTCTACGGGGGCGACCTGGATATGCGGATTCACCAGGAGATCTTGTTGGGGGTTGGTGGAGTACAAGCGCTAGAGGTGCTGGGATACAAACCCACTGTCTATCACCTCAACGAGGGTCACAGTGCCTTTCTGATTATAGAGCGCATCCGAAAGCTAATCCAAGAAGAAGGGTTGGGCTTTGCCGAAGCCAAACAGGTGGCGCAATCAACGCAGATGTTCACCACCCACACCCCTGTCTCGGCTGGGTTTGATATGTTTAACCCCGACCAGACCATGTACTACTTCGGAAAATACGCCGAGATTTTTGGTTTGTCGCGGGAGGAATTTCTGGCACTGGGTCGAGAAAATACTGGTGATTTTTCCGCTCCGTTTAGTATGGCAGCCCTGGCGCTGAAGACGACGAGCTTTATTAATGGGGTAAGCCAATTGCATGGGGAAGTCTCGCGGGAGATGTTCCACCGATTGTGGCAAGGGCTACCGCAAAAAGAAGTCCCCATCACTGCCGTTACTAATGGTGTCCATGCCCGCAGCGCCGTTTCCAACTCCACCCAACAGCTATACGATCGCTATCTGGGTTCGAGTTGGGATGAAAAAGGAGAAGATGACCCCCTCTGGGAAAAGGTCGAGTCGATTCCCGATGAGGAATTGTGGCGCAATCACGAGCGCTGTCGCGCTGAGTTGGTGGTGTTAGCGCGGGATTGGCTGGTGAAGAAATTGCGATCGCGCGGTGCTACCCAGGCTGAGATTGATCAGGCATCGGAAGTGCTAGACCCGAATGTCCTCACCATTGGGTTTGCACGCCGATTTGCTACCTACAAGCGAGCCACTCTCTTCTTGCACGACCTCGAGCGGATCAAGAAAATCGTCAAGGAGAACCCGGAGCGGCAGGTTCAATTCGTAATTGCTGGCAAGGCGCATCCCAAGGATATGCCGGGGAAGGAGCTGATTCGCCAGCTTATTCACACCGCCCACGAGGAAGGAATGGTTGACCATATTGTCTTCCTCCCCGATTACGACATCCATGTGGCGCGGATGATGGTTGCAGGTTGCGATATCTGGCTGAATACCCCCCGCCGCCCCCGAGAAGCATCGGGAACCTCGGGGATGAAAGGAGCAATGAATGGTTTGCCCAACTTGAGTATTCTCGATGGTTGGTGGAATGAGGCAGATTACATCAGCACGGGCTGGGCAATTGGTCAAGGTGAAACCTACCAAGACACAGAATATCAGGATGAGGTAGAAGCAAACGCCCTGTATGACCTGCTCGAAAAGGAAATTGTACCCTTATTCTACGAGCGGGATTCCGAGGGTATGCCTCGGGGCTGGATTCGTAAGATGAAGAATGCGATTCGCTTGAATACCCCGCGTTTTAATACAGCGCGGATGGTGCGAGATTATTCACTACGAGGGTATTTTCCCACTAGCGATCGCTGCTTTGCCATAACCGCAAATAGCTATGCTCCAGCTAAGGAATTAGCGCACTGGAAGCAGTACCTGTTTGAGCATTGGTACAACATGAAAATCAAATCCGTTGATGTTTCGGAAGTGAGCGATATCAAGGTGAACGAAACTGTCAACGCCAAAGCCCAAATTGACTTAGCAGGGCTGAAGCCAGAAGACATCAGCGTAGAACTTTATCTTGGACCAGTCAGTACAGGTGGTGAGATTTATGATGGCGTGCCAGTAGCGACGAACTATCAAGGTCAAGACCAACAAGACTGTAGCATTTACACCGCTGACATTCTCTATAACTCCAGTGGGCTACAGGGAATGTCTCTGCGGATTTTGCCCAAACATGAAGATCTCTCCAGTGCCTACGAACCTGGTTTGATTCGTTGGGCGAAGTAGAGTCCCTTTCTCGCTCGCTTCGGAGGACACGGGGTGCGAATTACTTGAGGGGTCGTGGTTCGAGGAAACCTCGAACCCTTGAGAGCCCCGTTGCACCCTTGAGATGTCCGTCTCGCTGCGACGCTTTCGGGACTGACGCGGCGACAAGGACACGGGGCGCGAATTACTTCGCAATTTATTTCTATTTCCAACACTCTCACGCACTCACGCTTTCACGCTCTTACTTCTTTCCCGCAGCTCCCCGCGTCCGCGCGTCCCCGTGTCCCCGCGTCTTCTTCCTCCCCTGCTCCTAGAGCCCCTCTGCTTGTTCTCACGCACTCACGCCCTCACGCACTCACTTCTTCCCCTGCTCCCCTGCTCCTCTGCTCCCTTTGTCCCCGCGTCCCGGTGTCTCCCCTTCCTCTTTCCCCCCTGTCCCTCTGCCACTCTGCTCCCCTTGGCGGCGCTGGGCGGCTTGAGCAAGGAGAGACTCGGCAAAGGCGATCGCTTCTTGGGCAGATTCTCCCCCGGCAAGCTGGGCAAGTTCTTCGCGGCGATAAGCTCGCTCGTCTAGAGCGGTGATTCGCACGACTGTGCGTGGGGCGCTATCATGGTCGGATTGTCCGTTTTCCGAGCTAATCTGTTTATCCACTCGGAAGTGAGCATCAGCCATAGCAGCAACTACAGGCTGATGGGTGACGCATAAAACCTGGTGTCGCTGCGCCAGTTGGTAGAGCTTATCCGCGATCGCGCTGGCAACGCGCCCGGAAACGCCTGCATCAATTTCGTCGAAAATGAGTGTTCCAGATTGCTTCTCGGAGTGGGATAAACAAGCCTTCAGGGCGAGCAGAAAGCGGCTCATTTCCCCACCAGATGCCGTCTCGGAAAGGGGTTTGAGGGGTTCGCCTGGGTTGGGACTGAAGGCATAGGTGACTTGGTCCGCACCAACAGCACTAGGCTGGGTAGCAGTGAGGCGACACTGAAACTGTACTTTCTCCATTGCCAGGGGTTTAAGTTCTGCGACGAGCTGTTTTTCCAGTTGCGCGGCAGCGGATTGGCGAAGCTGAGTCAGTTCGGTGCAGGTTTTGAGTAACTTCTCTTGGCAGGTTTCGACCTCTTGTTCCAACTGTTCGAGGGATTGACCGTTGGCAGTGAGGTCTTCGAGTTCCGACTGGAGCTTTTGAGCGTGGGTGATCGCATCCCCTAGGGTGGGACCATATTTGCGGCAAATCTGCTTGAGGCTGCGGATACGGCTTTCTACCTCAGCTAAATGCTCAGGATCGGTTTCCAATCCCTCCCCATAGGCATTAAGCTGACTTCCAGCTTCTACCACCTGCGTCAGCGCCCCCCGAACCATTTCCAGTAATGGCTCTAATTGAGCGTCATAACGCACCATATTGCTTATAACTGCTTCTGCTTGCCCCAACAAATCTGCCCCGGCTGGCTCCCCGCTGTCTGTTTGGTAAAGGGCTTGATAGGCTTGGTAGCTTAACTGTCGTAGTTCTACCACGTGCGAGAGGCGATCGCGCTCTGCTTCGAGTTGCTCCAGTTCCTCGGGATCGCTCAACGATGCCGCCTCTAGTTCTTGGGACTGATATTGGAGCCAGTCAATTTGCTGCAAGCGCTGCTGCTCGGACTGACGACGTTTTTCCCAAGCTTGTTTGGCGGTTTGGTAGGCTTGGTCTGCCGCCGCCACATTCGCTTTTTGTTGCTGTAAGGACTCCCCGCCATAGAGATCTAGTAACTCCCGTTGGATCGCTGGAATCATCAACTCTGCTGTTTGTCCCTGAGCCGCAATTTCTACCAACTGCCTGCGGAGTTGCCCCATCAACTCTTGGTTAACTAACACCCCATTGATACGAGAGCGCGATCGCAGCCCCCCCCGAGTCAAAGACATTTCCCGAGCCACAACCACGCTTGCCTCATCAAGCCGCTCAATTTCCTGTTGCTGGAGCCAGGAACTCACCGCTGGAGTTAGACTAAACGTGGCTTCTACCATCGCCCGTTGGCTTCCGGCACGCATTAAGCGAGCGTTCACTTTACTACCTAGAGCAGCATCAATCGCATCCAGAATGATCGACTTCCCCGCCCCCGTTTCACCCGTGAGAACATTCAAACCCGAACTAAAATCCAGTTCTAGCTGGTCAACTAAAGCGAAGTTGCGAATTTGTAGAGAAAGCAGCATTTTATAAAATTAATCGTTGGGTAGAGGCGAAAGCCCTGCAACTTATATCATTAATTAAGCTATATAAATTCAATTGATTTCCTCCAGGGGCGGTTACAAAATGCTCGTCGAGCAAATACGATGGCAATCACCCAGCCCACCCCAATGATAATATTGTTACAATACTTAACACTAGTCGCTTCCATCGGTTTTGAACATCATGGCTCGAAAACCAGTTTCCCACCAATCTCACTCGGAGCAAACGCAGGCGGAGGAGTCGAGAGAGTCAATCACGATTGAGTCACAGACAAAACTGATGCCAGAGGGGTCTCAAACGGGCATAGAGGATTGGCGCTACGACCCCGAGGCAATCAACGCTCGCTATCGGCGACGTCCTTCCACGGTTTTCAAGCGACTAGTGGAGGTGCTGTTACCCTTTAGTTCCTTTGGTTTGCGCCTGTGGTGGGACAAGCTCAGAGGCGGAACTCCTCGGAGCGAGCAGCATCGTGCGATTCAGTTGCGTAAAATCTTAACGAATCTCGGTCCCACTTATATCAAAGTAGGGCAGGCACTCTCAACACGACCTGATTTAGTTCCTCCTACCTACCTCGAAGAACTCGCTCAACTGCAAGACCAATTACCACCCTTTCCTAACGAGGTGGCTTACCAATTTATAGAAGAAGAATTAGGCGCTTCGCCAGACAAACTTTATGCGGAACTCTCTCCTGAGCCAGTAGCAGCCGCCTCCCTTGGGCAAGTTTACAAAGGCAAGCTCAAAACAGGTGAACCCGTAGCTGTCAAAGTCCAGCGCCCCGATTTGTATCGACGCATCGCCCTCGATGTTTATATCCTACGTAAGCTTGCCCTCTGGGCACAGAACAACATTAAGCAATTGGGCAGTGACTTAGTAGCCATTATGGACGAGTTTGCTAGTCGCATTTTTGAAGAAATGAACTACGTCCACGAGGGACAAAATGCGGAGCGATTTGCGGAACTTTACGGATATCTGGGCGAGATTTACATCCCTAAGATTTACTGGGACTATACCGATAGGCGCGTCCTAACCATGGAGTGGGTAGTCGGAACGAAGCTGACCAAACCCGAAGCCATCAAGGAAGAAGGCATCGATCCCACTCATCTGGTCGAAGTTGGTGTTGAGTGTTCCCTGCGCCAGTTACTCGAACACGGCTTCTTTCACGCTGATCCCCATCCTGGTAATCTATTAGCCACACCTGAAGGCAGACTTGCCTATCTGGACTTTGGCATGATGAGCCAAGTCAAGCCTTATCAGCGCTATGGATTAATTGAAGCCGTTGTACATCTGGTTAACCGCGACTTTGAGGCACTGGCTGAGGACTACGTGAAGCTGGAGTTTCTCTCACCGGATACCAACTTGGAACCAATTGTTCCTGCTGTGGAGGCAGTGTTTCAAGACGCGCTAGGAGCACCTGTGGCACAACTCAACTTCAAGAGCATCACCGACCAGATGTCGGAGATGATGTACGATTTCCCCTTCCGTGTCCCTGCCTATTATGCGCTCATTATTCGCTCCTTAGTAACCCTAGAAGGGATTGCCATTGGCATTGACCCGGATTTCAATGTTCTGAGTAAGGCATACCCTTATGTTGCCAAGCGTCTGCTGACTGACCCATCGCCACGACTGCGAACGGCACTACGAGATCTTCTTTTTAAAGAAGGTGGCTTCCGCTGGAATCGTCTGGAGAACTTATTGCGCAATGCCCGCCAAAGCCAAGATTACGACTTCGAGAATGCGCTGAATCAGGGGCTAGAGTTTCTGTTTTCTGAGCGGGGAGCGTTTATCCGCGAGCGATTGGTTGACGAAATTGTCAATGCCATTGATATTTATGGGCGTCGCAGTTTCCACAACTTCTCTGCTTCGGTACGAGAACAAGTGGGATGGACAGTGAAGGAAAAGCCCTCGGAGATGGGAGAAGATTCTGAGAAAGCCGAGCATCTCAAGCGGATTTGGGAAATTCTGCAAGATACGCCTGGTTTTGACCCCATGAATCTCTTGCCGATGGTGCCGCAGCTCTTAGCAAAGCCAGAAACTCAGAGCATGGGGCAAAAGATTGCTGGTGGTTTAGCTCAACGACTGGTGGCAAGGCTCATTCGGAATGCGCTGCTAGAAGAAGAGGTAGCGAAGAATGGTTTTCAGAACGGTTCTCACCCTTCTCAAGAAGCTCAGTCTCTGCCGCCAGCCAACGCGAAGGCTTGAAGTTGAGTGGAGAGATGAACCGCGAAGGCAAAAAGAACACAAAGCGGCTCCAATTTAGCTATTCAAATTGTGAGGACCATTTTTGGTATTAGCGGGGGTGAACCAGAAGGTTCCTTGTGAGCATTCATTACCCCCCGGTTTCAATAGTTACAAAAATGAAAGCAAAGCCCACGCTCTTTAGACGTGGGATGTAGCGTGGTTAGCTTTAGCTCAGGCGATTTAACTAGATTGCACGTAAAAGTTAA
>PXPT01000054.1 GCA_003021505.1 Cyanobacteria bacterium QS_4_48_99 | reverse complement strand
CTTAACTTTTACGTACAGTCTAGTTAAATCGCCTGAGCTAAAGCTAACCACGCTACATCCCACGTCTAAAGAGCGTGGGCTTTGCTTTCATTTTTGTAAAAGTCGTGGATGAGATTACAGTAATCACTGCGGTACTTATCATTAATGCTTAACTCTTTTAAACCCAATTTAGCTTCCTCTGTATGGCGAGTACCAAGTTGATATTTTCCTTAGCTAAAAATACCGTACTTTTACGGAAAAAATAATTTCTAAAAATCTGGTTAAATCGAAGTCATCTTCTACTGAGTTACGTTTAAACTTTTCCGAATTTAAAATTAACAAAATAGTTTCCGAATAGTCTACGGAACCACGCAGTTCATCTCGCAATTCTTCAAGTCCCCCATTTACATACTCTTCAAATATAGAATTTCGTTTTTGTTCAGATTCATAATGACTAGACGAGAGAATTTTTCGATCTTGGGTTTCAACAATTGCCAGTAATTTGATAACTATGTCGTATCCTCTAACAAGGAACTGCTCTTGCGGGATTGGGGCTGGCTCTCTTTGCGAAATTGCTCCCAGTGGAACCCGCTTCTTCCGCTTTGCTCCCAATGCTGCTGCAAATAGCAGTACATCTACGTAGGTATTAAACAGACCAGTTGTATCATTTGATGCTACTAAAGCTTGTACTAGTTCAGCTTTGTCCTTGGCAACCCTTATTCTGTGGGCACTCATTTTGTCTACACTGAGTTTTGGCAATTATAACAGAGTATCGTAACCAACATGCGATCGCTCCGTTCCATGCCACAATAAATCTAGCTGCATAGCTCCATAACAACCCATGACTACTTCCCTACAAAACTTCGTCACTTATACCTGGGTAGAAGCCACCTGGGAAGCGTTTATGAGGTGTGCCTACAATCCCGCCTACGAACATGGAAAAGCCTACTATTACCAAGGTAAAGCCCGGATTGAAATGACTCCCCTCGGTTGGAATCATGCCGAAGACAATACGATGATTTCTAGCCTGATCAATATCTTCTGTGCTGTTAAGGGAATCCCAGTGCGGGGACTAACAATTGCAGCTTTAGAAAAACCGGTTTACAAGAAGCTCAACCGGATCTCGCTTTCTACATCAACTCCCTAGAAAATATTCCCCGTCGAAGCAACTCGCCAGTGGATTTGAATCAATTTCCGCCGCCCGATTTAGTTGTCGAAATGGCTGCTTCTTCTCTAGGTGATGACCTCGGAGTAAAGCGACTACTTTACGAGAGTCTGGCGGTACAAGAATACTGGGTTGTGGATGTCAATCACTCAGAAGTAATTTGCTTTGTGATCGCTAATGGTGACAGTAAATCCATCAGCACTTCACCAACTTTACCAGGGCTAACCATGAGCATAGCCCAAGAGACTCTAGAACGCAGTCATGCTGAAGATCATGGTGCAATTACTCGCTGGCTTTGGAGCCAATTAAGCTAGAACCGACACCTTGGACAACTCACTCGCCCCTGGGTTAGTAAGCAATCACCACAAAATTCTCGATCATCCCAGGCAGCCCTAATCAGGTTTGGAAGCAGCAGGCAAACAAATCATATTCTCCCCTTTCACCGAAATTAAACCCTGTTGACGGAGCTTGCCCATTAAGCGAGTGACTGTAACCCGCGTCGAACCAATGGCACTTCCAATCTGGGCGTGCGTTAGGGGGAAGGGGAGACAATAACTATGTTCGCTGGGTTCACCATACTCTTCTACCAACAGAGTAATAAAGCCCAATAGCCGATCAATTGTCTGTCGTTGCCCAAGGGTACTTAGCCAGATTAGCTTGCGCTGGTGCTGATGGCGAAAGGAATCGAGTACCTCCCTGCGAAAGTGGGGCCAGTTGTCCAAGTCCTGCCAGTACATCCACACCACTGAAGTCTGGTCAACGTGGGCATATGCCTGAAGCGTAAAGGGCGACTGTGCAACAATCTCAAAAGGTTGACCAGCACCGACGAAGCCTAAAAAAGCCTCCTCACTATTCGGTTGTAGCGAAGGAGTACTCTGATGGTTTTGCGTGGCACTCACTTGTGCTGTGCCCACTAAGCGGATTGCTCCCCGTTCTACTAAATAAAGTAGTCCGGGACGAGCGGGAACTCGCTCATCTTTACTAAAAGTCCGCTCTCGATAGTGTTTCTGTGCCCAGTCGAGTATCCGTTGCCAGGTTAAGAAGGGTCGAGATGTCTCAGGTAGGTAGGTGGAAGAATGCATAGGCGGAGGAGGTAACTAAGATGCCAACTTCATCATTGATCTTACATGGATTACAAGGTAGCAAAAAAAACATCTCTTCAGTTCTTCAGTTTTTTCGTTGCAAGGGTTGTTAAGCGGTTTGTCGATTAAAAGGTTGCTGCAACTATAACTCTTAGCTTCCCTCCATGAAGGGGTTAAGCAACAATAAAGTGCTTGAACACTAGAAGACTTGAGAAGTCCTACCGAGACCGTCCTAACCAGGGTTCACTTAAGAAAATTCCCTTGCACTGCTTGCAAAATCATACTGCCGTGGTGTCATGTGATGTGATCGCGTTCACTTCGCTCGGACACAAAGGAGAGCCACCAATCACTGCGATACAAGGTATGTAAGGATCAGGCAGCGGGAAAAAGGCTAATTAGCGGCGCAGTAAGTCAAGAAAATAATTCCTTGACAAAACAACAGTTTTCAGTATGATAAGTGGGTGTGTGGGGAGCGAACCAGTAAGGGAACCGAGACGAAACAAGGCCAGTCGTCGGTTCCCTTTCTGATATCTTAGGAGCGATTATTGCCCAGTTCCAGAGTTAAGAACGCTTCAGGGGCTGCTACTGCGCCCTAACTTCAAGCTGGGAACTATCCCACAAGTAACTTAGTGCCCCGATTGGTTCATTGCCCATCGCAGCCTACAGCTTGGTTTAAACGCAAGGCTTGTGCCGTACCTACAATTGAGATGAAATGTAATTAGTAATACATTATTTGTTAATGGTAATTAATAATATCACTTACTCAAACGAATCATGAGATTATGTACGAAAAAATTACTCCCCCAACTGCTGGCTCCCGAATCACTTTCAAAGATGGCGAACCAGTCGTTCCCGATGAACCCATCATTCCCTATATTCGCGGTGACGGCACTGGCGTTGATATTTGGCCCGCAACCCAAAAAGTGATTGAGGCAGCGGTTAGGACTGCTTACGGCGACAAGCGCAAGATCCACTGGTTCAAAATTTATGCTGGTGACGAAGCTTGCGAGCAGTATGGGAGTTACCAATATCTGCCAGAAGAGACACTGCAAGTCATTCAAGCATACGGCATCGCCATCAAGGGACCGCTAACCACTCCGATTGGGGGAGGCATTCGTTCCCTCAATGTAGCACTACGGCAAATTAACGATCTCTATGCCTGCGTCCGCCCCTGTCGCTACTATCCGGGCACTCCCTCTCCTCACAAACATCCCGAACGACTGGATTTGATTGTCTATCGGGAAAATACCGAAGATATCTACTTAGGGATTGAATGGGCGCAAGGGAGCGAAGTCGGTGACAAACTGATTGAGCTTATTAACACAGAACTCATTCCTGCTACCCCAGAACACGGTACCAAGCAGATTCCTCTCGATTCTGGTATTGGCATCAAACCGATTAGCAAAACCGGTTCTCAGCGCCTAGTGCGCCGCGCCATTAAGCACGCCCTGAAACTTCCTCAAGCCAAGCAACAAGTCACTTTGGTGCATAAGGGCAACATTATGAAGTACACCGAAGGGGCATTTCGGGATTGGGGCTACGAACTGGCAACCACCGAGTTTCGGGCGGAGTGCGTGACAGAGCGGGAATCTTGGATTCTCAGCAATCAGGAGAATCACCCAGACTTAACTATAGAAGAGAACGCCCGCAAGGTAGAGCCGGGATACGACTCCCTAACTCCTAACAGACGCTCCGAAATAGCCCAGGAAGTCAAAAGCGTTTTAGACGGGATTTGGAAAACTCACGGCAAAGGTCAGTGGCAAGAGAAAGTAATGGTGAATGACCGCATCGCCGATAGTATTTTCCAACAAATTCAGACTCGCCCCCAGGAATACTCCATTCTTGCCACCATGAACTTGAACGGAGACTATCTCTCCGACGCTGCCGCCGCCTTGGTAGGAGGACTAGGGATGGGACCAGGAGCTAATATCGGCGACAACTGTGCCATTTTTGAAGCGACTCACGGCACAGCTCCCAAATACGCAGGACTCGACCGAGTGAATCCCGGTTCGCTGATTTTGTCGGGGGCGTTGATGCTGGAGTTTTTGGGATGGCAAGAAGCTGCTGACTTAGTAAGAAAAGGAATGGGAGGAGCGATCGCGAACCAACAAGTGACCTACGACCTTGCCCGCATGATGACCCCACCTGTAGAGCCGCCCTGGAAATGTTCTGAGTTTGCCGAGGCGATCATCAATAACTTCTGAATTCTGAACTCTGAATTCCAAGCTAACTACCGAGCTGAGCGCACCAATAGCCATCCCCCCGCCCCTAAACCGATAAAGTTGGGAATCCAGGCAGCCATAAAAGGCGAGAAAATCCCCATCTGACCCATGGCTCCCATAATGGCGACAAGCAAATAGTAGAAGAAAATCACCATCACACTAATCCCAAAGCTGGTTGCTTTGCCAGTGTGTTGCGGTTTGGTGCCCAAAGCTGACCCCACTAAACCAAAGACGACGCAGACAAAGGGCACCGAAATTTTCTGGTGAATCCGAATTTTGAGTTCACGAAGTTTCCTCTCATCACTGCCTCCCTGCACGACTTTTAAATACTCTAAAGACTGGGCAATGTTCATCTGATCGTAGTCACGACCTTTTTGCGCCAAATCCAAGGGCGCTTTGGGGAGTTTTAGTTTTTGGTGTTCAAAGCGAACAATATTGCGGAAAGAGCCATCAGGCGCAATCAAATAAATAGTGCCGTTGAAAAAATCCCAAACGTTATCAGCTAGGTTCCAAGTCGCCGATTTAGCAGTGATAATTTGGTTAACGCCTTGCTGGGAACGATCTATAATCGTCAAGCCCTGCATTCGCTCGCCATTAAACCGTTCGGCGTAGAACAAACGGGTCATGACTTCCCGTTCTTCCCCATCTGGCTGCTCGATGTCTCCATATTCGGTATAGAAAATATTTTTATCTTTAAAAGAGGGGGTTTCCCGGTCGAGTGCCCGGTCTAGGGTGATAGAAGCTTGGTAGTTGGCAGCAGGAACAAACAACTCGTTGAATAAAAAGGTCGTGCCCGAAATCAAGAGGCTAAGCACAATGGCAGGAAGCACGATGCGGTAGACACTAACACCGACGCTACGCAGAGCAATAATTTCACTGTCGCTAGAAAGACGACTATATGCCATCAGCGTTGCCAGCAAAGTAGATGTGGGCAAGGCATAGGCAATGAAGTGTGGTATTTTCAGCAGCAATACTTTGACGGCGATTCCCAGCGGCAGCCCCGATTCCGCCACTTTGCGCACCAGTTCAAATAGGCTGCCAATGGCTAGCCCGACAGACGAAAAAGCCCCCACTCCAAACAGAAAGGGCAGCACTAGCTCACTGGCTAGGTAGCGATCCATGACAGACAAGCCGGGGAGTCTTGCGCCGAAGGGGTGAGATTTAGTGAAAGTCAACGTCGCTTCGCTCCGATTTCACGCATGTCATTAGTTATTGGTCATTAGTCATTAGTCATTAGTCATTAGTGCTAAGGTTTATCTAACTTGACTGATGACTAGACTGGGGACTGATGACTAACTAATTTTTAATTGTTTAAGGGGCTTGAAACCTTTATTACGAACTACGAATTACGAACGATTAATTAAAGTTGAAAGTCGTCTCCTAGATAATACTGTCGCACTAGCGGGTTATTGTAGAGTTCCACGGCTGTGCCAGATGCGAGGATTTTTCCATCCCGCATGATATAAGCGCGGTCAGTGATTGCCAGGGTTTCTCGAACGTTGTGATCCGTGATTAAAATACCGATTTGGCGATCGCGTAGCCGAGCAACAATTTTCTGAATTTCAGATACAGCAATGGGATCAATGCCCGCAAACGGTTCATCTAAAAGCAGAAAGTTGGGTTCCCAGCGAGCAATTGCTAGTGCTCTAGCTAGCTCGGTTCGTCGTCGCTCTCCCCCAGACACCTGAGAGCCAGGGATAGACGCTACTTTCTCCAATTGGAACTCTTGGAGTAACTCTTGTAGGCGCTCTCGTCTGTGGCGATGCCGAATACCGCTTTGCTCAAGCACCAAGCGGAGGTTATCACGCACGCTCAGGTGGCGAAAAATACTGGGTTGCTGGGCCAGATACCCAATGCCGTGATGGGCACGCTGATTAATGGGCTCGGCAGTGATATCCCTTTCCTTGAGTGAAACTGTGCCCTCATCAGGCTTGACTAAACCCGTGGCAATATAAAAAGTGGTCGTTTTCCCTGCGCCATTGGGACCGAGCAACCCGACAATTTCTCCTGGCAAAACGCTCAGGTTGACGCGATCGACAACGACTCGTTTGCCGTAGGATTTGTAGACATTTCTAAGAATTATTGTCACGACATCTACTATGATGCGCCTTCAATAGTTAGGAGCAAGGCTTCTGCGTCTAAGGCGCAGGCTTCGGATTTGACGGCGGAACTGAGGGAGCAGCTTCTGAATTACCAGAGTCACTAGGCTCGGAAACAGCGAAAGTTGAGCGAACCTGCTGCTCTGATTTCGGTTTAGCCACAAAGCGCCCCTCGTCAATCAAGTAGGTGACGGTCTCTGCCCGCATATTGTTCCCCCGCTGGATGAGGTGGACATTGCCACTTAGAACTAGGCGGTCTTCGCGGCGGAAATACTGCGCTTGGGCAGCCGTGGCTTGAATTTTCCGGGCGGGATAATTAACCCGTACGTTCCCTCGTGCGGTAATAACGCCGGTTTCGGAGTTGGCTTCTTGAACATCAGAGCGAATGGTGAGGGCGCCTCCCTCTTGGGCGTTTTGGGCTTGGGCTTCTTTTAGGGGCTGGGAAGTCGCCATCGCTCCCATAGTTGCTGCGGGAAGAATTAGAGATAGACCCAAGCGACGTTTCCATTGAACAGGCGAGGGAAAGGTGAGCATCATAAAGCTTGTCAAAAAGTCTCAATTGTGCTGTGGACAGTGTACCCAATCGGGTTTGAATTGATCGCTCGTATTGAGTTTGGTTGAATCCCTCTAGTTATGGCAGACGCGGAACATAAAGTCATTAGTCATTGGTCATCACTAGACCTCTTGCATGAATTAGCTAGTAGAGAAGGAAAGTTCGAAGTGGTACAGCCCAGCAATGATATGGCAGCGCCAGCCAACACCTCGGCGGCGGTTGCGGTAGCGTTCAGAAAGGATTTAAAGTGAGGCAGCCAATCACGTCTTCGCAGACCACTGGTAGAGGAGCTAGCTCTCGGTGGTAGTGGCGTTCAGTGGGACTCAAGCTTCGACCAGGGCGTTT
>PXPT01000053.1 GCA_003021505.1 Cyanobacteria bacterium QS_4_48_99 | reverse complement strand
CCATTTTTGACCACGTGATCACACTGGGGACAGTTCATGAGGTCTGATTGAATGTGATCGAATAGCTTCAGTCTATCTACTTATCATCACTATTCAGGAATACCCGTTTAATTTCCCCTTCTCCTCCTGCGAGGTGTATTTCACTCACTTGAAAGCGGCTATCATACTGCACTCAACCCTTTTCCTCAATCGCCCCTTCCGCTTGATTAACTATTCCTCGCAACCCTTCGAGAGTTTCCTGTTTAGCCGATTGCCATAATCCCCGCTGATAGGCTTCTAACAATCTTTCTGCCATGTCTCGCAATGCCCAAGGATTCTTCTGTTGCACAAACTCCTGCACATGGGAATCAAATAAATACGCTTGGGCAACGCCTTGATACATGTGATCTTCAACACACTGAGTAGTGGCATCGTAGGCAAATAAATAATCCACCGTTGCCGACATTTCAAACGCTCCTTTATAGCCGTGGCGCATTGCTCCTTCTATCCACTTCGGGTTGACAACGCGGGAACGATACACTCGTGCCATTTCTTCTCGCAGTTGCCGCACTCTCGGATTGGCGGTGATGGAATTGTCGCCCAAGTAGGTTTGCGGATTCTCGCCTTTTACGCTGCGTACTGCTGCGGTTAACCCCCCCTGGAATTGGTAATAATCATCGGAATCAACGATGTCATGCTCTCGATTGTCCTGATTGTGTAGCACAACTTGCATCTGCTGTAAGCGTTGCTCAAAGGCTTCTGGGGCAGCAACCCCGCTTACTTCCCCCTTACCTGTGTAGGCATAGGAACTCCAGTTGATATAGGCGCGGGCTAAATCTTCCTCACTCGTCCAGTTTTGCGCTTCGATTAATCCCTGTAATCCTGCACCGTAAGCACCGGGTTTGGAGCCAAAAACGCGATAGCGCGATCGCTCCTCTGCTTGTTCTGGATTTAACCCTTGTTGCTGCCAAAGTTCGGTTTCCTGCTTCACTTGCGCTGCCAAAGGATTTTGCTCTGGTGGTTCATCCAGACTTGCCACAGCTTCCACAATTTGATTAAATAAGTCTGTCAGGTTGGCAAACCCATCTCTAAAAAAGCCTGAAATGCGGAGCGTTACATCGACACGCGGACGCTCCAACACAGACAGCGGCAGGATTTCAAAGTCTACAACTCGACGGGATACTCCCTCCCAAACTGGTTGCACACCTAACAACGCTAGCGCCTCGGCGACATCATCTCCTCCGGTACGCATAGTGGAAGTGCCCCATACTGATATAGCTAGTGTCCTAGGATACTCGCCGTTTTCTTGGGTGTAACGCTCGATTACCGCTTCAGCCGCTTTGCTTCCGACATTCCAAGCTGTTTCGGTAGGAATTCCCCGGATATCCACTGAGTAAAAATTGCGACCTGTGGGAAGAACATCTGCGCGTCCTCTGGTGGGTGCGCCAGCAGAACCACTGGGGATGTATTTGCCCTCTAGTCCCCGCAGGAGATGGGTAATTTCTTGGGGAGTTTGTTGCAAGGCAGGAAGGAGGTGATCGCGCATCCATTGCAATTCTTTTTGAGTGGCTTCTCCTACCTCCTCTTGGGAGTAAGAGATGAGGGATTCGACTAATTCGGCAGCCTGTTCTTCTAAGACTTCGACAGCATCGCCAATCGTGCGGCAACCGCAAAGGTGCGAAGGCGTAAAGTTCGCGTTAGGTGGAAAGGAAAATGGCTTGCTCAAGTCAGCAGTTAAGGGGTCAAAATCTAAGCCTAAATCTTGAGCAATGGCGCGAGTTAAACCGAGGCGATTTTGATCAGGAATACGCGCAATTGCTACCATTAAATCTCGCAACTGAGACTGGGGCGGACACTGCCCAAAAATATGCAAACCGTCCCGGATTTGTGCTTCTTTTAGTTCACAAAGATAACCGTCAGCACGAGTCAGAAACTCTGCCATATTGATAGTGTCGAAATGCTCAATACCTAAATCTTGATGGAGGTTTTCTTGAGTGACGAGTTGAGTAATGCGATCACTAATTAGTTTTAGCCGCGAAGGATCTAAACTCTGTGCCTCATAATACTCATCAATTAATCCCTCCAACTGTTGCAGGGAACCATAAAGTTCTGCCCGCGTCATGGGCGGTGTTAAATGGTCAACAATTACCGCCTGAGAACGACGCTTCGCCTGGGAACCTTCCCCTGGATCATTGACAATAAACGGATAGAAATGCGGCATTGCTCCAAGGGAAACTTCGGGATAACAATTATCCGACAGTGCTACACCTTTCCCTGGCAACCATTCCAAATTTCCATGCTTGCCCACATGCACAACTGCGGATGCCCCCAAGTGTTGCCGCAGCCAATAATAAAACGCCAAATAGGTATGAGTGGGTTCTAAATCCGGGGAATGATAACTCAAACTGGGATCACTATCATATCCCCGCGACGGTTGAATTCCTACAAAGACATTACCGAATTGAACACCGGGAATGGAAAAAGAATGCAGAGGGGTAGAGGAGAATTTCTCCTCCGCTCCTGGGTACCTCCACTCCTGGGCAAGAGAAGCTTCTCCCCAACGCTCACCTATCGCCTTCTGCACATCTTCAGGCAAAGTAGCAAAATACTGCCGATACTCCTCCACAGACAATTGCTGCTGCGGATAACGCAAATGCTGTCCTTCGGGATCATTTGTCACCCCAGCCGTTAAAGAGGCAATTAACTCCTCTCCCGTTTCTGGTATCTCCCCAACCTGATAACCAGCCTGCTGCAATGCCTTCAGAATTTCTATGCAACTGGCAGGGGTATCTAATCCCACCCCATTCGCTAATCGTCCATCCCGATTGGGATAATTTGCCAAAATCAAAGCAATCTTGCGTTCCGCTGCTGGGGTTTGGCGCAGGGATACCCAATTAGCAGCGAGTTCCGCAACAAAATTAACGCGATCAGGAACTGGCTGATATGCTACCACGTCCGCTTCCAGTTGCGAGTTCCAAGTTTGCGCCGATTTGAACGAAATCGCACGAGTAATAATCCGTCCATCCACTTCTGGTAGAGCAACATTCATCGCCACATCACGCGGCGTTAATCCCTGCCACCCTGATTCCCACTGTTCCACCGTGCTACCACTAAGAATTACTTGTAACACAGGCACATCCAGTTGCCGCCAAAAATCCGGTTGTTCCTCACTACCAATTTTCGCTAGGGAAAAACTAGTCGTATTGAGCAACACTTGAATCGCTGCCCCCTCTTCGGGCTGAAAGTAGGGCAATAATTCCGCTTGTACTTCCGAGTTGCTCAAAGAAGAGACAAATATGGGCACAGTTTCTAATTGTCGCTGTGCTAACGCTTCGCATAGCGCATCTATTGGTGCAGTATTCCCTGCCTGGTAATGGGCGCGGTAGAAGAGGATTCCTACTTTGGGAGTGGGGGAGTGCGGAGGTGCCCAGGTGCCCAGGTGCGGAGGAGAAATAGTTTCGGAGTGCTTTAGCCTCTCCTCTGCCCCTCTGCTCCCTTGCCCCCCTGCTTCCCCTGCTCCCCCATGCCACCAAGAATAAACCCCGACACGAGGCACTGGCTGAGGCTTGGGAGGATTGTAGTCGCATCCCAGGCACACATCGGCAGCAAATTGGAGGGCACGAACGCAATTCTCGATACCGCCTTCGGTGAAGTAGCGCCACAACTGGTTAACGGCTACGAGAGAAACAGTGGAATGACTGACTAAATCGGGATCAGGGCTATCATCACCAGGCAAAATAAATAGAGATGCCCCAGTTGCTTCCACTGTCTCTTTGACAACTTCTAATCCATAAGTCCAATAAGCGCGTCCCCCCAGCAACCGCAGGATAATCACCTTTGCCTGGGAGAGAACCGTTTCGGCATAAGTATCAATACTCAACTGTTGTTGGAGCTGGAGAAAATTCACCACTCGCAGGGCAGGAAACTGAGCAGGCAAATGAGAAACTGAGGCTGCTAGAGTTTGAATATCTGTGTCTGCTGCGGTAAGGAAGACAATCGGGGCAGGAGTTTGTTCGACAAAAATTACTCCCTCAGAGTCAGGATTCCAGCCTCCTGGGGTGGCGGCAATACGATGCATGGGGAATATAGTTGTAATGTTGGTGCCCTTGTCAAGATAGCAACTTTAGGGGAAGGAATGAACCGCCAAGGCCAGGACACGGGTGCCGACGGGGTTCTTAAAGGGAGGGGTCGAGTGCCGAACTGAATTCGGCACCTTAAGCTGTCCGTAACAAAGGACGCAAAGAAAGTGCGATCGCCACTCGGTTAAAATCAAAAAGGTGTAGCTGTCGTTACTAAACCACTCAGTCGTGGATTTACGCGATCTCGCGTAAACGTAAGCAGTTGAGGGGTTATCCCAAGGTTCTCTCCAGGTAGAGGTAGGATATGCTTTGCTTGAGCCGGATGTGCTGAAAGTCGCACCTCCGGTTCTGAGGGGAGGGGAAAATAGCGACATCTTCTCCTTACCCGACACGTACTACCCAAGACAAATATAATCTTTTGAGCGGTAGTAGTATGAGTATCTCAACCAAAACAATGGGTAAGCAGCGAGTTCTCTCCGGAATTCAACCGACTGGCAATTTACACTTAGGCAACTATCTGGGGGCAATCCGTAACTGGGTAGACGTTCAGAGCGAGTATGAGAATTTCTTCTTCGTAGTCGATTTGCACGCCATCACCGTACCGCACAATCGGGCAACATTGGCATCGGAAACTTATACGATCGCAGCACTCTATTTAGCTTGTGGGATTGATTTAAACTATTCCACCATCTTTGTGCAATCCCATGTCACCGCCCACAGCGAACTCACTTGGCTGCTGAACTGCATCACTCCCCTAAACTGGCTCGAACGCATGATCCAGTTTCGAGAAAAGGCTCGCAAGCAAGGAGAAAATGTCAATACGGGCTTACTGGACTACCCAGTGCTAATGGCATCCGATATCTTGCTCTACGATGCTGACATTGTGCCTGTTGGGGAAGACCAAAAGCAACACCTGGAACTGACTCGTAACATTGCCAGCCGCTTGAATGAGCAATTTGGCAACAAAAAAGAGCCTGTGCTGAAACTGCCCGAGCCACTGATTCGCACCGCAGGAGCGCGAGTAATGAGTCTCACGGATGGTACGAGCAAGATGTCCAAGTCCGATCCCTCGGATATGAGCCGCATTAACCTTCTTGACCCTCCAGACTTAATCAACAAAAAGATCAAGCGCTGTAAGACTGACCCACTCAAAGGGCTAACCTTTGATGACCCCTCCCGCCCCGAGTGCGATAATTTGTTAACTCTCTATATGTTGCTCTCTGGCAAGACCAAGGAAGCGGTGGCAGCAGAATGTCAGGATATGGGCTGGGGGCAATTTAAGCCCCTGCTGGCAGAAGCAACGATTGAGGCACTCAAGCCCATCCAAGACAAGCACAAGGCAATTATGGAGGACAAGGGCTACTTGGATTCGGTGTTGCGAGAAGGTCGCCAGAAAGCAGAAGTAATTGCGGATTCTACCCTTTCTCGGGTCAAAAATGCCCTGGGTTATTTGCCGCCTTCGTAGATGATACGGGCATTACGGATTGCATAATGGGGCTGTTTTGGCAAGGAGCGCGCTTACGTGGCTATGGGATTTTCCCATGAACCTGTAACCTATAATAAGTGACTCCATGCCGGTTGTTAATTTATGTTAAATCAACTGGCGGGTTACAGAGTTGTTAGTTAAAAGAGAATATTTGAAACATGATAAATCGTTTTCGTCGTGCTGCTCAAGCAAAAGAATTTCTAGTTACCGCCGAGGTTACTCCTCCCAAGGGAGGCAACCCGGAGCATATGCTAAAAATGGCACAAGCACTCAAGGGAAGAGTGCATGCGGTCAATATTACCGATGGCTCGCGAGCGGTGCTTCGGATGTCGTCACTGGCAGCATCGACAGTTCTATTGCAGCACGGCATTGAACCGATTTGTCAGATGGCTTGCCGCGATCGCAACCGCATTGGTTTACAGGCGGACTTAATGGGAGCCCACGCGCTAGGAATTCGCAATATCCTCGCACTCACTGGCGATCCCGTCAAAGCAGGCGACCATACCGACACTAAGGCTGTCTTTGATCTAGAATCGGTACGACTGCTGAAGCTGATTGGCAAACTCAATCGCGGCTTCGATTTCAATGACGAGTCTCTGCCAGACGAACCCCTTGACCTGTTCCCCGGTGCTGCGGTTGATCCCCAGCTCAAAAGCTGGTCGGGCTTAAAAAAGCGCTTTGAGCGCAAACACGAAGCCGGAGCGCAGTTTTTTCAAAGCCAAATGGTCACTGATTTTGATCGGCTAGGACAATTCATGAATGAAGTTGCCGTAGGCACAGACAAACCCGTTCTTGCAGGGATTTTTCTGTTCAAATCGGCAAAGAATGCTCAATTTATCAACCGCTATGTTCCGGGTGTCGAGATTCCCGAAGAAGTAATTGACCGACTCGCAAAAGCGAAAGAGCCACTGCGAGAAGGAATGCAGATTGCTGCCGAGCAAGTTCAGATTGCCCAACAACTCTGCCAAGGTGTTCACATGATGGCAGTGAAGAAAGAAGATTTGATTCCTGAAATCCTCGATTTGGCTGGCATCAATCCTGTAGACGAGGCTAAACCATCTGCTGCGAGTGAAACTGTTCCAACTCGCTAGGTTTAACCGCACCCCGCTCGGTGATAATCGCACTAATTAACGCCGCTGGCGTGACATCGAACGCGGGGTTGTAGAACGCCACTCCCTCGGGACACAGCATAGTTTCTCCCACTTGATAAATTTCTGAGGGGTCTCGCTCTTCGATGGGGATAGTGCTGCTGTTGGGCAAATCGAAGTCAACAGTGGAGAGGGGAGCTGCAACAAAGAAAGGAACTTCGTGTGCTTGGGCAACGACTGCTAGGGTATAAGTTCCAATTTTGTTGGCTGTATCTCCGTTGGCAGCAATACGGTCAGCCCCAACTACCACTGCATCAATCATGCCCTGTTGCATGCAGTGGGCTGCCATGCTGTCAGTAATCACCGTGGCTAGTATGCCGTCTTGGACACACTCCCAGGCAGTCAATTTTGCCCCCTGTAAGCGAGGGCGAGTCTCATCGATGTATACTCTTGCCAGATGCCCTTCTCGCAGCGCAGAGCGAATCACACCCAAGGCAGTGCCATAACCTGCGGTAGCAAGTGCCCCGGTATTACAGTGAGTGAGAAGCGAAAGCTGGGCAGGTTCAGCGGGTAAAATAGATAAGCCGTTGTCGCCGATTTTCTGACAGGTTTGTAAATCTTCTGTCTGGATATTGTGAGCCGTTTGAACTAAATTGGATTTAATTTCCTCAATCGAGCCGAGCGTTTCATAGGCTGTTTTGAGCATCCGCCCAATCGCCCAAAACAAATTTACTGCCGTAGGGCGAGTCTGCCGCAGCATCTGGGCAATCTCTTCGAGTTGACTTAAAAACGCTTCGCGCTCTTGCGTCTGGATTTCTCGCGCCCCTAGGTAAATCCCGTAAGCTGCTGCAACGCCAATGGCAGGTGCGCCTCGAACCATCATGTTTTGAATCGCTCGTGCCATATCCTCACAGCGAGTGATTTCCACAAGTGTTGCTTCGGCTGGCAGTTGGGTTTGGTCGAGGAGTAAAACCCTATCTTCTTGCCAAATGACCGGATAAATCGTTGTAGGGGAGACCATAGCGATTGAGATTGTAAACCACACCTGATAGTATATTCTCTTCTGGGCAACTAGGTTCTATGCCGCGGAGGCTGGCGATAAATGCTTGCGGTTCTCCTTGCAATTGACCGTACCAGCACTCACCATTTTGCTTTTATTAGAAACAATTTATATTACTCGATTTTTCACGGTTACACTTTTTGCAAAGAAGCTGAAGGTTTTCCCACACTGTCAATCCTCCCTTAGAGAAAGGATAAATATGGTCGCATTTGAGTTGCTTAAAGCCTTTATTTCCACAAAAAATTTCCTTACACCTTGGACATACATATCCTTCTAACTGATTACTCATGTTCATCCTAAAGTAAGCTTCTTTCCAAGTTAAAGGAAAAAATCTTTGCCTAGGATTACATTTTTCTAATTTTTGAGGGATTTTATTCGTCATAAATCCATTATATTTCGAACAATTTCTATTGTTTTCTCGCATTGTTGCTTTTGACCTCTTGCCGTAGTCCATCGTCCTTTAGGTTCTGGATAATCATCACTATCACTAAGTATCTCTCGGCCAGTTTTCCGAGGTCTACGAATAAATTCACCTATCCAATTCCACTGCTCATCGGATAAATCATCCATTGGCAAATCCATTTCCACAGCAGCTGCAATAAACAAAGCTAACTGCTTATACTTATCTACGCTGATACCTGGAATGCCGCTTGACAATATTTTATATATCCACTTCGCAAATGATGGAAAATAATTATTGGATATAGTATCAATATTTGACAGTATATCTATAGAATCAGCCTCAATCTCTTGGTATTGGAGTTGAGCGCAATAAATATCTAACGATTCTTCTATTGTACCCCTAAAATTAATTTTTAGATGATTGGTGCCACTCTGGGCATTCAACATATCACCAAGTCGATTTCGTTCTAGGCATATTAAGTACCAAAGAAACATTAGCGAAGGGGTTTGCCCTTTGGCTATACTTTTGCCCCTCCACCATTCGTCCCACTCTTCCCTTGCTTGAGAATATTCATCCCAAGGATGGGCAATTCCTTTTCGGTTTTTGCCTTCCTCGATCATCCGTTGTGCAGACTCGCTATCACTGTGAATTCCAGCAAGACGGATGAAATAGACACTTTTAGATTGACTATAATAAGCCAAACGAATATCCTGACCCGTAAGAGGGGTTCCACCTTCATTAATTCTTCTAAATACTTCAAGCTTAATGCTTAATGACATGCTTGCTGGGAGAAAAATAATAGATAAAGGATATTTGTTGAATACTTTTTGCAAATTATTAGGTAATTCACTAATTTTTTTGCCCCTATACTGAACCGCTTCCGGGAGCAAATATTCAATATCGTCACTATCGCTTATTTTAAAATTGTCTTCGGCATATTCCCGAATAGTTGTTAATCTTTGCTGCCCATCAATGACCTCAGAATTACCATAGAATTACCATTTTCGTCTTCACACAAAAAGAAAGCAGGAATAGTTAAATTATTCAAAGTAGACTCAATTAAAAGTGACTTTTTTTCGCAAGTTCCACTGATCGGAGCCTCTCTGGTAATCGGGAACATATATTTCTCCATTCTGGAGCCTACTAACAACTGTTTGAATACTTTCTGACTGGGATCTGGTTGCATCTTTAACAAGTGGAATTTTATTTTTTTGTGTCATTTTTATTTTGATTTTTTTTTACAAACGGAGTAACTCTATTTCAATAGTTAAACTACGGCTCCTTGTAAGATTAGGAGTTAGGGTCAGTTTATGGGAAGAATTCCCTATGTTTCTCCTGCCTTTCCTGCTCCTCACACAAGTGTTATCCTACTCAGTAACTTGGCTCTATTCCGCGCTTTTGAAGTTGCTGTAGAAAAAAATCTTCTAGGGAAGGACGGGAAATATTCATTCTAATTAGATGTGCGTCCATCGAGCGAAGGCTGTTGATAAACGCCTGCGGTTCCCCTCGCAATTGACCGTACCAGCACTCACGTTGGAAAGAAAGGTTACTAACCCAGCTTTGGAGAACCTCATGGGTGCCCCCTTTTCCAACCACTTGGTAAGTGTCTGCTGTACCGAGGAGTTGTTCGAGAGAGCCTGTGCAAATCAACTCACCTTGAGCCAGGATAGCAATGCGATCGCAGATTTGTTCCACATCCCCCAAAACGTGGGAGTTAAAGAAAATTGTCTTGCCCTGTTCTTTCAGGGAAAGGATAATCTCTCGCATTTGGTAACGTCCGATGGGGTCAAGTCCCGACATAGGCTCATCCAAAAAGACCAATTCTGGGTCATTAATTAGTGCCTGCGCCATACCCACCCGTTGCAACATCCCTTTAGAATACTTACGAAGTTGCTTTTTACGAGCAGTGGAGCGGGCTAACCCCACTAACTCCAGCATTTGAGGGATGCGTCGCCGCTGCACCGATTGGGGAATTTCAAATAGCCCAGCAATAAACTGCAAAAACTCCCAAGCAGTGAGATAATCGTAAAGGTAGGGATTTTCTGGGAGATAGCCAATTCGTTGTTTAACAGCGCGATCACCCACAGGACGACCCAGCAAAACGCCACGCCCAGAAGTAGGACGGACAGTGCCTAGCAGGATTTTCAGCAGCGTGGTTTTTCCTGCTCCATTGGGACCGAGCAAGCCAAAAGTTTCTCCCTGATACACCGAGAGGGAACAGCTATGAAGCGATTCTACTTTTTGGTTGAGCCAGAAGCCACTCCGGTAAACTTTTCTTAGCGCCCAAGTCTGCACAAGGCGCGTCGGTTCCGCTGCGGTAGTTACAGTTGGTTGTTGGACAACAGAAGTCATTGCAGTTCAGCCACAATCATTCACTTATTTGATTAGTACCCAATTTTGCCCACTTTTCAATCACTTCCACCTGAAAAAAGTTCGGCTGGCGATTTTTGTTCCTATCTAGTCAAAACAGCGAAGGCGATCGCTACCCTAAAAGACAGGAATTCCATCAGCCAGATTGAAAAAAGGTGTGAAACTAAGGAAATTGTGGCGATTATTACTAGCGCATTCCCAATCCGATCAGCGAAAGACTGATACAGGCACCAAACCCGTGAGTCCTTGGAACTGTCCGCTAGGTACGTTAATTTCTAGGGAAATTGCTTTCCCGCTTTATGTTGTCACCGCTTCCATTGTTCAAGATTAATCCCACTATCGCTTCATGAACGAGCCAGGAAAAACTGACTATCACTGAGAACAGCCTCCCCGGGTTCTGGAATCCACGCAACCCACTCCCTGTCGGAATGCTGACCAATTGTGAGTATGACCACTGGCATTTGGATATTAGGCAACCAACTATCAACCGGACAAGCAGCGTTAGAAAGCTGTGAGGCAAAGCGCCAGCAAACGCCAATCATTTTGATTGAGTCGCGCAGTTATGCCCGGCAACGCCCCTACCATCGGCAAAAGCTAGTGTTAGTTTGGTCGGCGATGCGGCACTTTGCAGAAACGTTACGTTCCCAAGGATGGCGGGTAACGTATGAGATTGCCGAGGACTTTGAATCCCCCCTAAAGCGCTGGATTGAAAAGAACCAGATTAGCGAATTGCGGGTAATGTCGCCCAATGACCGTCCATTTGCCCAGTTAATTGAGAATCTAGAACTTCGCTGCCAACTTACCCTAGTCCCAAATAACCACTTTCTGTGGAGTGTCGAGGAATTCCAAACGTGGGCTAATTCCCGCAAGCGCCTTTTAATGGAAGATTTTTATCGAGAAGGGCGCAAGCGATTCGATGTTTTGATGGCAGGAGACGAGCCAGTCGGAGGGAAATGGAATCTAGATAAACAAAATCGCAAACCTCCCAAGGGCAAGTTCAATCCCCCAGAGGCTTTATGGTTTGAACCCGATGAAATTACGCAAGAAGTCATCGATGAAGTGAAATCTAGCGACTTTTCCACTTATGGAGAAGCTGAATCCTTCCGTTGGGGAGTGACGCGCCAGCAGGCACTTGCAGCTTTAGACCATTTTGTGCAAAAGCGCCTGCCCACTTTTGGTCCTTACCAAGATGCGATGGTAACGGGGCAAGAAACGATGTGGCATGCCATGCTTTCCCCATACCTCAATCTGGGGTTACTGCAACCGATGGAAGTCATCGAGGCAGTCGAAAGCGCCTATTACGAGAATGACTTGGAATTAAACAGCGTGGAGGGGTTCATTCGTCAGGTGCTAGGCTGGCGGGAATATATGCACGGCATCTATAATTACATGGATGCGGACTATCCTGAGAAAAACTGGTTCAATCATACTCAACCGCTACCAAAATTTTATTGGGATAGTTCCAAAACAGATATGAATTGTCTGCACCAGATTGTTTCTCAAGTGGAGAAGATGGGCTATGCCCATCACATTCAACGGCTAATGGTACTGAGTAACTTTGCTTTGATTGCAGGAGTTTCTCCTCAACAAATTGAGGATTGGTTCCATTCGGCATTTGTGGATGGCTATGACTGGGTGATGCAAACTAATGTAATTGGAATGGGGCAGTTTGCTGATGGAGGCGTATTAGCATCTAAGCCCTATGCCTCATCGGCGAACTATATTAATAAAATGAGCGATTATTGCGGCGATTGCACCTATAACCCTAAAAATCGCACGGGTGAAAAAGCTTGTCCATTTAACTTCTTCTATTGGGATTTTCTTGCCCGTCACCGCGAACAACTCAAATTGCAAGGACGGATGAATTTAGTGCTTGGGAATCTCAAGCGGATGTCTGAGGAACAACTGCAAGCAATTCGCTCTCTAGCGCAAGCATGGCACGGCTAGCCGACGATCACGCTCCCATTCAAAATTCACAATTGTCATTAGTCAACAGTCATTAGTCAATAGTCGATTTTTCCGTGTTAGCACTAAGGACTAACAACTGTTGACTACGGACTGCTCCGAAGGAGCGTCTAAGGACTAATTACATTATCGCACTACCCATTGCCTCTGCACCTGCGTTCTCTATCTCAGAATTACCGATGAGATGAGTAGGAACAGCCCCACCGTTATCTTGCAGGGAACCAAGTTCGGGGATAACGTCTGTCTCGATATTTTCAGTCACATTGACCGAATCCTCGTCAGCAGGATACTGATAATTCCCTCCCAACCCGGTTAATTGGCGATTAGTTTGTTGCTTGCCCTCTCCACCGTTGGGCTCATTATCTGCGGTGTTGTTGGAAAAGATAGTGTCTTTGACGGTGACCTTTGTATCCTTGGGTGCGAATATGCCACCACCAACCCAACTCGCATTATTACCCGCAATTGTGCTGTCTTTGATGTCGGTGTCACTGTAAAGAGTCATTCCACCGCCACCAGTGCCGGCTATGGAGCCTGTGGTTTCGTTGCCGGAAAAAGTGCTGTTGGTGATAGTTGTGGGTGCATTTTCCATCCACAAGCCACCGCCTTGGCTAGCGGCGGTATTGTCCGCGAAGGTGCTATTGCGAATAGTAAGTCCCTCGTTTTGCCCATCGGTAAACTGCACTACAGCACCACCATTACCGGAGTTTCCCCCGTTCGGTAGGTTAAGCACTTCATTATTTTTGAAAAGGCTATCTGCAATGGTGACTTCATCTTGAGGGCTGGTGTAGAGATAGGCAGCTCCTCCTTCTCCTCGACCCGAGTTACCCTTAAATTCACTGTCTGTAATGCGAATTTCGCCAGATTTGTCCCCACTGGGAGAGCTGGCTCTGTCGGTAAAGATGGCACCGCCGTAACCTCTTACTGCAGGCTCAGGCTCATTTTCTCCGTTGTCATACGAGCCAGCGGTGGTGTCGTTGTTGCGAAACAGGGAGTCATCAACGGTTAGCTTCCCTTGCAGGCTATTAATTGCTCCACCGTTGATTCCTTCGTTATCGGTGAATTCACTGTCTTTAACTGTAAATTCACCACGGCTAACAAAACCAATCGCTCCAGCACCGCGTTCGTCGTTCCCGGCAACTGCCTTATTGCTATCGAATTCACTATCGGTGACTTCTAAGTCGGTGTCCCATTTACTGTAGATGGCACCGCCGCCTTTGTCAGCAACGTTGTCTTCAAATTGGACATTGTCTACAGTTACCGCGCCTTTATGAGTTGCGTATACTCCACCACCGCGATCGCTAGTGTAACCATTGGCAACCGTGAGGTTTTTGAGTGTCGCGCTAGCAGGGAAATCTTGATTGGAGTTGACGAAAAAGACGCGGGAGGAGTCGTTACCGCTGATGGTTAAACCATTGGCATCTGCGCCATTAATCGTTAGGTTTTTGCCCGGTTCAATTTCGAGTTGACCACTGGTGAGGGTAATTGTATTACCCGCCAAACTGGAGTCAAACTTAATTGTATCCCCATCGGTGGCAGAAGCGATCGCATTTCGCAGAGTTCCTTCCCCACTGTCGGCTTTCGTTGTAACGGTAATGGTGCTCATAGTCAATCGTTAAGTGTTGGCTCTAGCTTTCGGGTAATGCTTTCCTCGCGAGGACACGGGCGCGACGGGGCTCTCAAGAATTCGCTTATTCCTCGAACCACGACTGCTCAATTACTTCGCGCCCGTGAGATGTCCGTAAAGGCAGAAGGAAAATAAAAAAAATTTCTTCCTTTTTCAAATATTCACTGTGACTACGAGGAGTAGACTAAACCCAAAATGTGAAGAACTTGGGAAAAACAATAATATCTCTAAGAGCTGATTTATAAAGCAATCCTTAAGGAGTGCGTAGAGAAGGGTAGTCGGGGTGAAAACTTTCTTGGGGTAAAGGGAAAGGGGAAAAACATTCCCCATTAACCCAAAACCCAAATTCGCTACTCGCGGCAGTTGTTGATACTTGTAAGAGGTCTAATGAAATTTTGGGGTTGTATCTGTCTGGCTCTAATCTTGATGCTTTGGGGAGCGAAAAGCGCCTCAGCAGGGCAACTAGCTAACCGTTTAGAACAATTTCCCGCCTGGGATAGTAAGCCATCGGTAGAGGCTGCTGATGGAGGCGATTTAGTCTATCCCGACTGGATGGCAGGCACGTGGGAAGTGACGAGTACCCTAGAGGAGATGGTTGCCCCTCTCGCACCCGAACTCGTTACTCCTGGGTTTGAAGGGAATCGCCCATACTTACATCAGCCTGTGAAGTTTCAGGTGCGATTTGTCGAAAAAAACGTCCGAGTGGGGTTGCCAGGCTCGTTGTTGCAAACCGCTTCTTTAGCGGTGGTTGCTGAAAGAGAGTTTAACGGCTTGCAGATTGCTCGGGCATATTTGGGCGATCGCGCCGTTTTATCTGTCAAAGTTGATCCCAATAACACTAATCGCCAAATCACCCAATTGCAAGGCGACGGGCAACTCATTGCGACTGTAACTGGACGAGCGAGTGAAACGCCAGCACCGCATCAATTTATCGCCACAGAAATTACTCAGCAGGTCTTTCGAGTAGACTCTCCAATTTACCTCAACGAAGTAGAAACCACAACGGCTTATCAGCAGTTGGAGTCAACCGAGATAGAAGCTGACCAAGTTACTGCCATTTATTTGTCCCCTCAAGACCCCGACTATTTTGCGGCTAGGAAGCATCCTGTAGCACTCTACCGCTATCGATTAGTGTTATCGCGCCTGGAATAATTTCCTGGCATTGCATAATCAATGGTAAAGGTAGCGCAGAGGGAAATAAGCTGCGACTATGCAACTCTAATTCCCTAAAAAAAACGACTAGACTACTTCAACCTAAAAACTCTAGATAACCTGTATGAGCGCGTAGAGAACACCACAATCTCAAAAAAATGACTAACGCAAAAACCAGATGGGAAGGAGTAGTCCTTGACAAACTGACCAACAATGGCGAAGGAATTGCAGTTGTTGAGAATCAGCTAGATTAGCTGACCGAAAATGTTTCGGGACTCAAACAAGATGTTTCCCAACTCCAGCAAGACGTTTCGGGGCTAAAACAATATGTTTCGGGACTCAAACAGGATTTTTCCCAACTCCAACATGAGGTTTCGGGATTCAAAAAGATATTTCCCAACTCCAGCAGGATGTTTCCGAAATCAAGTCTGTTTTGAAATGGCTCAAACGAATAGGAATCGGAACACTAACAATAGTATCGATGATTGCTATCGGCTTAATTACCAATGCAGTTTGGGAATTTGTTCGCCCAGTTTGAATTACGAACTACGAAATTCAGATCCTTTGCTGTTCTTTGCAGTCTCCCGCCCGATTTAAACCCAGATTGCCGAAACATATTCGCATCAATAGTAGTACCTTAATCACCAGCAGAAGTCTCTTTCGAGACCTTGCAGGTATAGGCCGCAGGCGATGCACGCGGAGAAGGACACGGGGGGCAGGGCTTTTAAGGTGCGCGGGTTGAATTCGGAAGGACACGGGTGGCGAAGTAATTTGCCACCGTGAGCTGTCCGTCACACAGCCCCTTGCAAATTCCTAGCATCGCCCCGCGAGAGATGTCGTTCGCGTCATGCCTCCGGTATATCGCATCACTTCAATTGGAAAACATCTGCGAAAACTTCGGTAGATGTTGGTTTTCTTTTGGGATCAGGAGAATCATAAACCACCAATAAAGAATTGGGTTGTCCCAGACACCGAAACAGTGTTAGTCCTTCAGCATGGTCGCTACCGAAATTAAAAGGCAGGTCAAACAACACTTCCAAATCCTCTGATTCCTGCCCGCAAAGCGTGTTTCCACAACGGTCTAATATATCTTTTAACCGGAAAACTCGCATTGAGCCTTCTAAATCCATTGTTGACCCTGCCAAAATAATCATGTCCTTGCCATCTAAGCATAGTTCGCGCACTCCTAAGCCATTCAGGTCAACAAAATGTTTTTTGTAAAGTTGTCCTTCCTCTCCAATTGCTTTAAGCGTTAATTGTCCTGGTTCTGTTTCTTCTACTTCTATTTCTAAGATAATTGCCCAGCCTCGCAAAACCGGACCGCGTAAACCCAGAAAAATTTTATCTCGGTGAACTGCTAATCCTTCAATATCGAATCCGTTGTCTTTACTGGGAAGGGAAATAGATAAAAAAGGTGCGAGGTGGGGGTCTTGTTTGAGAACCTCAATAAGGAGATTGCGCCCTGCTGTTTTCTGAAGACAGGCTGCTGTTAGTTCTTGTTCAGGTTGGTCCGAAAGAGAGCAAGACTTGACTAATTCGCCATTAATTACCGGAATGCGAGCTAGTAAATAGCGGTTTAAATCGGTGTTAATTTCGGAAAGTCTTTGAATATTTTTTTCCGGTTTTTTATTTTTCGCTTTACTACGTTTTGTACTGTGGGAACCGGTTAGCCAAAGATAATCATGGGAATAATCCATTCCTTCAATGTCGATTTCGTCCTCGCTGTTAAATAAATCGACGAAATCTCCAACCGAAAACGTTTGGCGATCGCCAAAAATATAAGGTTCAATTGGAGAGAGGCGCTCCACGGATGTCAGTTCATCCGAACCTACCCACAAGCTGCCATCTGGCGTTACCGCAGCAGCCGATAAATCTTCGAGCAAGTCTTCCGATTGAGGAAAGCGTAGTAAAACGCGACTGAGTAAAAAAGATTCTGGCATTGCTATAAAACTATAGACGATGAATTACGATGCTAGTCTAGCCTAGAGTACTAACGAGTGCTAATTATCACTCACAGGAATAAAAGATGGAACAATATGAAGGCTTAATCCTCATGGCAGAGGATGAATTAACCGAATATAGTACCAACGCCCGCAAGGTTGAAAAACTCCGCAGTAAAATGGGCTTATCTGTTTCTGCGGCAAAACAACGCCAGATCAAAGAAACTTTATTAGAAGAAATGTCCACTGGTGGGATTAAGCAACTGGTAGAAACCCAGCGTCAGACAGTGGCGCTCCCTTTTTGGGGCATTGCTGGATTAGGACTATTGTTAGGAATTTCTTTCTTTCAACCGTTGGACTTGATTGCCACTCTTGCCGGGGGTGGGGTTGCACTTAGTCTACAAAGATGGGGCTGGAAGCTGCAAGCCAAACGCTCCGCCAGCGAGGATGTAGTCTCTCAATCGTAATCGCGCTAACTCTGGAAGTTGTTACCTTGGGAAAATATAATATGCAAACTTATCAAAGGCACCAACAATGAGGAACCAGGAAGCAAAATTACTCGCCCAGGAATTAAAGACGCAAGCATATATTTTAGGCGGATTTGTAGCTATTTTTTGGATTGTGGAAATAGTAGATCTACTTTTTTTTGGAGGTGCCCTAGCCAGGTTGGGAATTAAACCGCATAGTCTCACAGGACTTCGCGGCATTTTATTCGCACCTTTTCTTCATGGCGGTTTGGCACATCTAATCGCCAATACCATCCCCTTTATCACTTTGGGCTGGTTTGTCATGCTACAAAGAACCAGCGACTTTTTTATTGTTACTGCCATTACCATGCTTGTGAGTGGGCTGGGGATTTGGCTATTTGGTACACCCGGTTTCCACATTGGAGCAAGTAGCTTGATTTTTGGGTATTTAGGATTTCTCCTTTTGCGGGGCTACTTTCAACGCAACTTCGCTTCCATTTTGTTGTCAGTTATTGTTGGATTGTTTTACGGTGGATTGTTACTGGGGGTTCTACCGTCGCAACCGGGAATTTCTTGGGAAGGACATTTGTTTGGCTTCATCGGTGGTGTCCTCGCTGCACGCTTGATTGCAAAGCAAAAGCGTTCTGTTCGTTAACTTTCATGTACTGGAATAATTGCTTGTTATTCCTAGCTTTGTCTATAAAGGAGGAGCAATAATATAAAAACTTTTCTGATAGTTTTCTCCATCAGCGAGCAAAGTTTTGAACCGCTTAGATCTTACCTGATAATGAATCAACGGCAATGCCATAACCAAACCTAGTGTAGTCCGTTTTTAAAATATTTTGGGGAACCCACTTGCCAGTCTATTCCACCGGAACCGTTATTAAAGTAGAAGATATCTTTGGAGTAATAGAGTATTGCTGTTACTAACCAAACTGTAGGTAAGATATATCTTTGGCAAGCGCTCCTAAATTTATGCCAGCGATACCGACTACTAGAACCTTTCTTCACTTTTTAACTAATAGTTTAACTCTCCGCTTCTAATTCTGCCTCCGATGCTTCAGAAGTCGGTGTGACATCGATCTTCTCCGCTCTTTTATGACTAAACAACTTGAAGTAAGTCGAAACCAAGAATTCTTTAATCGGAAAAATAAGATAAGTTAGCGGATTAATTGTGATAATGATGTTACGGAAATCTCGCACTGCCAAGTTAACAATCTGTTTTGCCACCCACTCGGCAGACATGACACCAATGGGATTGAGATTGCTTTTAAATGGTCCGAGAACGACTTTTCGCACCACGCAAGGTGCATCGAGACGGTGCAGCGTTACTAACTGCCCCAAGGCGCGTTTAGTTAGTTCGTAGAGAGGGCTAAAAGCGGGGTTAACTTCCGATTCTGAGGTATTCACCCAAACTTCTTTACGCACCATATCTTCGTTGCTACCAACAGTGTTAAGAAAGAGTTCGAGTAACCGCAAATTGGAGAAGGTATTAACCTCATAAGATTGGGCAATTGCTTCGGCTGTACTCTCCCCATGTACGTTAATGCCGTGATTGAGAATCAGAATATCAATCTTCTTTAGCGCTTCTGCCAAGTCTGACTCTTTGCCCACTTGCCAATTAATCGTCTTGACAGGCAATTGTTCGCCCTTCACCTTTAAAGTCACCGTCTGCTCAGAAGAAGTCAGCGCAGTGACTTTTGCCCCGCGCGAGTGGAGATTTTGAAGGAGTGATCGCCCCAACGTTCCCGATGCTCCCGTTACAGCAATCCTTTTCCCCTTGAGTGAGAGCGCCGTTCCCATCAACTTATCTACCAAAGTTAGTGTGCTGCAATAATAAGCCTTTTGATTATCGAAGTGATGTCGCCAATGATAGGGACGATTGACAAACCAGCGGGCGGGTGGAGTAACAAACCCTCCTGGGCGATGAGTAATGTCGGTGAGTTCGTCTGCAAAAGCAATGCCACTGCCTCGCGCGATCGCACCTAGAAGGAAAATGAGAGTATAGAGAGAACCTGCCAACGCTGCCCATTGCTGCGAGGGAGCATAAACTGACATCACGCCCCAAGGCAAAAAACTAAACAGTAGCATCACCAAAGATTCTGGCACATCATTCACCCACTGCGCCCGTCGATAAGTGCTGTCACTAACAACAGTCAAATCCCGACGAAAGACGCGATGATGGGAAACATGCAAGCGATGCAGTGGCGACCAATAATGGCAGAGAAGGTGATAAAAGTCTCGTATTATCTCTACCCAGAGCAGAGAACCTAATCCGAGTGCTACAATCGCTATCCAACTGGTCATCATAAGCTCATCTCCGACATGGTTAAAAAATAACATCCTGAGCTTTGCGAAGAGGCGATCGCATTTCCTACTCGTAGCTTAAGTCAGATTGAGTATGACTGAGAAATGTTGCTGAAGTTGAAGCTAATCGAAGCTAAGATCGCATTAAAGCGCAATTCCGAAAAATCTGATCTTGAAGTAGTAAGCTGTTTCCTACTTCAGAAAAATCAGCCCACAGCATTCACGATTCAGTGTCGCTTAAGCAACTGCTTCGCATTCCTTGTTGCTCGCAATTAGTGGTTAAATCCGTAGCCTATGCCAGAAAATTCCTGGTCAGAGAACGAGTCTTACGATGAGCTTGACCCCATTGGCTCTTGGTTATCTGATTGGTATGACCCCAAAGAAGAAGAAGAAGAATTTAGAAGCGATTTCTTTGGGGGCTTAGGAGGACGCAGACGCAAAGCGGCAGTGCTGTTGATGATGGTTTGGGGCAGCACAATTGCGCTCCACCTAATCTCTTGGGGTTCCTGGATTGTTGCGGGCTTGACTGGGCTGCTGGCAGTGCAAGTAGCACGCATTGTCCTTACTCGTCCGCAAACCGAAAGCGAACCTTTGTCGGACGATGCCTTAGCCCATGCCCCTTCTGTCTCTATCCTGGTGGCTGCCCAAAATGAAGAAGCGGTGATCGGGAAATTAGTGGATACCCTATGTAATTTAGATTACCCAAACGAGAAGTATGAACTCTGGGTAATTGATGACCACAGCACAGACCAAACTTCTGCCCTGTTAGACAAGCTGGCAAAAGATTACGAGCAACTCAAAGTGCTGCACCGCCCTAAAAACGCTAGTGGAGGCAAATCTGGGGCACTAAATCAGGCATTATCCCTAACCCGAGGCGAGATTATTGCCGTGTTTGATGCCGATGCCCAAGTACCCAACAACATCCTGCGGCGGGTACTACCTAGGTTCGATGCGAAACCTACAGGGGCAGTACAAGCACGCAAAGCGATCGCCAATGCTCCCTTCAATTTCTGGACTCGCGGACAAATGGCAGAAATGGCACTCGACAGCTTTATTCAGCAGCAGCGCATTGCTACGGGTGGTATCGGGGAACTACGGGGCAATGGTCAGTTCGTTCGTCGTGCTGCCCTCGAAAGTTGTGGCGGCTGGAATGAGCAAACGATTACGGACGATTTAGATCTCACCCTTCGTTTGCACCTGGATCGCTGGGATATAGAGTTCCTCCCATTTCCTGCTGTCGAAGAGGAGGGAGTTACCTGTGCTAGTTCCCTCTGGCATCAACGTAACCGCTGGGTAGAAGGAGGATATCAGCGCTATCTCGATTACTGGCGTCTAATTGCCCGCAACCGCATGGGCTTCTCAAAAACGCTGGATCTATTCTCATTTGTCTTGATTCAGTACATTCTCCCAACTGTAGCCGTGCCAGACTTCCTAATCGCTACAGTTCGTCATCGTCTTCCCATGTTGATGCCACTAACGAGTTTGCTTTTTGCACTTAGCATCTGGGCAATGTCTACAGGCTTGCGTCGCACTCATAGAAAGAGGGAAGAATCGAGCCTTCCGAGCATTATCCTCGTCTGCATCCACACCCTACAGGGCATGACTTATATGTTCCACTGGCTGGTTATCGTGCCGATTACAACAGCTCGCATGGCTGTGCGAGCAAAGCAGCTGAAATGGGTGAAAACCTCCCATCAAGGTAGCAGCTAAGAAAAGTTTGAATATTAATCAGAATGGGATGTCCTCGTCGTCATCTGGGTTCACTTCCTGCGCTTGTTGCATTTCGGCAGTAGTGTCTGCGGAATTCTCTGATTGCTGGGGTGCTGTTTGCTCATTAACTTCTAGCCGTTCATCATTGAGGGTGACAAGTTCTCCTTGGAAGAACTTAGCGAGGCTTTGAGCCGCACTGGTTAAGTCATTTTGGACTTCATCATCCCTGTTTTGAGAATTCGCCTGGTGAGACTCTTTTACCGGAGTGGGTGATGCATTTGCTAAATATGGGGATGCTGAGGGAGTAACATCCTCTACAGATGGATTTGTCTGAATCGTCGCTTGGTTAGAAGGAGATGCGATTTCCTGCTGAGGTGTCGCTTCTGAACTAGCCTCGCTCAACGTTGATGACTGCTGGTTGAACTGGGCTGGTTGCGGCGTTTCTTGTGATTTCGGCGGTGTGTTGTTCTGTGACTTATCCCCAGGCGGGGGGGTGCTTTCTACTCCACCTTGCGTCGCTACTTGCAGGCTGACACTAATTTTTTGTTGGCAAACTGCCTCAAAAGCGGATTTAATATTTGGTTTTTTGTCCTGAGCCATCTTAAGTAAGTTTTTGTTCCGCACGTCGATGTAGGCATGAGACCCTTCATAACTCTTTAAATGACAATGCTGACTTACCAGTGCCTGAGTTGCAGGAGGTTGGATTTGCTCTAGCACCTGTTGCCAGAGATGCGGTGGTGTTTGTTCCGAGTTAGAACAAGATTCAACAGCAGGAACCTTGGAAGCCTCAGCTTCACCTTGCTCTGAGTCTGTTGTAGTTGAGCTGTTCGGAGTTTCTGCCGCTGGCTGTTGCGGAAGTGCGGAGTGAGGAGTGAGGGGTGAGGAGTGAGGAGAGTCGCTTTCCTCCTGAGGCGGAGAGTTGTGGTGTTCCGTAATCTTCACCACGTCCCCGCGTCCCCGCGTCCCCGCCTCTTCTTCCCCCTCTGCCTTTGTTGGTTCCAGTTGAACAGAATGAGCTGCGGGCAACAAGCCGAATAAAGTGACTTCTAGCCACAGGCGGGGCTGAGTGGTGTTTTTAAGTTGGACTTCACTGTCTTTGAGATGTTTTTGATTCTGCAAAATTCTCTCGTTGTCCCAGTGGGAAGCTTCTTCGCATAATTGCTTCCAGGTTGGGGAAGTGACAGCCACCATATCCGGGCGATTGGGGGCAGTTTTGGCGATGAGTAAGTCTCGATAGAAACCAGCAAGGTTTTGCAGGACAACGAGGGGTTCGCGACCTCGATCCATCAAGTTTCGGCATTGCTGAAGCACTGCTTCTGGGTCACTGGCGTCGATCGCTCTCAACAGTGCGAGCAAATCGTTCTCTGGAATTGCCCCCACCAAATCCCAAACCCGCTCGATGTTGACAGTACCGGATAACAGGCTTAACTGATCGAGAAGGCTTTCGGCATCTCTTAACCCCCCATTGGCAATCTGAGCAACTAAGGTGATCGCTTCTTCGGTAATGTCAATATTTTCTTTCGCGGAAATCCCCTGAAGGTGAGACACCATTGCCTCTAGGGGAATGCGACGAAAATCAAACCGCTGGCAGCGAGAGATAATTGTGGGCAGCACCCGTTGCGGATCTGTTGTTGCGAGGACAAAGACCACTCGTGCGGGAGGCTCTTCTAAAGTCTTAAGCAAGGCATTGAACGCCGCCACACTGAGCATGTGAACTTCATCAATCAGGTACAGCTTGTAGCGGCACTGAACGGGGGCAAATTGAGCGCGCTCAATGATTTCTCGAATGTTATCCACCCCCGTGTTACTTGCAGCGTCAATTTCAATCACATCGAGAGAGGAACCCTGCGCGATCGCCCGGCAGGCTTCACAAACGCCACAAGGCTTGGAGGTGGGTTGGTCGCTTGCTAGGCAGTTAAGCGACTTGGCGAGAATTCGCGCGGTGGAAGTCTTGCCTGTCCCCCTAGAACCCGTAAATAGATACGCATGGGCAATCCGTCGGGTATCCACAGCACGGGTAAGGGTGGTGGCAATCGCGTCTTGCCCTACCACTTCCGCAAATGTCTGAGGGCGGTATTTGTGGTGAAGGGGTTCGTAGGACATGGCGGCGGCTTGGGTGGATAGCGCTAGTTTCTCAGCTTGCCCAGAAGCACTTCAATTTTACCAATTGGCAAGCTTAGCCTTCCTGCTAAACCAAGCCAGGAGGCAATTGTGATCTTCAGTCCTTAGTCCTTTGTCATTAGTTGCTAACACTTACAGGGTTTGACTGTTTGTTACTAATGACTAGTGACTCACCAATTTTTTAATTGTCATGACTATGCCTTCTACTTCTACAATCGGTAGCTTTTACACGGATGGAGCCTGCATGGGCAACCCTGGCGCTGGCGGCTGGGGTGTGGTTGTCTATTTTGTGGATGGCTCAGTTCACGAAATGGGTGGTTCCCAGGCAGAAACGACAAACAATCGCATGGAGATGCAAGCTGCGATCGCAGCTCTCGAATTCCTCTCTGCCTCTGGGCAAACCGAGCCAGTTACCCTTTACACCGATAGCCAATATCTTCAAAAGGGCATTACCCAATGGATTCAAGGTTGGAAGAAGAAAGGCTGGAAAACCTCACAGAAAAAACCAGTGCTTAATCAAGACCTCTGGAAGCAACTCGACCAACTGAATTCTCCAGGAGTGAAATGGCAGCACGTTCGGGGTCACAGTGGCAACGAGGGAAATGAGCGGTGCGATGCGATCGCCACTGCTTTTGCCGCAGGTCAATCCCCTACTTTGCAACAGGGTTGAATTCAGAATTCAGAATTTCTGTAAGTCCGCCCTCGCCACTGAGTAGGTCGCCTCAACGCAGATAGGAAAATACGTAAGACAGCTAGGGGATCGGCTAGGGGAGAGAGCCAGAAGGGTAGGGGCGGATTCGAGCGGTCGTAAGAAGGCGCGATCGCCCACAATAATGCAACCCGAATCGTTAGTAAGAATAAGTTTAATCCCACTGCTACCATTAGTGAGACCGAAGCATCTCCCAGTGCCAAGCAAGTCAGTAAAACCGCAGAAACAGGTAGGGGCAATCCTTGAGTGCTAAACAGCAGCCACAAATCCCCCCAAAGCTGACTCGGCGAGGACGCATCTTTGAGGTCGAGCGATCGCCCCCACTCCTGCCAAGTTTGGAGTGCCCCTTCATACATCCTCACTTTGATTACTTGGGCACCATCTCCGAACCCCACCCGGAACCCTTGAGCAGCGGCGTGACGCGCGAGGGTAACATCATCACAAAACGAGTTTGCTGCACATTGATATCCGCCCAACTGCTCCAAAACTGAGCGACGGCACAAGAAACACTGTCCATTCGCCATTACTGTTTCTGGGGTCTGAGCATCCACACCTGCGGGGTCAAATCGATAGAGCAATGTCATTAACAGCGCTGGTTGCAACCACCACTCCCCACGAGATTTGAGAATAAACTGCGGCGATAGGGAAAGCAGGTCATACCCCTGTGAAGCTTCTAGTAAAGCAGCAACCAACCCTGGTTTGGGCTGTGTATCAGCATCAATCCCTAAAATCCATTCGCTTTTGGGACAACTCGATAAAAAACCGTTGTGCAGTGCCCAGGGGCGTCCCACCCAGCCAGGGGGAAGAGGGTCATCCTTAATTAAGCGAAAGCGGGGGTCTTGTTGTTGGGCAGCTTTGACTAGTTCGGGGGTTCCATCCTCAGAATTGCTATCGACAACGATAATTTCGCGCACCTGGTAGCTCTGCTGAGTGAGTCCTGCTAAACAAGCACGAATTCGCTCTGCTTCGTTGAGGGTAGGAACCACCACACTAACTTTCCCCAATTGTTCCAGGACAGGCGCTTTTGGTTCTAAAGGAGGGCGACGCCCTGGACCTTTGAGCAGACGGGAAAGGAAAATAAACGCTGCTGGCGTTTGCAGCAGCACTAACCCCATTGCAATGGCACCCAAAGTTTGCTCACTTAACAACCTTTCCACCCAGCTCACTTCGAGGTGACCGAGGTAACAGGAAATGAGCTAGTTCCCCCGGAATCTCCTTCGGAGCTGGCGGCATCTTCAGACTGTTCTGGAAGGGTGGTCTGAGAAGAAGCAGCCATCCAGAAAAAAGCTAGGGAGGGAATAACCGCGAAGCCTAAACCCAGGAATACGGGAAGCCAAATTCCTGCTGCTAAACTCAGCACTGCACTAAAGAGAATGTTGCTCAGATAAATCGCTAGCGGTAATCCGAGCTGGGTGCGGGGCATGGTGACGGGCGCTTTTCTCCACAGCAAGGCTGCCACGCTCATAAAGGAGGCTCCCGTGGCAAACCAACCCGCAAAGTTTTCATAGGGCATTCCATAGAAAGCGCCTGGTTGTTCCCAAATCCAGAAAGGCACTGCTGTTTGAGTCATAGCTGGGTCGAGGACAAGATCCCAGCAAGTCAAAAGCATAGCACCGAAGGCGATCGCAAAGACAGAACGTAACCAGTTGGGCATCCTGCGGCTTTCTAGACCTGCACGAGCAAGAATATAGGCAGCAAACCCCACATAAAACCAGGACAGGGGAATAGTGAAGGGAACCAACTCTGCAATTTTGTAACCCAGACCGCTAAGGTAGCGATAATCACCAAAAGGGAACCCGGTACTAGTGCCTAAAAGTTCGCTTCCCAGAGACAGGAAGACCGCAGGTAACATAAAACTCAGCCAATGCCATAACCCCAAGGTGCGGTAGGCATAGACGGCTACAGCAGCCGCTCCCAAAAGCATATAAACGATTCCGCCCCCCGCCATTGACCAGTTAAATGCGCTAAGTCCGAACTCGGGCAAGTTACTGATGAACTCGGTATTGGGTAAAACAAGTAGTAACCCCGCCAAACCGAAAGCCATCGAGAAAATATGACCGATGAGCAAGGAACGCTCTACAGCAAGAAGTCGTTTCATGGAAATTAGATTCTCCTAAGTCATCGCAGTAGTAGCCCATGTCGTCAAGCCAGGAGTTGCCTCCCAAGCTGCCGAGTAATAGGCTTGAAGTACTCTAGATTGGTTATTCAATAGTTTACAAAAATTTACAAAGATTCGGATTGTTGAACTACCGTCACAGCAGGCAAAGACATGGGAAACTCCTAGCCGCGACGCTGTGAAATTACGGAAAAATCGTTAAGATTGTTAAGATCGTAACAGGAACCGACTGAGTGTCCACGCTGGTCGGATTAGAGGTAGTTGGGTTCAACATGAGTGTATCTCTCCCTGAAAAGACCGAAGTTGTAATTCGCTCGATGCAATACCGTGACATTGGGGCGATTGACTCCCTAGCCGCTATGTCATCGGAGGCAGAGCAAGACAGTTGTGCGGTTGCGCTAGGGAGAAACTTACAAAAAGCTCGACGCTGGTACGGTTTCCTGAAATTTTTGAGCCTATTTCCCAATCCGGCTCAACACAACTGGTGCGTTTATGTGGCGGAGCAAAACCAGCAAATCATCGGTTGCATTAAAGTCTCTCCGTTCAACAGTACGCGCAGCACTTGGCGAGTGGAGCAGGTGCTAGTTGATCCCCGAGCACCACTATCAAAAACAGAAGTGGGCTCCCAGCTCTTACGCTACTGCTTTGAGAAGATTTGGGAGGCGCGAACCTGGATTCTGGAAGTCAACATTAACAATAAGAGTACCTTGGCGCTTTATCGGCACAACGGGTTTCAGCCGCTGGCGCAGCTTACCTACTGGGCACTCGTTCCAGAGTTGCTAGAGCAACTTGCCCAAAATGAACCCGATTTGCCAAACCTCTTACCAGTGAGTAACGTTGATGCCCAGCTTATCTATCAGCTCGATACTGTTTCCATGCCTCCGCTACTACGCCAAGTGTTTGACCGCCATATTCGGGATTTCAAAACGGGGTTCTTGAGCGCATTCCTAGCGAAGCTGGGGCAGTGGATGAATCAAACCGAGGTGGTCAGAAGCTACGTGTTTGAACCCCAGCGCAAAGCAGCAATTGGCTATTTCCGATTGGAAAATTGCTGCGATGGTACGCGAGCTCATCAGGCAGAGCTGACGGTTCACCCAGCCTACACCTGGTTGTATCCAGAATTGCTTTCGCAAATGGCTCAGATTGTTCGGCAGAGACCACCTCAAGCCTTGCAACTGGTTTCGGCAGACTATCAGCCAGAGCGAGAAGAATATTTTGAACAACTGGGAGCGCAACGCATGGAACATACCTTGCTGATGTCTCGCTCAGTTTGGCATAAGCTGCGGGAAGCTAAACAAACCTCCCTAGAACGGTTACAGCTATCCGAAGTCTTGCAAGGATTACAGCCTCGCGGTACTCCTGCCCCTGGTCGGATGTCCTGGTGGGCTCATTCCTCATTTCCCCCATCACCTGGTTCTCGCAGCGATGCCTCTGGCGTGGGTGAGGAGGGGACTATCTCAACAGAGCCTTCAGAGCGACCAGAGAATGGTCATCAGGGTTAATGACAAACGATTAAAAATTTAAATTCAAAATTCAAAATCAGGGATACCAATTTTTAATTTTATATTTTGCATTTTGAATTCGCGGATCGTTGCCGACGTGACTGGAGTGTAGCGACGTGACAAAAATCTCAGCATTAGGGTTAGATGTCGGGAAAAAGCGTCTGGGAGTAGCCGGGTGCGATGGGACAGGGCTAATTGCGACGGGTCTGACTACGATTGAGCGGACTTCTTTTAATCAAGATCTAGAGCAGCTACGCAAGCTGGTTGAGGAGAGGCAAGTTCAGGTGCTAGTGGTTGGTCTGCCCTATTCGATGAATGGCGCACTAGGAACGCAAGCGCAACAGGTGCAAAAATTTGCCCAAGGAATGTCCAACGCTCTCCAGTTGCCTGTGGAATATATGGATGAGCGATTAACTTCCCATGAGGCACAGGAGCAACTAAAGGCCAAAAAACGCTCTCTATCTCGCCAAAATAAAGCAAGAATTGACTGCCAAGCTGCTGCTATCATTTTGCAACAGTGGCTAGATGGTCGTCGTCGCTTTTCAGTGGGATGATTGTTTATAGGTGGGGTGTCCTTTCCGTTGGCAGATAGTAGGTGATAATATAAGGGGTCGCAATGTAGTTTTTTTGAGTGGCAACCATGAGTTTGACGCAAGAACGCAAGCAAGAAATTATCAATCAATACCAAGTTCACGAAACGGACACGGGTTCAGCCGATGTTCAGATTGCTATGATTACAGAGCGCATTACTGAACTGACTGCCCACCTGCAATCTAATCAAAAAGATCACGCTTCACGGCGGGGATTGCTGAAGATGATTGGTCATCGTCGCAGTCTGTTGTCTTATGTGCAAAGGGAAGACCCCGAGCGCTATCTTTCCTTAATTAGAAGTCTTGGTATTCGCCGTTAGAGAAACACACTTTGCTATATGTCTTCGGAACGCGATCGCTTACCGTTTGAACCGGAAAAGAAGCGCCAACCCCCCCCCAAGAAATCCCCAGCTTCTTCTCAAGACTCTGAAAACTCTTCTAGCCAGTCTGTGAGGTCTCCTAGCAAATCCGATGTCAGCCTCTCGGCAATTCCAGAAGCGGTTAATAAGCGGATGGTACGACGCATGGCACTATTTTGTGGAATTCCCACTGCTTCAGGTGTGGCAAGTTTTTTCGTTTTCTACTGGATTGTCGTCAACGACTGGTTTAAGTTGCCCACCACGGCAGTGTTGCTTGTGAGTATGGGTCTTTTTGGTTTGGGGGTTCTGGGGTTGAGCTATGGTATCATCTCTACCTCTTGGGATGAGCAGAGAGTGGGCAGTCTTTTGGGCTGGGAAGAGTTCACCCAAAACTTGGGACGGCTGAGGGCTGCTTGGCGCTCGGCAAGGCAAGAGCCACGAGGTAATGGCGAGGATTGATACCACACTCAATTATGGTAATCTCTATGCTGGCATTCCACTGTTAATTTCAAAAAAAGGAATTTAAAAATGATTGTGGTGATGAAACTCGGCTCACCAGAAGCCGAAATTACTCGTATCAGCGAAGATTTTAAACATCGAGGTCTAACGCCAGAAAAGATTGTTGGTCAGCACCGGGTTGTGCTGGGATTAGTGGGGGACACTGCCTCTTTCGATCCCCTACAACTCCAGGAAATTAGCCCTTGGATTGAGCAAGTGCTGCGGGTCGAGCAGCCGTTCAAACGCGCCAGCCGTGAGTTCCGTCACGGGGAACCGAGCGAGGTAACTGTTCCTACACCCAATGGAGCAGTGACGTTCGGAGAACAGCATCCTCTTGTGCTAGTGGCTGGTCCTTGTTCTGTGGAGAACGAGGAAATGATTGTTGAGACGGCACAACGAGTCAAAGCGGCGGGCGCTCAGTTCCTACGCGGTGGTGCTTACAAGCCTCGGACATCTCCCTACGCCTTTCAGGGTCATGGGGAAAGTGCCTTAGGGTTATTAGCAGCAGCGCGGGAAGCGAGCGGCTTAGGAATTATTACTGAGGTTATGGACACCGCTGACGTGGAGAAAGTGGCTGAGGTTGCCGATGTTCTGCAAGTGGGAGCAAGGAATATGCAAAATTTCTCCTTGCTGAAAAAAGTTGGTGCCCAGGAGAAACCAATTCTCCTAAAGCGGGGAATGTCAGCAACTATCGACGAGTGGCTGATGGCAGCAGAGTACATCTTGGCGGCTGGTAACTCCCGTGTCATTTTGTGCGAGCGGGGCATTCGCACATTTGATCGCCGCTATACTCGCAATACGTTAGATTTATCCGTGTTGCCTGTGTTGCGATCGCTCACTCACTTGCCCATTATGATTGACCCGAGTCACGGCACGGGTTGGGCAGAGTACGTTCCCGCTATGGCTAAGGCAGCCCTCGCTGCAGGGACAGATTCGCTCATGATGGAGGTTCATCCCCATCCCGCCAAAGCTCTCTCCGATGGTCCTCAAGCGCTAACACCAGAGTTGTTTGAACACCTCGTTAAAGAAATGGCTCCGATTGCTGAATCCACCGGGCGTAGACAACAACAGACAATGGCAATAGCTTAAGCTGATTGCTGAGTGCCTTTTTCTGTCTGTTTTCGGTGAAGCGAGAAACCCATGAACAATAGTAAACCCAGCAAATAGCTGGGTCTTATTTCGGTAGAAAAAAGGGTTAACCGGATGGTGGTCAACCCCTAAGCTCGGAAACGCCCTTTTAGGGATTACCTACTGCGCAACTAACTTAACATTGGCATTTTCCAGACCGCGCTGCTTGACCTCTGACAAGGTCTTGTTGACAGCGTACTTCTGGTTAATAGAGTTAATGAGCTCAGTTTGGTTGTGCTTCTTGGCAACGCCCCAGAGATCGGCGATTAGGTCGTAGGTTCCGTCGCTATTGCGAGACCAGCCGAGGTCGTACTCGCCTTCGAGAACGGCAACGAGGTCGGCACGAACCCGCTGACCATTGTAGCCACGAACGTCAGCGTTGTTCTTGACGGTTAGACCTAGATCCTTCAAGGAAGTCTTGAGGATTTCGGCATCGGCGATCTTGGTGCGTAGAGTGCTGAAATGAGACACTGGTATTTCCTCCGGTAACGACAACGTGTTTTTGGTATTTGGTATACTGCTAGCAAGCTGCTAGCCTTTCCCCTGGTTGGGAGTAGAGGGAAAGCCTGTTAAAACTCCAGTCGCTGGTATTCAGCGACGGAGGATGAGGCAGGTCTTGCCCGCTGACGAGCCCACTCTCGCAGGGCAGTTACCTGCTCGGTCATGGTGCTAGACAGCGGCAGCGTAGCCTTGATCGCGGCGATGATATCAAGCTGCGTAAACTCGCGGTCTTGCGCGAAAGCTTCGTACATAGCAGCAATAATCGCCTGCTCGATCTCTGCCCCGGAAAAACCTTCAGAAACCTTGGCTAATTGGTCGAGGTCGAAGCGAGAAATATCGGAGCGTCGCCTGCCAAGGTGAATGTTGAATATATCTCGGCGTTCCTCGGTGTTGGGCAAATCCACAAAGAAGATTTCATCGAAACGCCCTTTGCGGAGGAATTCTCCTGGAAGACGTTCCACGCGGTTGGCGGTTGCCATCACGAATACAGGTGATGTTTTCTCCTGCATCCAGGTGAGGAAGGAACCGAAAATGCGCCCGGAAGTGCCGCCATCGGAATCCGCTGAACCTGTTCCCCCAGAGAAAGCTTTGTCTAGCTCGTCGATGAAGAGAATTACTGGAGAAATAGACTCAGCCGTCTTGAGGGCGTTGCGTAGATTCGCTTCTGAGCGACCCACCATCGAGCCATCGTAGACTCGCCCCATGTCCAAACGGAGCAACGGGAGTCCCCACAGACGAGAGGTAGTTTTAGCAAGGAAAGACTTACCACATCCGGGTACACCCAGAACCAGTACGCCTTGGGGTTGGGGAAGTCCATATTCCCTCGCCCTCTCGCTGAAAGCACCAGAGCGCTGCCGGAGCCATCGCTTGAGTTCTTCTAAACCCCCAAGGGCATCAATCGTGTCGTCTTCTTCAATATAGTCGAGGATGCCGCTGCGCCGAATGAGCTGCTTTTTCTCGGAATGAATAACGTCAACTTCTGCTTCGGTAAAGCGCCCCGCTTGGACGTAGGTCTTACGATAAACCTTTTCTGCCTCGTCTCGCGTCAGTCCAAGGGCTGCCTTTAGAAGCTTTTCGCGAACCTCTGTACTCAGGCGGCTATTGTTAGTTTTTTCTAATTGCTTCGATAAAACCTGATTGAGTTCACTTAAATTGGGTAAAGGATAGTCTAAAACAGCGACTTCCTTTTCCAATTCAGTGGGAACTTGCTGCATCGGCGACATTAGGATAATGCACTTATCCATCCCCTTAAAACTGGCGATCGCATCTCGAAGCCAGCGTGTGGTTGCCGGTGAATCTATAAAAGGATGTAAATCTTTAAATATATAGATACCAGGCTCTCGCTGCCGAACTACCCACTCAATCGCTGCTTCTGGAGAAACTGTGTTGTGCTGGGTAACGTTACGGGGCTGACCATATTCAACAATGCCGTGGGTGACTGTCCAGACATAAATGCGCCGCTGATGAGCTTTCATCTCAGCAATCCTTTCGATTGACTGTTCGGCTCGATCCTCTTCTGGTGTCACGAGGTAGATGAGGGGATATTGAGCTTGAATTAGCGTACTGAGCTCTTCTTGCATGACGATTATCGACCTATTAATATGGTGCAGATATTAACCCCGCAATAATTCCCAGTGCTGCCTAGCAGGGAACCAGTTCTTCCTCTCCTTGAGAGTCCCTTTCTCGGACATTTTCTGCTGGCATTTCTTCTGCCAATACAGTGGGCTGATCTTTCAAAGAAACCATTTGCCCTTCTTCCATTACTAAGGAGCTATGGCACTCTGGGCATTGATGAACCTGATGGGTTTTCCCTTGGGAACCTTCTGCCTCTTCCACTACTTCGGAATGGTTAAGGTAAAAGGCGAGTGCTCGCTCTACTATTGCTGACATAGAATCTGTATCAACAGCAGCACGAATTTTGAGCTGGCGATGAAGTCCTGGAGGAATATATAAGGTAACTTTTTGCTTGTCTGGCATTTCACTCATAATTGCTTTACCCGGGTATACATTTAATATATCGGCTTGCTCCCAAACCATCAAGCTGTCAAGACAGTATGATGGCATTTTTGTAATATTACTTAATATAGCTCGGCAACTCTACGGCACAAAGGCAATACATTCAATTTCTACCAAAGCATCTTTCGGCAAACGCGAAACCTCGATACAAGAACGAGCTGGAGCGGTTGCTTCCTGAAAATATTTGCCATAGACCTGATTCATCGCGGCAAAGTTGCTCATATCCGAAAGGAAAACAGTTGTTTTCACCACATCTGGAAAGCCAGCACCAGCAGCTTTGAGTACCGCTTCTAGATTCGCCATCATCTGTTGGCTCTGTTGAGCAACATCTCCTCCCACTATTTCACCCGTGCTGGGATTGAGGGCAATCTGACCAGAGACAAAAATCATTCCTCCCGTGGTAGCGATCGCTTGATTGTAAGGTCCAACTGGTGCAGGAGCTTGGTTAGTATGAATCGGTTGCTTGTTAGTCATCATGTTGAGTGTTGTAGGTTACAGGTTTAAGGTAAATCGAGTGAGGAGTGAGGAGCGAGGGAGTGAGGAGGTAAATGGGCTTCTTTGATCGAAAATCTTATTCCTTTTCCAACTTTCTCAACTCTCACGCTCTCACGCGCTCCCAGCTTCCCCTGCTTTCCCACTCTCTCACGCCCTCGCGCTCTCACTTCTTCCCCTAATCTCCGCGTCTCCCCATTTCCCTACTAATGAGGAGTCAAACGGGGACGGATACCGTGGTGTCGGTAACGCCAGTAATCCCGGAGGATCTGAGCGTGGTCAAAGCAGAGATTTGAGGGAACCTCCCAAGGGTGAAAAACTCCTCCATCTTTGGCATCGTCAGCCGCTTGGGGATCGCCCATTGCTGTGGCTAAGAAGACGATACTCAAAGTGTGCTTGCGGGGATCGCGCTTGGGGTCAGAATATACTAGGAACTGTTCGATTAGCTCGACTTGCAAGCTCATCTCTTCCAGGGCTTCTCGGCGTGCTGCCGATTCGACTGATTCGCCATAATCAACAAAGCCTCCTGGAAGTGCCCAACCATGAGGAGGATTGTGGCGCTCTACTAACAAAATCGGTCTATGGGGTCGATCCCACAGCTCGATGATGAGATCTACTGTTGGACTAGGATTGCGCTCAACCAAGATTTAACAGCCCTCTACGAGGCGAGTAACAATAGCTTGCCATTCCAATTAGGGTAGCTCGAAGCTAAGACTCAAAGCCAGCCGAGGTGACACCTCCTGCCTGAACTGGGACTGTGAAAAAAACTAAACACTGACTGACGACAAGCTCACCTCCTTCCCTCTGAGAAAATGTTTTCACATGTTTACGGGTAGTTAAATATCTAGTGCGATTACAAGGCTCAAATTAATTAAGTATAAAATTGCTACTTGCCGTAGAAAGTCTTTCAAGAAATTGTTAAATAGTAAATAGCTTGTAAAACAATAAAAAATAGATCAAAATCGTATACCGAAGGACCTAAACCACCATATTCCTAGCTTGTCAAGCATAATTTTTTAGTTTGGCCTAACCAGGCTGCGAGCCAGCGATGGTCTGGGATAATCATTTTGTAAGCAGGGTCACTATCAGAGATTAGACGACCTGGAAAGATCACTTTGCCGTAAACTTTAATATGATATAATTAGATTCTACCAAAATATCTACTTGGTGCCTTTTTACCTACTTTTATTGACACTCAACATTTCTAGTCCAGACGGCTTGGCACTTAATACCTGATTAGTTTAGAAATTAAGTTCGATGACAAATCATTTAACTGCCCAGAGTGTTGCCCAGTCTCAACAATTGGCAAGTCAACAGAAAAACATTACTGTCATTGGCTCAGGGGCTTGGGGTTCGACTTTAGGAACATTGGCGACTCGCAATGGTCATCAAGTCCGCTCTTGGTCGCGCCGTAGCTCTGAAAGTCTAGATTCAGCTATAGAAGGCGCAGACGCGATCTTGTCTGCCGTTTCCATGAAAGGCGTTAGACCTACTGTAGAACGACTACAAGGGATGAACTTGCCTGCCGAACTCATCCTGATTAGTGCTACTAAGGGATTAGACCCAACCACGACTCACACTCCCTCGCAAATTTGGCAGGAGGGGTTCCCGAATCATTCCGTGGTCGTACTCTCGGGTCCCAATCTTTCCAAAGAAGTGAAACAGGATTTACCCGCAGCGACGGTGGTAGCGAGTAAGGTTACGGCGGCAGCCGAGGCGGTACAAGACATTTTCGCCTCTGAAACTTTCCGAGTTTATCTCAACGACGATCCCCTGGGGACAGAAATAGGTGGTACCCTGAAAAACGTAATTGCGATCGCCGCTGGGGTTTGTGAGGGTCTAAAACTCGGCACCAATGCTAAATCTGCTCTCCTGACGCGAGCCTTACCCGAGATGATTCGAGTGGGAACTTGTCTAGGAGCTTCCACCGAAACCTTCTTTGGGCTATCTGGCTTGGGGGATTTGCTGGCAACTTGTGACAGCCCCCTCTCGCGCAACTATCAAGTAGGCTACGGACTAGCTCAAGGCAAATCAATCGAGCAAATTCTTTCTGAACTCGAAGGTACAGCCGAAGGCATCAACACCACCAACGTTCTTGTTGACTTCGCCAATCAGCAGGAAATTGCTATCCCCATCGCTCGTCAAGTTTATCGGCTAGTCAACGGTAAAACCACTCCCCAGCAAGCCGTGCAAGACCTTATGGAGCGCGATCCCAAGCCAGAGTTTTGCGATTTGTGAGCTAGGCGATCGCTTACTCCCAATTTGGCAACCGAATCGAGCGCCAAAAAGGAGTAGAAACCTAACCCACTGAGATACGTCTAGAAAACCAAAGTAATTAAGGAAACTTCGTCTGCCGCGCTTGGTTTTAGGTGGGTGATGGAGAACCTCCTCGACCATAATCGCTTGCTAGCAGTAGTGCTAGGTGGTGTCTTTCTCGTGGTGGCAGCATTGCTGGTTCACAGGGTAAAGGATATAGCAGAAACGGGAAAGAGCAGGGCAAAAGCACTCAGTGGTTACTTAACTGCCAAAACCTAATAGACAGGTGGTTTTATCCCTCGCCTTGCTCTCCCCAAACTTTCAGCTGAACATAAACCAGCAAGAGGGTAATTGCTAACAGCACTGTGGCAGCAGCAGCAGCATAGCCAAAATCGAACCGTGCAAAGGCTTCCTGGTAAATGTAGTGAACCAGGAGATTAGTTGAGTTCAGCGGTCCGCCTCCAGTGATAATGTAAACTTGCTCGAAACTGCGAAGTGTAAAAATCGCTGTTGTCACTGTGGCGAACACCAAAGTCGGTCTTAAACCTGGTAGGGTGACGTGCCAAAATTTAGCTACCCCATTCGCCCCATCAAGTTCTGCTGCTTCGTAGCGCACTTGCGGAATGGCTTGTAGCCCTGCCAAAAATATCACCATGTTAAAGCCAAGCTGTTTCCAAATACTCAATAAAATTAACACTGGCATTGCCCAAATTGTGCTGTTGAGCCAAGGAATGGGAGCTAGATCCGTAAAAGTCAAAAAGCTGTTCACTGGTCCTTGATTTTGAAACAGCCAGCGAAATCCCAATCCTACTGCTACGAGGGAGGTGATCGAGGGGATAAAGTAGGCAGTTCGTAATAGCCCCTGCAATGCCACTGACTGATTCAACAACACGGCTAAAATTAAGGGAATCACCAAGCTCGGAAAAACTGTCGCAAGGGTAAAATAGATGGTGTTCCAGAGAACTTGCCAGAAGTCGGGGTTATTAAGTAAGCGGAGGTAGTTACGCCCGCCCACCCACTGGATGCCCGTTGCAGTGAAGCTACCGCTGGTAAAGCTGAGGTAAAACAAATAAGCAATGGGCCAGAGAAGAAAAATGCCTAGCAAAATGAGGGCAGGGGCGAGGAAAATCCAGGCAGCAACTCCATCTTGATCCAGCCAGGACTGACTAGAGAGTTTTTTTGGCATGGACAATGTCTCCTCTTTTCCTACAACCACGTTATTAAGCTTAGAAAGCCCACCTGCAAATCTGTACGGGCAACAATAGAAATGGTACGAGATGAGACCACCCCAAGGCTAATTTCACCGCGAGTTCCGTTTGGCGAACTTAACCTAGACAAGCCTCTGAAGTTGGGAATTATGGCTTCTGGCAGTGGCAGCAATTTTGAAGCAGTTGCCCAAGCGATCGCAGATGGACAGTTGAATGCCCAAATTCAAGTCTTGATTTACAACAATCCTGATGCTAAAGCGGCATGGAGGGCACAGCAATGGGGAGTACCAGCAGTGCTGTGCAATCACCGAGAATATGGATCTCGTGAGGATTTGGATCGCTCGATTGTCGAGGCGTTGCAGCGACATCAGGTGGAGTGGGTAGTCATGGCAGGTTGGATGCGGGTAGTGACACCTACACTAATTGATGCTTTCCCGGACAAAATCATTAATATTCATCCCAGTTTACTACCGAGTTTTAAGGGAGTGCGGGCAGTCGAACAAGCACTGGAAGCCGGAGTAAAGATCGCAGGCTGTACGGTACACTTGGTACTTCCAGAAGTAGATACAGGTCCGATTTTACTGCAAGCAGCCGTTCCTGTATTCCCGGATGATACCCACCAAACCCTACACAGCCGCATTCAAACTCAGGAACACCTCGTCTTACCTCAGGCGATCGCGCTTGCAGCCCAAGTTAATAGTTGAAGGTTACAGGTTATTCAAGTGAGGAGGTGCGGAGGAGCAGAGGTGCCTAGGTGCGGAGGAGAAACATTGATCTGCTTTTTTCCCCTCTCTTCCCATGCTTCCCGAAACTACTAGGGTTCAACCAAGAAATCATTTTCTGAGACTGGCGAAGATTCTGTGTTTTCCTCAGAAGGCTGAAGTTGTTGTTTCCAATCCTCAATTTCCACTCTTGCGGCGGCATAGGCAGGGGTTCCAGAAGGAATCATTTGCGCGAGTTCAATTGCTTTTCTTAAATTGGTATCAGCGCGATCACGGGCAATTGCTAAGAGTCGATCACTCCACTTCTCAATTGCACTGGTGCTTTCCTCTCTCACTGTTGTTTCAGAAGGCACTTTCCTAGCGGTACGAATTGCTTTTGCTAGCGCTTCTGGGGTTCGCTCCCTAGCCGTCTGGCGAGCTTGCTGAAGGTTTTCCCTTGCCTGAATTTCCTGTCGCCAGCTCCTAATTTTGGACTGTGCTTCCTCATAGAGAGCTCTACCCTGTTCAATTTCTTGGGCAGCCTCAATTGCTGCTTCAAATCTTTCCGCATTTGCTAGGGTTACTGCATTGCTGAGGAGTGGTTGGTCTTGAATGCGCTGGATTCGAGCTCTCCAGTCCTGAATTTTGTTTTGCGCTTCCTCGTAGAGGGCACGGTTCGAGTCAATTTTACTGGCTTGGGCGATCGCCTTTCGCAAATCTTCCACATCGCCATAGCTGGCTAACTGGCGGGCACGGTTGAGAAGGGGTTGATCCTCGATGACCTGAATGCGACTCCGCCAGTCCTGGATGTTATTTTGCGCTTCCTCGTAGAGGGCACGACCGGACTCAATCTTACTAGCTTCGTTAATCGCATCTCGCAAGGCGGAAACGCTGCTATAACTAGCTAACTGGTTGGCACGCTCGAGAATGGGCTGATCCTCGATGACCTGGATGCGACGTCGCCACTCCTGGATTTTGTTTTGTGCTTCTTGGGAAAGGGCGCGACCGGACTCAATTTTACTGGCTTCGGCGATCGCCTCTCGCAAAGCCTCCACATCCCCGTAGTTAGCCAATTGGTTAGCACGGTTGAGAAGGGGTTGATCCTGGATGACCTGGATGCGACGGGTCCAGTTGCTAATTTCCTGTTGAGCTTCCTGATAGTAAGGATTGGACTCAGCAACCTCACTTGCTTGGTCGATTGCTCCCTTGAGATCCTCAACTTCGCCTGAGAGTGCCAGTTGTCTTGCCTTGGAAAGATGCTTGAGACCTTTAGCTTCGAGTTCCCAGCGCTCGATCAACTGCTGCGCTTTCTGGTGGAGGGGGCGTTCTGATTCAATCCGTTTCGCCTGGTTGATCGCCATTTCCAATCCCGAAACTGTCTCGGAGGCAGAATTCATGCCTGCAAAAGCCAAATTCTCCAAGTCAGTTACTTGTTCTTGTAAACCCAGACTGGGAGGAATTGCCTGAGCAATCTTCATCACTTTTTGCCAGTTTTCGTTTTCTATCTCCTGCCGCGCGTTTTTCAGGAGGCGATCGCTAGTTTGATTGAGGAGTGTTTGCGCTTCCTGGTAAAAATAGCTATTGGATTGAATTTGCCCTGCCAGCTTCAGGGTATTTTGCCAATTCTTCAGTCCGCCCTGCTCGAAATTTTCTTGTGCCTGAACCAGCTTTTTTTTGTCTTCCTGCGCTACCTTAATGCGATCAACAGCTTTTTCGTACTGCGTGGTTGCCCAGTAGTCATTGCCCACATTAGTTAGTTTGATTGCGACCTGAAAAGCTTGATTGAACTTAGACTGACGCAACTTTTGATCAATTTCTGCCTCTAGTTCCTCTGCTTGTGACCAAATCGACTGCCAACGGTTAACTTTTTGTTGAACCAACTGGTTAGCTTCGGTGTGATCGGGAATTTGACGAGCCGTGGTGATCGCTTCTTCGAGTTTGCCTGCCTGGAACTTTTGCTCTGCCAACTCCAAAATTTGCTGGGACCACTGTTGCAAGTAGCGATCACTTTGCTGACGCATGGGGTTATCGTTTGGCAACCCGTTGATAAGCTCGATTGCTGCTAACAGATCCTCGGCCGTCTGCCCCTCGGCTCTCACCTGAGCGCAATAGAGGCGCTTTGATGCCGAAGCCAGTGGCCAAAATACAGCGCGGCAGTTACTTTGCTCGGGCAGCTTTAACAACATTGTGGTTGCCGTATATCCCACTCCCCCAAAAACCAGTACCACTAAAACTGCCCAGACGTGCCAACTCGGCCAACGTAGCCATCGTTTGGGGGGAGTCTTAGATGTCCCAGAAAACGACGAGGTGGCTGTGCCAGAACCGGATCGAGAGTGCTGGTTATGCGATGGTTTTTGTGGCGAGCTTTGCCCGTTTTTATTTTTGCCCTGGTGCTGAGGTGATTTGGATGCCCCAGCAGCAAACTTGCGGTCTGGCATTTTCCAATTACCCGTCATAACTCACACCACACTATAAATGTATAGGTAGTACACACGATTGTTATCCTACCCCTATTATGATGTAGAAAAAGCTACTTCCAATTGAGTCAAGGAACTGACAAAAGTATTGGGCTACCTAAATTCACTTTAAAAGACTGCTTAGGCTTGAAATAAAATGCAGTTACGACCCGCCTGTTTTGCCTGATAGAGCGCTTCATCTGCCCGCTTAATCGCTACTTGTGAAGACTCTAGGGGGTCTAACCATGGTCATACCCATACTAACCGTAAAACTCACCTGAGTCTTGTCACAAACCACTTTCAGTTGACTTAACTCGGTACGAATTCTCTCTAAAGCCTGTTTGGCTCACTCATCATTAGTATAGAGTACCAGTAAAAACTCCTCTCCGCGCCAACGAGCTGCCTAGTCACTTCCTGGTCAAATCTGTCTTGAGATATGCACTCAGTGCCACTCCTGGTCCCCGACATCATGACCATATTGGTCATTAATCTGCTTGAAGTAGTCTACATCCGTGATCGCTCGCGATACTAAGAGGAAATTGATTGCGTTTTGCCAGCTTCAAACTTTGCTGCAATCTCTCCTCAGCAGCACGTCGGTTAGCAAGCCAGAAAGACAATCTCGGACGGCAATTTCCTCAAGCATCACGCGCCGCCTCTCAAACGTTTTGATCGAGTAAGCGACATTACACAGTAAACTACCCACTTCATCTCGCAAGTCAGTCGGTAGCTTTAAAACTTCACCCTGTTGACACTCCCCAGCCTAAAGGCGTGGGGATTCTCGCTTCTATGGGAGAGTCTAGAAAGCACGGAACTAAATCCAGATACTTTCCCCGATCTCAAAACCGCTCAGCGAGCTTTTTTCGGGATAGCCCATCCCTACTTAGAAGTAACTAGATCACAGGGCTTCCTAAAGGAAGGGGCTTGAGACCCATGATTTTTGGGTCAAAATATACTTGGAGCGCCTTTTTTGCTAGCAGCACCGGCTTCAAAAGTTCGTAAAGTTAACATAGCACAAGGGCAGTGCCGATCAAAGTCGCCAGCAGAACCAATCCCAAAAGCTCGCCTTTGGACAAATCTGCCGGATTAAAAACATGTAGCCCATCAAACATAGCAATGGCAGGTGGATGGCAATCAAGGCAATGAGAAACTGCTTTCCGATATAAGAGCGTGACCAACCCACTGACTCAAACCATCGGTAGAACCACAGATTATTGATAGCAGGCTGCTGCTTCCACTTCACTTTCTAGAACCTATGCCGCGACTACATTGCTAAAGATATAAACACGAGAGTTTTACCAGAAGTCGTTCAGTGTTTCGTGGCATTTTGGAACGATTGATGTTGCGGCTATCCACCTCATCTGCTGCGTCATCTTCTCAGCAACCCGCGCGATTAGCGGAAAAATCTATAGCAAACTGGGAGCAAAACCGCATCAATTTTGTTTACCCACAAAATTATTATTTCATAGTTGCCTATCTAGAGCAGTTTTTGCCTATACCGACTCAGTTTGCAAATCTTCAATAAGCTGCGTTAGTTCCTCGCTACTGGCTTGATAAACTTGACCACAGAAGTGGCAGGTGGCTTCTGCTCCCTCATCTTTTTCGAGCATATCCTGAAGTTCATCAACGCCTAGCATTTTTAAAGCGCGCAAGACGCGCTCAAAGGAGCAGCCACAGTGAAAGCGTACCATCTGGACTTCTGGGAAAATAACTAGCCCCATGTCTCCCAGCAGTTGTTGCAAGATTTCCGAGAGCGTCTTGCCAGACCGCAGTATTGGAGTAAGTCCCGACAGCTCCCCGACGCGAGATTCTAGGGTTTGCACTAATTCTTCATCTCTGGCAGCTTTGGGCAGTGCTTGTAGGAGGATTCCCCCAGAGGCTGTCACCCCTTCCGCCCCAACAAAAACCCCCACTAGTAGGGCTGAGGGGGTTTGTTCGGAGGTATTGAGGTAATTGGCGATATCATCTCCAACCTCTCCAGAAGTCAGCTCTACTGTACTCGAAGAGGGATAGCCATAGCCCACATCCCGCACTACATAGAGATAGCCATCTCGACCGACAGCACCACCCACATCTAATTTACCGTGATCGTTGGGTGGCAATTCCACCGCTGGGTTATCGACATAGCCGCGCACTGTCCCGTCAACTCCGGCATCAACCATCACTCCTCCTAAAGGACCATAGCCTTTGATGCGAATGTTGACCCTTGAGTCTTCTTGCTTCATGTTGGAAGCCAGTAATAAACCGGAAGACATGGAACGCCCCAATGCCGCTGTTGCTACGTAGGAAAGCTTGTGTAGCTGTCGCGCTTGTTCAGTAAGGCGGGTAGTGATAACACCAACTGCTCTGATTCCATCCTCTGCTGCAGTAGCGTGGATTAATTGATCAGCCATGAAATTACATTTCTTAACACACTCTTTCCTTATTCTAAATCTGGCAAGCGGCACTCAGAGGTGTCCAGGTGCGGAGGTTTCTGTGCCGAGGTGCTCCAGGTGCGGTCGCTTGCTGAGATTCCGTAGCGGAGAGCGGAAAGTGAGGGGTGAGGAGTGAGATAGTGAGGAGGTAGATGGGCTGGTTTGATAGAAAAATTTATTTCTATTTCCAACACTCTCACGCACTCACGCTTTCACGCTCTCACTTCTTTCCCGCGTCAACGCGTCCCCGTATCCCCGCGTCCTCTTTCTCCTCTGCTTTCCTCTGCTCCCCCTGCCCCTTGCTCTAGCTCCGTTCCTAAACAATGCAAAAATAAAAGTAACGATCAAAATTACTGTAGTAGTAGAAGTGAGGCAACAGGAGTATTGAGTGAGGGGTAAATAGCCAATTGTTTATTGCTGTATTCTCACTCTCTCACACCTCACACTCTCACTTTCCCTTTACACACTCACACTCTCACCTCTACCTAAAACTCACTCTTATATGCTGGGAAATTTTCAACAAAGCCATCTCCGAATCGAAGTGGAAGCGCCAGCTAGGACACTCGAAGACAGTTTGCTGCATCCTGGCAAGCTACGTCAGTGGCTTTGGGTTCAACAATTTTCCCCTGTGCCACCAGAACAGTTCTATTCTGGATTTACCTTTACCGCTGGGGTGGAACCAGTAGTAATCAAGCACCAGGTAGAGGTGGCAAACTCCCACTGTCTACGCCTGCTGTTGAGTCAAGGAATTGATGGTTATCAGGAATGGCGCTGGGGAGAAGGTTGGGTGCAGTGTCGCCTCGAAGGCATCTCCCTGTTGCCGCTGAATTTGCTGCAAACGCTTAGTCTGCTACGACTGCGTCAATTTGTTGCCTCCCAGTCTCAGACTGGGTAGTGTTAATCACTCAACCAGGCGATCGCACTCCGAATCCAATCTTCGGCATTGGTGCTTTGAGTAACTTGGCTGTCCTGGCTGATGGCTGAGAGCGCTTGCTCAATTTCTTCGTTACTATAGCCTAAAGCAAGTAGGGTCATTTCCAAATCTTCTTGAATCGCGGCTGTGGGGGTAGCAGACGAAGCAGTTGTGGTGACTCCTACCGTTTGCCGCCATTGTGCCAGTCTGGTTTTCAGTTCTAGAGCGATACGTTCGGCAGTTTTTTTGCCCACTCCAGGCGTCTGTAATAAAGCATGGATGTTGCCTGTTACAATCGCTTCGACTAAATCTGGCAGTCCCAGGGTATCGATCATGGCGATCGCGAGTTGAGTTCCGATGCCACTCACCCCCACCAACTGACGAAACAAATCCCGCTCTGCTGCCGAGGCAAAGCCATACAGAATGAATTGGTCTTCACGAATTTGCAGGTGAGTAAAAACTTGAACTAACTCTGCTGAGTCTGCTGTAAGTTGCCGGGCCAAACGAGAGGGAATTTGCACCTCGTAGCCCATTTGATTCACCTCTAGAATGAGAGTCACCCGACTACTACTGCTTTTAATGACTTCAGCTACCCTGCCTTTAAGATAACTAATCATAGGTAGTTTATTAAGAGTATAAACCCTTACTGATGCAGGAGAAAATCAAAATGTTTCAAACCTTTTTAAAGCTGATTCAAGTTGGGTAAAACCTCTGTAGCCGCTTGTTCGCTTAGGTAATAGCTAACTTTGAATTCACCTTGTCCAGAATCGGGTTGGGGAACCAGTGGAGAGCAACGGGCAGCAGTCGCAACAATTTGTTCCCGACTCCAGCGGTGAGAGAGCACTGCTGCCCATTCTGGATCAAAATATTCTTCCAAATCATAGTAAATTGCGGTTCCCACCGAGGCAATGAGAGCATCTGGAAGAGGGACTTATCGGCACTCAGTTGGCGATAGAGAGAAAGCGATCGCCCGGTTCGTAGACTATCTTTGTCCCGTAGAGTTGACGATGCTGGCTCAACTGTCGGTTCAACTGTGCGAGTGCAGCATCATCGCCTACAGGGTATTGTCTAAATTAGTGACAAATAAAAATGGTGTCACGGCAACCTCGCTGTAGCAGTTCATTCCTTCTAGCCTCTGGGGAAGGCTAAAGGCGAATGGCGAAAGGCTAAAGTATTGTCTACCGCCTCTCTTTCTTTTGCCCTTTGCCTTCATTCTCAGTGTAGACAGTTTGGAAGTGCCTGGTTCCTTAGAGCGCCTAACAAAACTGGTATATATAGGGGTAGAGAGCTCTGGTCTGTGCCATGGCTAAGCCGCTCGTGCCTGACGAGCTTTGGGCGGAAATCGAAC
>PXPT01000052.1 GCA_003021505.1 Cyanobacteria bacterium QS_4_48_99 | reverse complement strand
AGCATGATTATAGACCTTGCGGCCAACTTCAAGCCCACCATCAATAGTGCTGGCTTGAGATTGGGTTGGCTCTAACTTGAACTCGTAGCTAAGGGTTAATACCAGTTATCACAAGTAGCTAGAGAGATACAGCAGTGAATTTCCAAGGATACAGCCAAGGAACAATCAAGGTTTCACCGTTCCATCCCGCTCTAAGAGAACAAGGATAAGTCTCCAGTCACTTTTGAGAAACAGTATAACACCTTGAAAAAATTATTTGTTGTTTCCTCAAGTAAAACCAAACTCGCCCTTCAAGGGCGAGGCTTGAATCCCAAAATTGAGGTCAGACCTTAACCACCTCACCAGAGCCATCCCACAACATAGCCAAGGCGCGGTAGTTCATTCCTGATTTTTCACCAAGATCCAATCACCTTCCACTTCTGCATAGCTAGTCAGCTTGCGCTGCTTTTTGTCGGTTGCTCCAGTGGGAAGGGAAGAAGTGCGGGAGCGATTGGGGGCGTTTATCAAATGGGTGAGTTCTTCGATTTGTTCAAACGTGGGAGCGCTAGAGAGAATCTGTTGGAGAAACCGCCGCATCACTCGACGTTGAAGGGCAAGCGGGGCACTACGCACTACGGTGCGATTTAATCCCTCGGGGACAGTTACAGTTGTTGCTTGCTGAAATATTTGAGAGGCGGTGTCTTCGAGATACTCCACCTCAGCTCGCAGCACTTCTGCGGTTTGGGCAAGCGCAGTCTCGAATTGCGGGTTGAAGTGAGTTTGCAGATAGGGAATAACATGAGCGCGGATGCGGCTGCGGGCGTAGTTGAGGTTTTGATTGGCAGCATCATCCCAAATGGGGAGCTGGAATTGCTGGCAGAACTGGTACGTTTCCGCACGGGAGAAATTTAGAAGCGGACGCACGAGCTGAATATTGGAGGTGAGAGGACGTTGCCAGGTGAGAGCTTGCAAGCCCTCCGTTCCTGCACCACGGATGAGATTGTAAAGTAAGGTTTCAGCGCGATCGCTTTTGGTATGAGCCGTAACCAGGATGGAAAATCCTCGTGCTTGGGCAATCTCAGTTAGGGCTTGATAGCGCCACTCCCGTGCTGCTGCCTCGGTTTCTCGGAGTTGGTTAGCTGTTTTCAAATAGAAGGGAAGATCCCACCCTTGGGCAATCTGTCTCACATGATCAGCAATGCCAGTATCAGATGACCAGCGGTGATCGCAGTGGGCGATCGCAACTTGCCATTTCCACTTCGGCTGTAAATCCCACAAAAGTTTCAATAAGCAAAGCGAATCTTGCCCACCCGATACCGCCACTAGCACAGATTGACCTTTAGGTAGGAGCTGCCACTGCCGCAGGGTTCGGTGTAGCCGTGCATGGAAAAGTGTCCAGTTTTGTTTTGTGCCATTGGTCATTCCTTGTTTGCTAATAGCTAATAGTTAATTGTCTTGAGATTTCTTTGCAGTTAGCGATTAGCAATGAACAATTAGCCCATGACTAATGACTAAAGGAACCACCCGTAGGAATGTAAGCCCATGACTAATGACTAAAGGAACCACCCGTAGGAATGTAAGCCCATGACTAATGACTAAAGGAACCACCCGTAGGAATGTAAGCCCTTGCCCAACATATTCACCCCAAGATAGCAAATCCAGACCACCACAAATCCTGCTGCTGCTAAAGTGGCAGGTCGTCGTCCTTGCCAGCCACGGGTAATCCGGGCATGGAGATAGGCGGCAAACACGAGCCAGGTAATTAACGCCCAGGTTTCTTTGGGGTCCCAACTCCAGTAAGAACCCCAGGCTTCATTTGCCCACACTGCTCCCGAAATAATGCCAATCGTGAGGAGAGGAAATCCTAGTCCAATCACCCGATAGCTAATGTTGTCGAGGGTATCAGCAAGGGTAAGACGTTGCGGGGACAGGGAAGAAGTAGTTGGGGAAGCAACGGCATCGAGGACAGCAGTGTTAGAACCCCCATTGCCTTGAGCAGCACCAGAAACAGCTAGTGCAGGCGAATTCGTTGCTTTCTCACTCTGGGATCGGGATAATTTAAAGCGATCACTCCCAATCCCTACTGAAGAACCCCGCAGTTCCACCTTTTGCCCCCGAGTAACCACTAAGAAAGCAACGGCAAGGAGTGATCCCACCATCAGGGTGGCATAACTGAGCATCATCACACTGACGTGCATCATCAGCCAGTTCGATTTCAGAGCAGGAACCAGAGATTCGGCAGACTGCATTTCTACTGGCAGGTAGAGGGTAGCGAAGGCAGTAATGCCCATCCCTAAAGGCGCTGTCACCACACCTACCAAGCGACTGCGGCTCATACCTTCGGCAATTAAATGAACGGCAGTAATGCCCCAAGCTAGGAAAAAGAGGGATTCGTAGAGATTACTGATGGGAAAATAACCCGCTTCTAGCCATCTAGCACCGAGTAGAGCGGCAATGCAGAAATTAGCGATCGCCATCCCGGCAGTTCCCAAAGTGGGCAGATAGGGAACCTCCCGGAAAGCAACCCCAGCCCAGTAAATTAGCATGGTGAGGAACAAGACAAAAAACGCCAGATTGTCCAGTCCGCTTTGGAGTGCGACTAAATCCATAATTGCTTTTTGAAAAACAGTTTTGTTGTTAAATTAGCAGTAGACACTCCCAAAATAGCCAGCTCGCGATCACGTGCTTACCCTTCACATTTTATCGCTTCTTGCCGCTTTCCAAGCTTGCTAGAGAATTCAGGAGTGACCAGGGACTCGCTCTTAAAGGCACAAAGCGAGAGCTTCTTGGGAGGCAAGCATACCAAAGGCTAAAGTTAATTCTTCCTTTTGCCTTTTGCCTTACTTGCTCGAAAGATGCGCTAATTCTGATTTTGCTCGATCTGAGGGGAAGAATCGGTAAGTCCCCATTGACTCATCGCTGCCACTACTCCCCAGGCGACAACCCCCCCAGCAGCGAAGCCAGCAACTATAAGACCGATGTATAAACGCCGAATGAACAGAACACTTTTTCGGCTAGCGGGGGCAGATTTCCTTTCAGAAGTAGATTGGTGATCATCGGTAGCTTCTTGAGGAGATTTCAACCCATCCTGAGAGTTGTCACGGTCATTAAACATGGGGTAATTAGTAACGTTGTCATAGCTAAATCGTAACTTGTTACCTGCAAGTTTGAGCAATTAGGGGGTTAATATCAAGTCTTGTTTAACCCCATGATTAGAACAGAGGCGGGGATGCGGGGAGGTTTTTATTGTGGGTAAAAAACGGATTGGGTAGAAGCAACCACCTTAGGCACAGAGGAAACAGAGAAAAGCGAGAGGATGCTTAGCAGGGTAAGATTAAGCCTTAGTTATTGCCCGCAGGTGCTAGCGTTTGTGCTTGGTGTGGGTTACTGATGGGCTGATAGAGGGTGCTTCTTTCTTGATGCGGACGCTCAATTGAGCGAATGGCTTCCTGTAGGGTTTCTACTTCCATACAAGTGCCGCCCTGTGCCCCTGCCATTGTCGTAATGTGTTCCTCCATTAAAGTGCCGCCAATGTCGTTGCAGCCCCATTGGAGCGCTTCTGTAGCACCTGCTAGACCAAGTTTCACCCAGCTTGGTTGGTGATTAGAAATCCAGTTTCCCAGGTAAATGCGAGCTACTGCGGTGAGCAGCAAAGCGTGTTCTAGCAGAGGTTGATCCCGTCCTACCCGATTTCTGAGCGGTTTGGGAGCATCTTCTCCCACAAAAGGCAAGAGAATAAATTCCGAGATTTTGCCTGGGTATCCTTGGTTGAGGGCAGTTTGTTGGAGCGATCGCAATTTTTCTAAATGCCCGATTTGCTGTTGGGGTGTCTCAATCTGCCCTGAGAGCATGGTGCTGGTTGTGGGCATTCCCAGGCGGTGAGCAGTACCGACAATCTCTAGCCAGGTGGCAGTATTAATCTTTTCGGGACAGAGAATGCGCCGAACGTCATCATCTAACACTTCGGCAGCTGTCCCAGGCATAGAGCCTACCCCAGCATCTCGCAGGGCACTAATTACGGTTTCGTAACTTACCTTATCTTCGCGGGCGATAAATTGCACTTCCTGAGGGGAAAAGGCGTGCAAATGAAGTTGGGGAAATTCCGCCTTAATTGTCTCGACAAGTCGTACATAATAAGCCAGAGAAGCACCATTGAGTTTCGCGTCTTGGTTTAGTCCCCCCTGCATACAGATTTCTGTTGCTCCCCGACGCACGGCATCCGCTCCCTTTTCTAAAATTTGGGGAATATCTAACCAATACGCACCGTCTTCCCCCGCGTCTCGGCGAAACGCACAGAAGCTACAGTGCTGCTCACAAATATTGGTGAAATTAATATTGCGATTAATTACGTAAGTGACTGTCTCACCTGCTTGCTGTTGGCGGAGCAAGTTAGCAGTTTCGCGAATGGCAGCCACCTGTTCGGGTTCTTTTTGCCCCAGAAGAAAAACGCCTTCTTCAGCAGACAAGTCGAATCCTGCTTGGGGTTTGTTGAGGATGGCTTCAACTGAGTTTGTCTTCACAGTAAGAATAGAAAATCAAATAACACTAATTCTCATGATAATGGAGTGATGGGTTGGTTGAAGGGCGGGAGCTATCTCTCACAGCGCTTCAATACCTGAAAGCGATCGCTTCTGGGAGCAAAGTTTTGACTACTTGTTAATAACCAGATGGGCATGGGAAGCCCCCAGTAATTCTGTCAATTGTTGAGCGATCGTGTTCTGTTAATGCCTTAAAGTATCCTTTGAGGGTGGTATTCAACACAGTGGGCAAGAGATGACTCGCGTTGCTCAGGTTTCGGAGTGCTTTATTGTCAGCGACGTACATTAAGGCGTTGACCACCTCGTGCAGAGCCAATCGTCTTTTCAGCAGGTAGAAGTAGTTCCAGGATTGTCGACTATTCCTACCTCATCCTACACTTCGTTTATATTGCCTGAGAAACAGCTTCTCAAGATTTCTACCTAATTATTATTTGATTGCAAACAAATATCGACATTACTCGCTAATAACCAACTGCCGATAATGTTGTGCTAGTTCAGCGGGGCTCATCTGCTCGTAGTGTTCAAAGGGCTGGTGAATCCAGGGGCTATCTGGTAGGTAGTCTATGTAGTAATCCGGCGCTAAGGTTGAGCCACCCTTGTACCAGAGGACAGCCGTGCGGATTTGTTCAACCTCGTTGCTGTGATGTTTTTCTAGCCAGTTCAGGGTTTCCTGGAGGCTAACGCCGGAATCTACCAAGTCATCTACTAGTAACACTCGGCTGCCTAATTGGTTGGTGGTCATGGAAAGATGCGCCGATAAAGTGATTTTGCCCCGGATGCGATTGTCTGCTCCTCCGTAAGATGAGGTAGAGAGAATCGCCAAGGGCTGTTTGTAAACTCGGCAGAGAATGTCGCCAACTCGCAGTCCTCCCTTAGCAATGCAGACAATTTGGTTAAAATTCCAGCCGGAGTGATAGATTTTTGCAGCTAGCGCTTCGATTTTTTGGTGGTACTTTGACCAGGACACGTAAAGATCTGGCATAACAGGTTTGGTGAAATAGTTCTAAAGAATGGACAATGTTGCTACTAGCTCCAGTATGGTGATTTCTAGGCGATCACTTTAATATCCTAATGCTTGAATTTGCGCCGGAGCGCGCTGAGCTGAGTTTTTCCTTCTGCCCTCAGCATAGCTGCCTTTTTCAATACTATGAGTAACATTTCTAACGCTGCTGCTTCTGAGGAAAAGCCTGAGCGAGAGCGCCTCGGTTTCACAACTAAACTAGCTTATGGCGCTGGGGATATGGGACCTGCTCTTACTGCCAACGTGTCGGTATTTTTCCTGTTGTATTTTTTTACTCAGGTGGCTGGTTTACCGACTGGTTTGGCAGGCACTATTTTAATGATTGGCAAGGTTTGCGATGCGATTAATGATCCGATTGTGGGGATAATGAGCGATCGCACTCGCACTCGCTGGGGTCGTCGCCTTCCCTGGATGGTTTTTGGCGCAATTCCCTTCAGTATATTATTTTTCTTACAGTGGATTGTCCCTCGCTTCAGTGACAATAATGCGGTTAATAACTGGTGGCTATTTGGATATTATGTCCTGATTGGCATTCTCTTAAACATCGCCTACACGGTTGTTAATCTCCCTTACACCGCTCTAACACCAGAACTAACCCAAGATTACAACGAGCGCACTAGTCTTAACAGCTTTCGCTTTACTTTTTCTCTCGGTGGCAGCATCCTAGCTTTGGTTCTGGCAAGAGTGATTTTTAATGCCTATCCCGGCGAGTTAGGCAAGCAATATCTAGTTTTAGGATTACTCAGTTCGCTGCTGGCACTTGTGCCGCTGTGTTGGTGTTTTCTGGGACTACAAGAACGCGGTGCTCAACCCATATTAGGCAATTCGCGGAAAAAGGCGGTAGGAGTTGTTCTCACTGCGATTGGGATCATTACTGGTATCTATGGCATTGCTGGAATTATGCCCTTAACTGCCCCGTTAGTAGGTGCAACTGGGGAAGTGGATCTCGCTGCAACAGTGGCACTTCTGTTCGCTGTCCTAATTACTCTGTTTGGCTTAACACTTCTATTTTCCACACCTGAATCGAACCTGAGCGATGCCGCTAGCCCACAAGAGCGAGGTAAGGGCGAACCGCCGGTTCGCACCAACAACCCCTACCTCTCCTTGAAGGAACAACTGCGGATTGTATTTAGCAATAAGCCTTTTCTATACCTAATTGGCATTTACCTGTGTTCCTGGTTAGCAGTGCAGTTAACCGCTTCTATCTTGCCTTACTTTGTGGTGAATTGGATGGGGTTGCCAGATGCCGCATTTCCCCAAGTGGCGCTTGCTGTTCAAGGGACTGCTATTGTGATGTTGTTTGTCTGGAAAGCAATTAGCGAGCGCGTGGGCAAAAAAGCGGTATATGCCCTGGGCACGGGTTTCTGGATTATTGCCCAAACAGGGCTATTGTTTGTTCAGCCTGGTCAAATTGCTTTAATGTACTTTTTGGCAGTTCTCGCTGGTGTGGGTGTCTCTGTCGCCTATCTCATCCCTTGGTCGATGCTACCAGATGTAATTGATCTCGACGAGCTGAGAACGGAACAGCGTCGGGAAGGGATTTTTTATGGCTTCATGGTTTTATTGCAAAAGATGGGGCTAGCACTGGGACTTTTTTTAGTTGGGCAAGTCCTTGCTTGGGCTGGATTCATCGAGTCGATTCCTGGCGAGCCCCGTCCCACTCAACCCGATAGCGCCATGCTAGCTATTCGCATTGCGATCGCTCCCCTACCAGCCCTTGCGTTAGTGGGTGGCTTAGTGCTTGCCTACTTCTACCCCATTACCCGCGAGTTTCATAGTGAAATTCGCTTGCAACTCCAACAACGCAAGCAGCGTCACTCGATTTTGGATTGACGATTGTGGATTTGGGATTATCCCTTCCGATCATGGAATTGACGATTTTAGAAAATGAACTTACAGCAGTTTTCAGAAAAATAGACCACAGTGAGCGAACCAGCCAAACGCATCGTCTTCAGTAATAGGGTTTACAGCTAAGGTGAGTGCTTGATGCAGTC
>PXPT01000051.1:32639-74230 GCA_003021505.1 Cyanobacteria bacterium QS_4_48_99 | reverse complement strand
TTTTCCGCAGATCATAACTATAGGGGGCTGGCATGGGTATTGCATAGCTAGTCTACTGCTCCCATTAGATGTCCTAATGCAGTTTGGTAGTGCTATACCAACCAGCCATTGCCCATCAAATCTCATGGTCGCAGAGCCCCAAGCCTTTTTCGTTGCGGATGAGATCATCTCCGCTTTATCATGCTCAATCTGGACTGTAAATTCGAGCAGTTGTTGGAGGCACTACAGTTTTTTCCTGTACTTAGGGTGTGCCTCATCAAACTAAGAAATGCTATATATGTTCTAGTTACTGTTTCTCGTTTAAAGAATCCATAGCAATTCTTGGAAGTTTTTCGTAGTTAATCTTTCCCTGGGCATTGCGTGGCAAACTTTTCACCTCAACCCAATATTGCGGTTGCTTGAACCTACTTAGTTTATCCTCAATTTGAATTTTTAGCGCTGCTTGGGAAACCTCAGAGTGTTTGGGAACATAAACCGCTGTCACTACTTCTCCCCAGTATGGGTTCGGTAAACCAATTACACAGACATCTGTAACAAGCTGTGTTGCTAAAATTGCCGCCTCTACTTCATTGGGAAAGACATTCTCACCGCCAGTAATAATTTTCTGACTGCGGCGCCCGACAAGATGTAAGCAACTATTGGTATTCAAAAATCCTAAATCATCTGTTTGGAAAAATTGCAGGTTAGCGAAATATTCAGGATAGTAACCCAGGCAGAGAGAATCGGATTGGATAGTAATAATTCCTGTTTGATTTTTCCCTAAAAACTCGCCTGTGGCACTGCAAATTGCAACGCTTGCATGGGGTAAAATCTGTCCACTGCTATTATTCCCAGCGAGAAAGTATTCTGGTTTAAGGGTGACAATTTGGGAGGCTGTCTCTGTCATGCCGTAGGTAGGGGCGAGGCGGATATGGTGAGATCTAGCAGTTTCTAATAGTTCCTGCCAAGCGGGTGCCCCTCCTAAGAGAACAGTGTGAAAGCGAGATAACCACTCACTACCATTAGATGTTAGCAAGTGTTGCAGTTGGGTAGGTACGAGGGAGATGAAATATTGACTGGGATCGATATTGCCCCTTTCACCTGTTTTTAAGGCTTTGTAAGGCAACAAGAATAAACTTCCCCCGGTTAGGAAAGAACGCAAAAATTGCATCAAACCGCTGACGTGATAGAGCGGCAAAATACAAAAAGAATTGATGGGCTTTTCGCCAAAAAAGTGGTGAACTCCTCTTACCGATGCAGTTAAAGTTTCCCAAGTGTGGATAGCAAAGCGAATTTTGCCCGAGGAACCCCCGGTAGGAATCATTATGAGTGCTGAGTGCTGAATGCTAATTGCTGATTGTGCCTCCCCTGCTCCTCTGCTCCTCTGCTCCTCTGCTTCTCTGCCTCCCTGCCCCCAGATTAAATCAGGTTGGACTAACTCAAACACTTGTTGCGACTCTTGTTCTCCCCAGTGGGGATTGCAGAGGAAAATATGACAATCGGCAGCAACGGCAGCGAGGAAGGCGGCGAGAAAGCGTAGGGGATGGGGTTCTGCTATAAGGATTTTTGCTGGTGTTGCCTGAAGTTGGGTAAATTGTATAAATAAGGCTTCGGTGAGGCAGTAAAGTTGGTTGCTATCGTAGCCAATCAGCCAATTTTCACCAGCGCGTTGTTGGAGGTAGGTTAAGGGTTGTTCCACGGGTGTTTAGTGAACCACAAAGGACACAAAGAACGCAAAGGAGAGAAAAGAGGCGTTTAACTAGCTTCTTAGGTTGGGAAGATGATTTCAATAAACAACATCTTCCTACTAGTTCCAAAGTTTCTCTAACCAGTTGTCCTGGTTTTCTTCAAACCAGTGGTTAACTCCAAATCCTAAAGCACGGTTCGAGGAAGAAATTTCTGCTGCTAGCTTCAGGGCGGCTTGTCTGCCAATGCTGGTTTCTAAGGCGGAAGAAAATACGGTGTCAATCGCGCATTCGCGGCAAAACTGTCGCAGGCGCATCGGGGAACCTGCGATCGCGGCTTTGATCACAAATATCCTTCGCCATCCTTTCTGGTAACATCTCTCTAGCTGGTTTAGTGTTGCCACCGATTCATCTAAAGCTAGTGGGGTAGAATACTTAGCATTCAACTCTAGCATCGCTTCGAATGCTTGGGAAGAAAGGGGCTGCTCGATGAATTCCACATTGCCAGCCTCATCTGCTACTCTCAGCCATTCCTGTGCTTCCTCGAAGCTTAGTCCCCCATTGGCATCCAGGCGTAACTTTGCTGTTGTAGGTAATCTCTGCATGAGTTGATCAAAGACTTGCAATTCTTCTTGAATGGGGCGAGTGCCGATTTTCCACTTAAACGTGCGTTCTCTATTCTCCCAAGCGGCTTGCCAGGTTTGTAAGGCTTTTTCTCCGGTGGGCAATAAGCAACTGTAGCTGAGATTTTTACTATCCCAGCAGGAAGAATGGAGAGAGTAACTTGTGTTGCACTTCTGTGAGAATTGCTGCAAATTTTCTAGCGCCGACTCAAAAGCAAACTGACAGGCGGGTAGTGCTTCTGGAATGGTCATGATTTCTTCCTCTGTGACTTCCTCTCCCAACTGGTGACAAAAATCCCTAGCTTGTTCTAAAGTTTCGGAACCAAACCAGGGTAAGGGCGCAATTTCTCCCCAACCTTCCCTACCTGCTTGATCGCCAAGACGGAGGATAATGCCTTCGCGCATCTCCCAACTGCCGTGACTGGTTTGCAGGGGTTGCCGGAAACGGCGCTGGTAAGGGCGAAATGCAAAGCGATAACTCATCAAAAGACACTCGGCAACACGAATCCCAATGCTAGTAGTAGCCCACTCCAAAAATGGAGTTTTACGGCAATAAATTTACAACTACTAACTTTCTCAGGTTGGTTATGATACTGCTGCACGTAGCGCACTAATTGATATGCGAACGGCACACTGGCGAAGGTAAGTAACGTCCATATGGGAAAATAGCCTACAAGCACAAATAAAACGGTTAAGGCAAAAATACTGCCTGTCAACCAAGTTAGTAACTGCGCGCCTCTAGCAGTACCGAGGCGAACAATGGGTGATCGCTTTCCGGCAACTTTATCATCTTCAACCTGATGAAAATGGGAGCAAAATAGAATAATTGAGGTACTTATTCCAATAATTACAGAAGCGACTAAACCTGTGGCTGAGAACGTTTGTGCTTGAGAGTAATAAGCAGCCGCGATCGCAATCGGACCAAAGCAAATAAAGCAAATAATCTCTCCTAACCCCAGATAACCGAAGCGAAAGGGAGGTCCTTGGTAGCTATACCCTAGCACACAAGCCAGTAGTATTAGCTCCAGTACCCTGCCGTCTTGTTGCAACCAGGCGATCGCGCACAATCCCAAAATCCCCAACCCCAAACACAAATTGCTTAACCAAAAAATTAATGATTTGTTTCCCGTTAAATTCACCAGGGAATGGGGTTTATTTTTGTCAATACCAGTTTCCGAGTCAAACACATCATTACTGAGATTCATCCAAACCATAATTAGAAGTGCTGAACTTAAAAAAGTCAAAAAGATTTGCCAATCAATAATGCTCATTTCAGTGAAAGTGACCGCACTTCCTACGGTGATTGGAATCACAGCAACACTGTACATCGTGGGCTTAAGAGCAGCTAGCCAAAGTTTACTGTCGAATTTTTGTGGGAAAATAATTGTAGTCATTGGCAAAAAAATGAACTCAATAATTTGCAACCGCTACTTCTACGGCAGATTAGTTTAGTTTGTGAACAGTATCCTTGACAAAGGGACAATTCCTGACCTATACCAAGTTACGATACGCTCTCTATTTCGGAACGTGGGAAGCTTCCGCCACTTCCCCTCGATTCGTTACCATAGTTAGGGCAGTTATGGAGAAAGTACCCATCTCTGCAAGCTGTAGAGTTTGACTTCCCACATCCAGCCACCGCTAGCGTAACTCCTCTAGTTTAGAGATACCATCTTTGTCGGTTCGAGGCGGAAAAGATTATAAAAAATTTTACGATATCTACTTCTATGCCAGTTATCCCCTCTCGCGCTAACTTACTGCAAAACGAGCGAGAACTATATCGGTTTCTCGTCGCGTGCCAGGAGAAATCTAAAATTATCGGTAGCGATCTAATTGTTAGTCTTTCGGAAGTAATCGACTCCCTGGATCCATTAGCGGTTTGCCAAGCGATCGCCCAACCCAATCAACAACATTTTTATTGGGAAAACCGCAAGGAAAAAGAAGCGATCGCAGCTATCGGTGCGATTAAATCAATAACGGTAAATTCTCCAGATCGCTTTTCCCAATCCCAGCAATTTGTTCAATCTTGTCGCAAACAGCTTTTTCGAGTAGGTGAACTACATTTACCAGGGTCAGAACCTCATTTTTTCTGTAGTTTCACTTTTTTTGATTTACCAAACAACAGCGATTACACATTTCCTGCTGCTACAATTTTCTTACCCTGCTTTCAGATAACTTCTCAAAAAGACTGCTGCGTTTTAATAGCCAACGTTGCTATTAGTTACCAAGTTCATATCGATCTAGTTTTTCACCAATTAAAACAGCAAATTAAATCTATACATAATGCCAGTCATAGTGTCGTTAACCTAACTTTTCCACCGCCAGAACAACTTATCCAAAAAGCTCCCAATCATCCCTCTCACTACAAAGCAGCGGTGGCTGAAGCTTTAAAATCCATCCACAAGAATCGCTTTAGCAAAATCGTTCTTGCCCACGCCCTCGATGTTATTTCACCCGTTCCTTTTGGGCTAGTAGAATCATTAAATCGCTTGCGCCAACGGCATCCCGATTGCACCATTTTCTCCACCAGCAACGGCAAAGGCAACCATTTCATCGGTGCTAGCCCTGAACGCCTCCTTAGTATCCAGAACCAGCAGCTTGCCACCGATGCCCTTGCAGGTTCTGCACCCAGAGGGAAAAGCGCTGCTGAAGATGCCAGCTTTGCCAATCAACTCTGGAAGAGTGAGAAAGAGAGGCGAGAACATCAGGCAGTCAGCGACTTTATCACCCATCGCCTCCACCAACTAGGCTTGGAACCGCAGCGCAAGCCCCTGCAACTCCTCAAACTCTCCAATATTCAACATCTCTGGACACCCATTCAGGCAGAAGTCCCAGCAAAAGTCCACCCGCTAGAAATTGTCGCTCAACTGCATCCCACCCCAGCCGTTGCCGGAGTCCCCACCGACATCGCCTGTGAACAGATTCGCAACTACGAAACCTTTGAGCGCGCCCTCTACGCCGCCCCCCTAGGCTGGATAGACTACCAAGGCAATAGCAAATTTATCGTCGGCATCCGCTCCGCCACAATCGCCGGAAATCACGCCCGCCTCCACGCTGGTGCAGGAATTATCGCCGGTTCCCACCCCGATAAAGAACTTGCAGAGATTCAACTCAAACTGCAAACCATGCTAAAAGCCTTAGTCTAAGTAAAGTTGCAGATTACAAATAATTAACTAACCACTAACCTTTCAACGTTCCAACTTTCAACCAAAATTTTTTAAAAATAAAATTGCATTTTTAATTTTGCATTTTTAATTTTTAATTTTCCCCTATGCCCCTAGATTTTCGCAACACCAACACCCTCTGGAGTTCCATCATTGCAGAAACCCTAAAACGCCTAGGACTAACTACAGCCATCATCTGTCCTGGTTCGCGTTCTGCCCCCTTAACCGTTGCCTTTGCCCAACACCCCGAAATCGAAGCAATTCCCATCCTAGACGAACGTTCCGCCGCCTTTTTTGCCCTGGGAGTTGCGAAGCGATCGCATGTTCCTGCCGCCCTTGTTTGTACCTCTGGCACAGCCGGAGCGAATTTCTATCCCGCTGTTATAGAAGCCAGCGAAAGTCAAGTTCCCCTATTAGTTCTCACCGCTGATCGCCCCCCAGAATTGCGCGATTGCCATGCTGGACAGGCAATTGACCAACAGAAATTGTATGGCAGTTATCCCAACTGGCAAGCCGAACTCGCCCTCCCCTCCCAAAAAATCGGGATGCTACGCTACTTGCGACAAACTATCGTGCAGGCAGTGAAGCGATCACTTTTCAGCGTTCCTGGTGCTGTCCACCTTAACGTTCCCTTCCGCGAACCCCTTGCCCCCACACCCCAACCCGACACCCTCAACTCCCAGCTTCACCAGGAAGACTTCTTCACTGGGATAACACTCAACCCCTACCCTCACTCCTGTACGGGCGACTCGGCGAGTCGCCCCTACTCCTCACTTTTATCCACCTGGAAGCAATGCGAACGAGGAATTATTATCGCTGGGGTGGCACAGCCGCAACATCGGCAGGAATATTGTCAGGCGATCACTCATCTTTCCCAATCCCTCGGCTGGGCAGTTCTCGCCGAAGGACTCTCCCCGGTAAGAAACTACGCCCATCTCAACTCCTACCTGATCTCCACGTATGACCTCATCCTGGGTAACCCGCAACTCTCTCAAAAATTAGCGCCAGAAATGGTCATTCAACTAGGCGCACTCCCCACCAGCAAAGAGTTACGCGCCTGGTTAAACAGCACCCAGCCACAACGCTGGATTATTGATCCCAGTCCCGAAAACTTCGATCCCCTCCACGGCAAAACCACCCACCTACACCTGTCTGTCGAACAACTCGCTACCACTATCCCACCCCTTGCGAAGCAAGAGAGCGTTTCCTCCGACTACCTCCACCAATGGCGTGATGCCGAAACCCAGCTCAGACAAGCCCTTGACAAGACAATGGCAACAACCGACACCCTGTTTGAAGGCAAAGCCGCCTGGTTACTCTCGCAAACCTTACCCCCAGCAACCCCCCTATTGATCGCAAACAGTATGCCTGTGCGAGATGTAGAATTCTTTTGGAAACCCAACAATAGCGGCATTCAACCCTTCTGCAATCGGGGAGCGAATGGCATCGAGGGCAGCTTATCCACCGCCTTGGGAATTGCCCATCACCATCAGAGTAGCGTGATGCTGACAGGCGATTTAGCCCTCTTGCATGACACTAACGGTTTTTTACAGCGCAACCGATTTACAGGTCATCTCACCATTGTTTTAATTAATAATAACGGCGGCGGCATTTTTGAAATGTTGCCTATCTCTCAATTTGAACCACCGTTTCAAGAATACTTCGCCACTCCCCAAGAAATAGATTTTGCCCAGTTATGTGGTACCTACGGCATTGAATACAAACGCATTACCAACTGGCAACAACTTCAGGCGTTATTAAACCCACTCCCGGAAAAGGGAATCCGGGTATTAGAGATACCAACTAATCGGCGGGAAGATGCTAAATGGCGACAAGAAAATATGGCTGAATTTGCCGCAAATATTGCTCTCTAATTATTAAGTTTTCTCGGGAATTCCTGCTTGCTGAAACACTCTCTCAGCCGTCAGTTGTAGTTCAGGAAATAGTAAATCCGTCAGTGGCATGGCTGCTGTATAAGTGCGAGGTGCAGCGTTGGGATAAAATACTGTTATGCTTCTAGCTCGCGAATCAACAATCCAAACTCGCAACACGCCAGCGTCTAAATAGTCAGTTGCTTTTTCGGCAAGTTGTCCAAAAGTTTGTTCTGGCGAAATAATTTCAATAGCAAGTTCTGGAGAAACAGGGCAAGCCTCATCTAGTAACCGATCTTTGGGAAGGCGTTCGTAGGAAATGTAGCTTAAGTCTGGTACTGGTACCCAGTCCTTACCGCGTCGTTTGAGAGTAACTGCCCATTCTATGCCCACTTCGCCCCGATTCTGACACCAGTGGCTCAGGAGGATAAATAGAGCGCCAGTTACCTTAGAGTGAAAGCGCTTCGGGGACACTTTGGGGACTACCTTACCTTCAATCAGTTCGCAAGCTGTGTCGTTATCTGGCAGTGCTAGAAATTCTTCCAGGTTGAGTTGATTTTTGGTTTTTGGCAACGTCTATTCCTCTTTCCCAAAACAGCAAATTAAATCTCACTCGATGCGTGAATTTGCGATCAACAAAAACGTGATTATCCCGCAATTGTTTAACCGTGATAACTTAAAAAATTGGGATTGCTTATCTATTTAAAAGATTAGATTTTAAGATTATCCCACCCTTGAGCATAGGGAAAACTGTAATAGATCTTAATCCAAAATCCCCAATTTTTCTGTCAAACCAGCTCACCTCAGCTAGGGAAATTTAGCCAACGCTCCATTGGTTCAATAGACTCCACCCGGTGCATTCCCGCCTGGGCAAACCGTTCAAAAGCCTCATCTGCATGCGATGTGTAGTCTACAACTTCAGGAATGACAACTGGAGAAGTACAATCTTCTAGTAGATAAATTTTTTGGGCAAGGTTGGCATCTCTGCGCTTAATTTCTCTAAGCAAATCCTCAACTGTCCAGGCAACGCAATGACTTTTCGCTTGCCCGCCAATAATGACCGCATCAAACCCTAGAATTTGCTCGATTAAAGCATTATTTTCCTGGGCGATCGCTTGCCCATTGTGATCCTCTAATACCTCTGGTCCCAGCGCTGAATAGTTCTCAGTTAAAGGGTTGTTTCCCTTCAGCTCATACTGAACCTGACTCTGGCGAGCAACGCTGTAGAAAAAGAGCGCCTCCTCTAGGGCAGAAACCAGTGCGTGACTGGTGCTACCCACCATCGCATGGTAGGGCCACACAGTCAGAGGATACTTGGCTTTTTGAGCTAGTTTTTGGGCATAGTGAAGGGCATATTTTTCTAAGTCTGAGTAATCCCAACCAGGCAAATTGTCAGCAACAGCCGGATTCACTTTCCAAACTCCATTTTCAACCTCTTCTGGGGAAATAGTCATCGGTGTTTGGTGGGGGTGTTCCCCCTGCTCATTAATCCAGAAAATGGGATGGAAAATTTGCATCGCCATGTGAGTATCCATGGTGGGAATAATCTTAGTAATTCGGGCTAAATTGCGATAGATAAACTCACACAGCCGCGCATTGTCATCAATTGCTCCGCTTCCGGATTGCCCACCCGCAAATAATTCATATTCGGGAAGGCAAAAGGTGTTTTGAACATCAATTAAGAATAGGCAAATGCGAGTTTGATCTTGAGCTGCTGGCTGGATATTGTGGGTGGCTGCCCACTCCTGGGCATAGGTGGCTCTCTCTTGATAGGGGACTCGCCAAACTTCTCCTACTCTAGTAGCGTCAAAAAAGGGAGGAACTGGCAGCTCCTTAGTTATTGGCATAGTCATTATTCCACTCCTTGCAGTTGGCAAACTCATTCGGCGCTCTTGCTCCCTAACTCAATCCTAGACAGAATCGCCCTTGCCTGCTTGGTAAACTTGAGGGAAGTAACTATTTAGTGTGCGATCGCCGATGGAAGCTATGAGAGGGAGCAAAAAACATGGTTAAAATTACCCATCGCAAATCCTTGGGCACTCAGGCAGTCTACGACATTGGGGTGGAGCAAGACCATAATTTCGTCTTAGCAAATGGTTCTGTTGCTTCCAATTGCTTTAATAAATCTCACTCGACAGCATATGCGTACCTCACCTATCAAACCGCATATTTAAAAGCCAATTATCCGGTGGAATATATGGCGGCGTTGCTGACAGCGAGCAGTAGCAACACAGACAAGGTGGAAAAATACATCGATACTTGTCAAAAAATGAACATCGATGTGGAACCACCGGATATCAATCGCTCCGAAGAAAATTTTACGCCAGCGGGGGAGAAAATTGTCTTTGGCTTGTCAGCGGTACGCAATGTCGGACAAGGAGCGATTGAGAATATTTTACATGCCAGACAAGAGGCGGGAGGAAAGTTTCAGGCATTGGCAGATTTGTGCGCTCGTGTCGATTTGCATCTGGTTAACCGCCGCGCTTTAGAATCGCTGATCTACTGCGGGGCATTTGATTGCATGGAGTCGAATCGCAAGCAGTTAATCCACGACCTCGATCTTATCCTGAGTTGGGCACAAAGCCGTGCTAGAGACAGAGATAGCGGTCAGATTAGTATTTTTGATGCCATGAGTAGCAGTAGCTCCCAAGGAAGTGATCGCGGTACAGGTTTTGAGCATGCTCCCAAAGCGAAACCAGTTGAGGATTTTTCCTCGTCGGAGAAGCTCAAGCAAGAAAAGGAACTCTTGGGTTTCTATGTTTCAGAGCATCCACTGAAATCGGCGCAGCAAGCTGCTACAGTTCTGTCTCCAATTAGCCTGAGCGATCTTTCCCAACAACGGCTGAAGGCGAATGTCAGTGCAATTGTTATCCTCAGCGCTGCGAAAACAATTCTTACCAAAAACGGCGATCGCATGGCATTTGTGCAGATGGAAGACTTATCGGGTCAAACCGAGGGAGTTGTCTTTCCCAAAACTTATGAACAGATAGGTTCATTCTTAGAAGAAGATGCTCGTTTAATTGTTTGGGGAAAGGTGGAGCAACGAGACGATAAACTGCAACTGATCGTAGAGGATGCGGAACCAATAGAAAAGGTACGAATGGTTATGGTGGAGTTAACTCCCCAGCAAGCTGCCAATAGTTCCGAGCAAAAGAGGCTTCAAGGAATTTTGCAAGACCAATCGGGAGACAAAAATCGCGCAAAAGTGCCAGTAGTAGGAATGATTTCTACCGGAGAGCAGCGTCAATTTGTGCGTTTTGGATCGAAATTTTGGGTACAGGACTATCGCGCAGCCGTCGAGCATCTCAATGCTACTGGATTTCAAGCAAACGCAACTACTCTAGTAGGAATTCGTGATTAATAATGGATAATTTGTAGTTAGTTCCATGCCGGATCATTACGCATTACGAACTACGAACGAGTTATCTTCACTGCTACCAACCCAACGACTAAGTGGTTGCGCGGCGGACTTTTGCTCAATCAGAGAAGTTTAAAAAGGGATGTCATCTAAATTCTTATCTGTTTGAGCAGATTCCCCTGCCTGAGAGCCAACTGGTTCTTCTAGATCAGCATTGTCTGACTCAGATGTGGCTGGCTCGGAGGAATTAAAGGAGGCAACGTTACTCGGAATTTCGGTAGATGCGGTAGGAGAGTGGGAGGAACGATGAGCTTCGCCATCCAGCTTATGGACACGGGAAGCTGTCAGTTCTGCCCGTTTTTCTTTGAATCCCTCCGTTCGGTCAACAGTGTTCATCCGCAAGCGACCCTCAATAACCACGCGATCGCCGACGCTGTAGGTTTGCTGAATTTCTGAAGCCAAATTCCCCCAACCGACTACTTTCAAGGTAACTGGTGGGTCGTCAGCTCGCAGAGCTTCAAATTCTACCAGCATCTCAGCTAGGGGAGTTTGATTATCTTGTGTATAACGCAGTTCCGGACTGCGAACAATCTGAGCCATTATAATGCAGCTATTCATTTCAAAATGCTCCTGGTGGCAGTAACACCTCACTGGGCTGAATCGATCATAGACAAGGTGACTCAGAACTGGCGAGGAGGCGAGTAGGGGAGTGGGGAAGCTGGAGAGAAAGAAAAAGCTCCAGGAGCTCCAAGGGCAGGGGAGCAGAGGAGAAAACAGATCAATCCCTCTGCTGGGCACCTCCGCCCCTCCGCACAGAAACCCTCCGCTTAGACGTTAACGGCTTCCACGCCCTCTTCTTGGTCTATAAACGCTTGGACGCACTGACGATATTCGCGCAGGGATTCATCCACCCCATCCCGATCTTTACCGTTAGCAAAAATATGCACAAGTGGCTCTCCCGCATCAGGTAAGATCAACACCCAGTTATCATTTTGCGACTCCATTACCTTCACCCCATCAATTAACTCCAGCTTTTCAGAGGGGTGGGTTTCTACCAGATAGCGCATCAATCCTCCCTTCACATCCCAAGGGCAGCGCATAGTGTAGGATTTGTGGCTAATCCGTGGCAGTTCAGTGCGGATTTGGGCAAGCGATCGCTCCTGTACTGTCAGCATCTCAATCAGCTTGGCGATCGTAAACATCGCATCAAAGCCGGGATGCAGTTGCGGGAAAATAAAGCCCATTTCACCACTGCCGCCTAACACCACGTTGGAATTCTCCTGAGACGCTTCCATCAAAGCCATGGGACTCGCCTTAGTCCGAATCACCTTTCCATCGTGGCGTCGAGCTATTTGCTCCACCGCACTGGAGGCATGAACCGGAACCACTACTGTGCCTCTTGGGTGAGCAGTGAACATCATGTTCACCATCAGTGCTGTCAGTTGCTCACCGCGGATTGGCATCCCCGATTCATCCATTAAGATGAGCTGCTCTCCATTCGCTGCCACCTGTATGCCTAGGTTCGCCTTGAGAGCTTCGACCACCTGACCAAGTTGATTGAGTAAGGTTTCCCGTTCTTCTGCCGAAAGCGAGGCTTGACTCAAGCTGGCATTCAGCACCACCGCATCACAACCAAACTTTCCGAGTAGCTGAGGCAAAACCGCTCCAGAAACACCGTAAGCATAGTCAATCACTACCTTGGAGCGACTGTTACGAACCGCTTCTACATTCAGGTTTTTCTCAAAACTATGGCTATAAACCTCAAGGATGCCGCTGGGATAAGACACCTGACCGATTTCGGGAATCTGTACCCGCCGCAGGTCTTCTTTAAAATAAGCCCCCTCAATTTTCTTTTCTTTGGACTTGGAAATATTGATGCCCTGCTCGTCGAAGAACTCGATTAGCAAGTGGTCGGGGCGGTTGGGATGCAGCCGCACGTGGATACCTCCAGCAACCGAAAGTGTGGGAGCCATGGTGCGAGCGATGGGAATTGCCGTTGCTTCTAGGTTTTGAATCTCCACTCCCGCAGACATCAACCCCGAAATTAAAGAGCGACTCACCATGCGTGAAACACTACGTTGGTCGCGCGAGACAGAAACCGCAGAACCCGGTTTTAAGGTCGAGCCAAATGCAGTTCCTAGTTTGACTGCAAATTCTGGCGTGATATCGATGTTAGCGATTCCCGTCACGCCTTGTTGACCAAAGAGATTGCGTTGCGCCATGTTGCCCCAAATTAAATTGATATTTAAAACTGCGCCCGATTCAATCTTTTTACTGGGCCAAACGCGCACATTGGGGCTAATTTTTGCTTCTTCCCCGACTGTGGAAAGGGCACCGATAACCGCTCCTTCTAAAATCTGAGCATGGTGCTCTACACGAGTGCCTCGGGAAATGGTACAGGCACTTAGATTAGCTTGCTCGCCAATCATGGCTCCGTTCCAGATCACTGAATGCTTTAAGTCCGCTTCTGCACTAACGGTGACGTTATCGCCAATCACCGCACCCGAATTAATTTTGACTCGCGAGCCAATGCGGCAGTTGCTACCAATGAGTGCTGGTCTCTGAATCTGGGCACTGGGGTCGATGGAGGTGTTTTCGCCCACCCAGATACCGGGAGATTGTTCTTGGTAGGCGCACTCGATTTCGACCTTCCCATTCAAGCTATCGTAGTGTGCTTCGCGGTAGGCATCGAGGTGCCCCACATCACACCAATATCCCTCCGCAATATAGCCGTAAATAGGCTCTCCGCGCTCTAGCAGCAGGGGAAACAAATCTTTGGAGAAGTCACATTCCTGATTGGTGGGAAGGTAGTCTAAAACTTCCGGTTCGAGAATATAAGTACCAGTATTAATCGTATCGGAGAAGATCTCGCTACTAGAAGGTTTTTCTAAAAAGCGTTTGATGTGATTCTCTTGGTCCGTAATTACTACTCCGAATTCCATGGGATCGGGAACGCGGGTTAAGACAAGCGTAGCTTTTGATTGCTTTTGTTTGTGAAACTCAATCGCAGCGCTTAAATCGAAGTCTGTGATACTGTCGCCGCTAATTACGATAAAGGTTTCATCGAGTAACTCAGCAACATTCTTTACGCAGCCCGCCGTGCCTAAGGGTTGGTCTTCCTCGACGGCGTACGTCATCTCGATGCCAAAATTGCTGCCATCTTGAAAGTAATCTCGCATCACATCAGGGAGATAGTGCAGCGTAGCGACAACCTCGTTGATGTTGTGTCGCTTGAGCAGGTTGATAATGTGTTCTGCAATGGGTCGGTTCAGAACCGGCACCATCGGTTTGGGTAAATCGCAGGTTAAGGGTCGCAGCCTGGTTCCAGAACCACCAGCCATCAGTACGGCGCGCATAATTCCTCCTTGCCTATTTGCTCGCTTTACGGAGTCAGTGGAATTTTTTTCCGGTCTTAGTTGTCAAGCTTTAACCGGGCTTAATGAAATTTTAGTTGTCTTCCCTAGGGGGTGGTAGTCGCTCTGTCAGGACGCTGGCGCAGACATTGCAAGATTTTAGTGTCGATTTTTATCATCGGAAAATTTTTCAAATTTTATTGATTGTTTGGTTGGGTTGGGCAGCACTCTGTACCTTTGAACATGGCAGCGAAAAACTCCTCGAACTGCATCTAGAGAGAAATAAGCTGTCTTCAGCCTAACTGTTTCCCAGCCAAACGTTCTACGATATCTAGTAAAATCTTAGTACCAAGGTTATACTAGAGGAGGCGTATCAAACCTTGCTCTCCTCAATCAAAAACGATTCGGGTCAGTAAAAGAACAATCACAATATCAGTAATTGAGCTAAATAATTTAGGTTAGAAGTAGAGAGAACTAAAGAGAACATTCCAGAAAACCGCTACTCAATTTAGGGAGCCTGGCTTGATTTGTGGGGACTCCTAGATTGGAATAAGAAAACCGTAATATAGAAAGCAAATGACATTGCCCAGCGTTTGTTAAGTGGGAGTTAATTATGGAGACTTTAATGGGATTGGTGTTGCTAGTCGTTTATGCTGGCGGAAGCTGGAAGTTTTGGAAGGGGTTTAACCGCACCAACTTTGAACCCAGCTCCTCGAATCGGCTACGCTTGTCACTGTTGTGGCCAGTGCTGATTTTTAATAAACCCTACCGCCGGAACTTTAACAAGGCGCTTAAGGGATAGGGTAGGCATAACTCCCAGGGGGGAGTAAATTGGCAACAGGTGAGGTTCCAAAACGCCTCTGGCTAATTGGTGGGACGAGTGAGAGTGCCCAGATCGCAGAGGCTATCGCTCCCTTAAAACTTCCCTGCACCATTACTGTAACGACAGCGGCAGCGACGGCTCTCTATCCTCAGATAGAGTTTTTCCAGATTATAGTGGGACAAATTGATCCATATAACCTGGATACTTTTTTTCAACAGCAGCAAATTGGGGCGGTGCTAGACGCTTCCCATCCCCATGCAGTAGCAGTTTCTCAGGGCGCAATGGCATCAGCAGCAAGGTGGGAAATTCCCTATCTGCGCTACGAACGTCCCAGCCTTAGCCTAGAGACTCAAGCAGGCAACGTCATTGCATTAGAAAGCTTCGATGCCCTACTAGCAGGAAACTACCTTCACCAGCAGCGAGTGCTACTAACCGTGGGCTGCAAGCCTCTGCCGCAGTTCCAGTCCTGGCAAGACCACTCCACCCTGTTTGCCCGCACTCTCCCGACTGCCAACTCCATCGAAGTCGCCTTATCTGCTGGGTTTACCTCAGACCGAATCATTGCCCTTCGTCCCCCGATAAGCGCCGAATTGGAAAAAGCTTTGTGGCATCACTGGCAGATTTCTCTAGTGGTAACAAAAGCTTCTGGAAAAGCAGGGGGAGAGGAAGTGAAGCAGGCTGCGGCAGCCGAGTTAGGCATTCCGCTGATTGTCATTACTAGACCGAGTATTACCTATCCCCAGCAAACTAGCGACTTATCGGAAGTGCTGGCATTTTGCCGCCAACATATTCTCCTGTCGTAGAAGCGGAGGGAACGCAGGGATACAAAGCACAAGGAGAGCAGGGCGCAAGGGGACAAACAATTCAAAAGGCAAAATGGAATCCCTAATTTTTAATTTTGTACGGGCGAGCCGCCGGCTCGTCCCTCCCTTAATTTTTAATTTCTCTTCCCCCATCTCCTTGTCTCCCCCCTCTCCGCATCCCTTCAATGCTGGAGCTTCCAAATGCAGCTAGAAGCAAAATTCGTTGTCACGTGAGCAATGATAGGCACAAGTAAATTTCCGGTTGCCACAGCAATCGAGCCTAGCATTAACCCGACGATGGTTGCCCATACCACATAAGACCACTTTTGGGAACCGCTGATGTGAAGAACGCCAAATACTAAACTCGACACCACCACGGCAGTGATTCCTCCTCCTAAAGCAGGGATGATCATGCCACGAAACAGCAATTCTTCGCTTAATCCCGGCAACAGCCCTAACCAAAACAAATCGGGCCACACTAGAGGCTTGAGGATTAATTCCAAGTAAGCGTTGGCACTGCGACGATAGGCGGGCCAAAGGCGATAAATTACACTACTGGCTACGGTAATTGCCAATGCCATGCCTAGTCCTAGCAGGACTGCTTCGGTAGTCAATCGCACGGGAAGGAGGGAAGCCGAGCCGAACTGTTGCCACAACTTCACAACTGCCAGCAGGATAACTGCTGTTACCCCCATCACCATCAAGACTTGGGTGCGAGTGAGAGGTTCGATTTCAGGATGATTAGAATCTGCCACAGGTTCAAGATAAATAATGCAAAGACGAAAGGGAAGGGCGCAAGGCATCCGCATTAATGCCAGCGCGATGAGCCACTAGAACGCCCAGCGCCTCTAGATACGAGTGTACCCGAATTGCTTTAATTCCCAATGGTTCTGGGGGCACTTGCATCTGGGTATGATTGTTTTCAATAGCGATAATCTGAGGGTGGGATTGGCTGAAGTTCAAAAGGGCGCTGCCTCCGCAGGCGGTGGCTGGGACAACGAGAGCATCAACTTGCTCTGCCCAGATATCTTGGGTTTGAGAGTTTTGCCTCCCAACCACAAACTGAGGGGCGCGCGAGAGTCCCACTAAAACGCAAGGCAAGAAGGTATAGCCCAGTTCTTCAGCAGCGGCGCGAGGAGACACATTCGGGTCAACTGGTAGGGGCATCAAAGCGGGAGCGTGAGCGCAGGGAATTTGAAAGGTACGGACAATTAGATGAGAGATGACGGCTTCAGTACCCGCCAGGGGGTCAACGCCGGAACCGTGGCGATAGTCTTCCACAGTAGTGCTATCGGTGTCATCGGGAAAACGAGCCACTACAGCGATCGCGTCTGCCCTAGCTTGGCGAATTAACTTCTCAGCAGCTCGCAACAAACTGCCGGGATTGCCAATTGTCCCCCAGCTTGCCCCTGATGCTGCGGTTCGCAGTTCCACTTCTAGGGGGGCATCTGTCATCACATAGTCAGTGAGATTCAGCCCCAAAGTAGCTTGGCTAGCGTCTGCTGCCTGGATATGGCGCAAGCGCAACTCTGATTCCATGGCGCGATCAAGAATCAACCCTACCCGGTTTTGGTGAACCGGGCGCAGTCCCCAACATTTTGCGGCAAATTTGTCAAGGCCGTAGCCTTCTACGTAGAAGGTATTGGGGGAAAACCAGTAAAGCTGCGCCCCATTGAGGACATTGGGGTGAGTAATCAGGCGATCCGAGCATGACGCGATCGCTCTCGCGACTGGCAGGGCATCTCCGGCATACCCTCCGATTGAGGCTCCCACGCCTGTAGGGACAATTAAAGCAACTGTATAAGGACGTTGGTTCACGCGCTAAATCGCTGGATCTGACTCCACTGTAACAATTGCTTCTACCTGAGCTTTCCGCTTGTCGCTGTCTACACGAGTAATTGCCCAGCGCAGAGGCTCTCCTCGTTTTTCCAGCTCTGCCTCGATTGCTTGCTGCAATTTCGCTGGTGTTTCTTGCAGCTCAATTTCTGCATCAATAAAGTGAGTCGTCATGTCGCTTCGCTCCAATTCAACGATGCTCGCGCGTCACAGATTTCTGCGCGTCGGTTCAAAATTCAAAAACGCTCATCTTGGCTTTCTCAATAGCTTGGCGCGGCTGTAATGAATTTTATTCCATCTCTGGACAGATGAACGTAGCACGGTTTCAAATTATATTCTTTTAATATGCAAACTTTATACAAATTTCTAGAAACCTAGATGACTTCTCTATCTGGAAAACATGTTTCCTTTTGGATCGACTCCACCCAGGAAACCAACTATCCATCCCTAGAAAATGATGTATCGGTGGATGTTGCCATCGTGGGGGCGGGTATTGTGGGCATAACGGCTGCCAAGCTGCTCAAAGAGGCTGGCAAAACGGTTGCTGTGATCGAGTCTAAGCGAGTAGGAACAGGCGTGAGCGGTCACACAACCGCCAAAATAACTTCTCTCCATCGCCTAATCTATGCCGATTTGATTAAGGAATTGGGTGAAGAAAAAGCTCGCGTTTACGCCGAATCTAACCAAGCAGCAATTGAGTGCGTTGCCAGTTTCGTCGAACAAGAGCAGATTGATTGTGACTTTGAACGCAAGAGTGCTTATACCTTTGCCCCATCCGCAGAGGATTTGAGTGCAGTGGAAGCAGAAGCGGAAGCTGCCACGAAACTAGGGCTGCCTGCTTCTTTTGTCCGAGAGACTTCACTCCCTTTTTCCGTTGCCGGGGCAGTCCAATTTGAAAACCAAGCAGAGTTTCATGCTCGTAAATACTTACTGCATCTCGCCCAAGGCATTCCAGGCAACGGCTGCCACGTATTCGAGGACACGCGAGTAAAGACGGTGGACGAGGGCAATCCTTGCCAAGTTAAAACTAGCAAAGGGACGGTCACAGCGCAAGATGTCATTGTAGCCACCAATTTACCTATCCTAGACCAAGGACTGTTCTTTGCCAAAGCTTATCCCAAGCGCTCTTATCTGATTGGCGCAAAGATTGATCGCTCTCTAGCACCAGAAGGGATGTTTATCGGTGCGAACGACAATTACCGCTCGATTCGGACTACCCCCTACGAAGACGGTTTGCTGTTGATCATCGGCGGTGAAGGGCATAAAACGGGGACTGTCTCTGAAACTGAGGAACGATACCAGCAGTTGGAAGAGTATGCTCACTCTCGTTTTGGAGTTGACTCCATCGAGTACCGCTGGTCAACTCAGGACATGGCTTCGATGGATAAGCTACCTTACATCGGCAAACTGACACCAACAACGAACCATATTTACACAGCCACTGGATTCAGCTTGTGGGGAATGACGAGAGGAACGCTCTCAGGCATGATTCTCTCGGATCTGATTTTGGGGAGAAAGAATCGCTGGGCAGAACTTTACGATGCCACTCGCGCTACACCTTTTGTTTCTCAAGATTCTTTGAGAGAGAATGCTGATGTTGCCACACGCTGGATTAGCGATCGCTTTAAGGGTTTACAAACCAATTCCTTTTCACAAGTATCTAAAGGGGAAGGAAAATTAGTAACAGTCAATGGCGACAAGGTAGCCACCTATCGAGACGAGCAAGGCAAAATCCACGCTGTATCGGCGGTGTGTTCTCACCTGGGGTGTATCGTGAACTGGAACAGTGCCGAAAAAAGTTGGGACTGTCCCTGTCATGGCGCTCGTTTCAGCTACGAAGGAAAGGTTCTTCAAGCACCAGCAGTGAATGATTTGGAGAAGAAAAACAATACATCTAGTTAGCCCAACCAAGGTTAGAACTCCTGGGGATTAGGAATAGCGTCTTTAGAATTTCAAGTGACATTACCTAAACGACTAAACGACTAATACCTAACACCTCTTAAGGCTGCCCAAATTGTCGCTGATAAACCGTATCTTCTTTTTCTGACTCAATTTTCAAATCGGAGCGAGGATAGGCAACGCAAAGCAACACATAGCCTTCGTCTTGGAGTTCCTGAGAAACCCCCATGCCATCACTTTGATCGACACTTCCTTCCCAAATTTGGGCGGCACAGGTCGTACAAACCCCAGCAGTACAGGAACTTGGCAAGTTAATTCCCGCACTATAGGCAGCTTCTAGAATGGTTTGCTCCTCGGGGACTTCAATTGTTTGGGTGTGGCCTTGGTGGTGGATTTCTACAGTGTGAGTCTTAGACATAAGTGGCGATCCCATCTGTGCCTTGTTCTATCAACCAATTTATCGTTCCCACAAAAGTAAAAAAAGCGCCTGAGGTGATCCAGACGCTCTCAGTAAATAGATAACTTGGCACTTTTTAACCCTGTGCTTCCGCACCAGAAACCACTTCCAGGATTTCTTGAGTAATCGCCGCTTGTCGTGCCTTGTTATAAGACAGGGTTAAGGTTTCAATTAGTTCCGAGGCATTATCGCTAGCGTTGTTCATCGCAGTCATCCGGGCAGCGAGTTCGCTAGCGGCCGCCTCCTGTAGTGCCCGCAGCAGTTGGTTATTCAAATACAGGGGCAACAGGGCATCCAGGATTTGCACTGGGTCTTGCTCGAAGATCATATCCCGAGGGAAGGGACGGGTTTCGGTGGAAACGCTTTCCCTTTCCACTTCCAACTCACCGCCGCGAGTAGTCAGCCGGAAGATTTCATCATCCCAGGCTTCTAAACCTTGCGGATCTAGCGGCAGCAGCGTTTGCACAACTGGACGATAGCTCACCAAGGAGGCAAATTTGGTGTAAACTAGCTCTATTCGGTCTACGCTTTCGGAGAGGAACAAGGAAAGCAACTCATCGGCAATGTTGGAGGCTTCCGCTGCTGTGGGAATCTGCTCCAGGTCAGCATAAGTAGCATCAATAGGGGCATTGCGGCGTTGGAAGTGCTGGATCGCTTTGCTCCCAACCAGAATATACTTGTAATCTATCCCCTCCGATTGCAGCTCTTGGGCGCGCTTTTCTGTTCGCTTGATGATGTTACTGTTGTAAGCGCCGCAGAGACCGCGATCACCTGAAACTACTAACAGCCCCACCGTACCTACTTCTCGTTTTTGCAGCAAGGGTAGGTCAACATCTTCAAACCGTAACCGCGTTTGCAAACCATAGAGAACCTGCGCCAAGCGGTCAGCAAAGGGACGGGTGGATGTCACCTGTTCTTGGGCGCGACGCACCTTAGCTGCTGCAACTAGGCGCATTGCCTCAGTAATCTTGCGCGTGTTTTGAACCGAATCAATGCGATCGCGGATACTTTTCAGGTTTGCCATGGTTTAGATTTGGGATTTTGGATTGGCGCCCCTTCGGGGCTAGTCCTTAGTCCTTAGTACTAAGGCTTACAAAGTTTAACTGCTAGTTAATACGGGCGAGCCGGCGGTTCGCCCCTCCATGAGTTTTGACTGATGACTAACTAATTGAGATTATCCCCTGGTAGTCGGTAGTCAGTAGTCACCTTTGACCACCGACTACTGAAGGGACTTACGATGCCGAAGCCATGAAGGTTTGCTTGTGTTCCGAAATCGCTTCTTTGAGAAGCGTTTCCGCTTCATCGGTTAGCTTCTTCTCGGAAAAGATGACTTCCCCGAATTGAGGCTTGCTGTTGCTGAGGTAATCTCGCAATCCCTGCACGAACTCGGTAACTTTTTCCACGGGCACTTCATCCAAGTAGCCATTCGTTCCGGCATATACCACCGCAATTTGCTCGGGAACCGACAAGGGCGAGTACTGGGGCTGCTTCAACATTTCTCGCAAGCGCTGACCCCGTGCCAACTGCCGTTGGGTCGCCTCATCCAAATCCGAGGCAAATTGAGAAAATGCCTCCAGTTCAGAAAACTGAGCTAACTCCAGCTTCATTTTTCCAGCCACTTTTTTCACGGCTTTAATCTGGGCTGAGGAACCGACGCGGGACACCGAAATTCCCACGTTAATTGCGGGGCGGAAGCCAGCGTTAAACAAGTCAGAAGAGAGGAAGATCTGACCGTCCGTAATTGAAATCACGTTCGTGGGAATATATGCCGAAACGTCCCCTGCCTGAGTCTCCACTAGGGGCAGAGCAGTCATGCTCCCGCCACCTTTTTCGTCACTGAGCTTTGCTGCCCGCTCTAGCAAGCGAGAGTGGAGATAGAACACGTCGCCTGGATAAGCTTCTCTTCCCGGTGGGCGGCGCAGCAGCAAGGATAGTTGGCGATAAGCTTGTGCCTGCTTGGACAGGTCATCATAAACGACCAGGGTTGACTTGCCCTGGTACATGAAGTGTTCAGCCATGGCAGCACCCGCGTAAGGAGCGAGATATTGCAGGGTGGCGGGGTCGTCGGCACTCGCTGTCACCACAATCGTGTAATCCATAGCGCCTCGCTCTTCAAGCATGCTCACTACCTGAGCTACAGTCGAGGCTTTCTGACCGATCGCCACGTAAACGCAAATCACATCCTCATTCTTTTGGTTGAGAATGGTATCCACTGCGATCGCAGTTTTTCCGGTTTGGCGATCGCCAATAATCAGCTCCCGCTGACCCCGTCCAATCGGGATCATGGTGTCGACCGCAGTAATACCGGTTTGCATCGGCTCGTTTACTGACTGACGCTCGACTATACCCGGTGCTGAGGACTCAATCAGACGACTTTCTGTGGTCTGGATTTCTCCTTTGCCGTCCAGAGGCTCAGCCAAGGTGTTGACCACTCGACCCAGGAGTGCTTCGCCGACGGGCACTTGGGCAATTCTGCCTGTTGCCTTGACAGAGCTGCCTTCCTGAATCCCGCGGTCTTCTCCCATTAGCACTGCACCCACATTGTCCTCTTCTAGGTTGAGGGCAATACCAATGGTGCCGTCTTCAAACTCCAGCAGTTCTCCTGCCATCACCTTGTCCAAGCCATAGATGCGGGCAACCCCGTCACCGGCTTGCAAAACGGTTCCGACGTTAGAGACTTTCACCTCTTGGTCGTACTGCTCGATTTGTTTGCGAATAATGCTGCTAATTTCGTCTGGCTTGATGCTAATAGCCATGTTGGTCGTCCTTTACTTCTGGTGTCCTTGCTAATTAGGATAGCTAGATTTAAAAACCAACGATCCGATGCGATCGCTCCTACACTAAGCTGCGCCCTTCAAATTCATACCGAGGCGACGCAGTTGCCCTCTCAGGCTGGCATCGAGCACCTGAGAACCTACCTTAATGATTACACCCCCGATTAAATCCGGGTCAATGGAGGTCTTAATTTCCACTGACTGGGCATTTGTCATCGCTTTAACTTGATCCGAAATAGACTGACGCTGCGCTTCTGTCAATTCAGTAGCCGAGGTCACTTCTGCCAAAGCCGTTTGATTGAGTTCCCGCAGCAGCGCCAAGTATTGCTGAAAGATGCCTTCTAGAAAAATGAGCCGTTTTTTATCTGCCAGCAGCATCAAGAAATTTCTCAGGTACGGGTGAGTTCCTCCCCCCCCGATTTTGCGTAGGACAGTCTTCTTGTCTTCTGTGGTGATGATGGGATTTCCCAAAAAACCCTGTAGTTGTTGGGACTCCTCTAATAACTCCACTAGCGAACGAACATCTTCTCCAAAACGGTCTGTGAGGTTGTTTGACTGTGCCAGCGACATCAAAGCCTCGGCATAAGGCTCGACGATTTCTGCATTTAAGAAACTACTTTTCATCGACTACCTCCCAACTCAGCCAGGGAGCGGTCTATTAATTTTTCTTGAATAGATTTGTCATCCAGACGCTTTCTCAATTGCGACTCGACTCGCTCAATCGCCTGCGTAGTGACTTGCTGCTTGATTTCGTTAATTGCTCGTTCTCTTTCAGCATCCATGTCTTGGACAGCGGTTTCCTTGATCCGCTCAATTTCTCGGGAATTCTCTGCAAGAATCCTTTCTTTGGCATTTTTGGCACTTTCTTGAGCCGATTGGCGAATTCGCTGTACTTCGCTCTGAGCTTGAGCTAATTTCTGTTCGGCATCGGCTAAGGCAGCAGCCGCGTCTTCCCTCGCCTTTTCGGCTTCTTGAATTTCCTGTTCTATTCTCGAGCGTCGTTCGCTGAGAATGCTCCCTAGAAACTTACGTCCAAAGTAAAATAGGATACCGATGATAATGACGAGGTTTACCAGGTTAGTGTCTAAAATGTCTAGCTTAAGATCGAAACCGCCTTCCGATGCGGCTACCAGGTATGAGTACGTCCCCATATTCTCCATCTACCCTGCGCTATGCTTAAATTAATCTTAGTTGTGATTTCCTTGGAAGGGTTGGGCGAAGCCTGATCTCTTAGCACCATGAGAACCTCGCCCATTGTTCGAGATTGCAAAAACCACCCTATTTAATCAAATCCCGTCCCAATAACTTTTCTAGAATCTGGCTAGAGAGGGTGTCCACCTGTTGCTCCAGGGATTGCAACGCTTCTGCTTGTTGAGATTTAATCTGCTGGTCAGCTTCTTCTCGCTGCGCTTGCACTTCTCGCTGCGCTTGAGCTGTTCTTTCGGAAGCTTGTTGTTGAGCCTCGGCTTGAGCAGCAGAAATAATCTCTTGAGACTGACGGCGTGCTTCTTGGAGTTCTTCGTCGTACTGTTTTGCCAAATTCCGCGATTTTTCTTGGCGTTCCCGCGCCTCCGCCTGAGCCTGACGGAGATAATCAGCACGCCCATCAATCGCTTGAGATAGAGGCTTGTAAAACGTCACATTCAGCACTGCCACCAGAATCAAAAATTGCAGAGCCATTAAAGGCAGGGTGGCATCAAAATCAAATAGTCCCCCTTCTTCGGAAGTGGTTTCTGCTGCTTCGGCAGCCAGCAAAACTATCCAATCTGTCATAATTTTTCGACCTGATCGCTTGAACTTGGTCAGCTCAAGTTATTGCCATTGAGATGCACTATAATCAGTGATTTTTCCCCAGTGCCCAAACCAGACAGGAAAGAACACTGGGTAAAAGCTTAACCGAAGGGGTTAGCAAACAGAAGCACCAGCGATACCACGAGACCGTAAATCGTTAGTGCTTCCATGAATGCCAAGCTTAACAGCAGAGTGCCGCGAATTTTTCCTTCCGCTTCGGGTTGACGGGCAATTCCTTCTACGGCTTGACCAGCGGCGTTACCTTGACCAACACCGGGACCAATCGCCGCTAAACCCACAGCGAGGGCAGCGGCAACAACAGAAGCGGCAGAAATTAATGGATCCATGATATTTTTCCTCTGATTAACTTCAATTACAGCAAACAAGTGAAATTCCCGTTTTAATCCGGGGATGTACGCAGACAGTTTCTGTCTGACTCAACTGAGCGACCTCAAGCATCACTCCTTATTCCTCACCAGGCACTTCCACTGCCTCCCCAATGTAAGCGGCTGCTAGGGTGGCAAAAATCAGTGCTTGGATGGCACTGGTGAATAGTCCCAAAGCCATCACGGGCAAGGGAACAAACAAGGGGACCAGCAGCACTAAAACCGCCACCACTAATTCGTCCGCCAGAATGTTACCAAACAGACGAAAACTGAGGGAGAGGGGTTTAGTGAACTCTTCCAAAATATTGATGGGCAGCAAAATGGGAGTGGGCTCGATATACTTTTTCAGGTAGCCTAAACCCCGCTTGCTGAAGCCAGCGTAGAAATAAGCCAAAGAGGTGAGTAGCGCCAGGGCGACGGTGGTGTTGATGTCGTTCGTTGGGGCAGCTAATTCTCCTTCCGGCAGTTCAACTACACTCCAGGGCACAAGTGACCCTGACCAATTAGCAACGAAAATGAACAAAAACAAAGTTCCCACGAATGGCACCCAGGGACGATACTCTTTCTCTCCTATTTGGTCTCTGGCGATGTTCCGAACAAATTCCAGGGCGTACTCCATAAAGTTTTGGAAACCGCCGGGAACTCTCGCGAGATTGCGAGTAGCAGTAAGCGAAGCGACTAAGAGAATCCCTATCACTATCCAGGAGGTAATAAATACCTGCCCGTGAATAGTGACATTACCGATTTCCCAGTAAAGATGCTCGCCAACTCCCAGTTCAGTAGCCAGAGGAAAAGAATTCAGAACGTTTAAACCATATTCCATGTTGATCGAGCGAGATTTCCTTAGATATCTAGGTGAGTCAAGGATTTTGTCAACCGAGGCAGCAAGCTACTTTTTTTGCGGCTGAAAGGTAGTCTGCACCACGTAGGCGATAATGGCGGCTTTATAAGTCATAAATCCGAAAAATATGGGCAGAATTTGCAAGTTTTGCAACTGTGTCGCCACCACAATCAGCCCGATAAAAAGCGCCAGTCGGCTTATACCGAGACTCCTTTTTTGAGTCCCTAGACCCTCAATATCTTTTGCCAACCTTCTCAAGTAAACCACACCTACGCATGCTCCGAGCAAATAATTTAGGGCAATATCGAGGGAGTAAGAAATCCAAACAGAGAAAAATGCCACCCCTGTCATTGCTAGAGTCACCAAAAACAAGTTTTTTTGCAGTTGGTAATACTCTTGCATGGAGTTCCCCGAATCGCCGGATGGGTAAGACTCGGCTTGAGCAAGCTCTGAGTTTTGCGGTTCGGTTTCGAGAGATTGGTCGGATGGAGTCACGATACTTCGGATTTAGGCTTGCTTGTCGATTTATGACCAACGGTCGCGTGCCGAGTTCGGCAGTCTTACTAAGGGAGTAATCTGCGACTCAACTCAAACGAGCCAGCAGCAATGATATCACGGGACAATAACAATATTTAAACGTTTCTAAAAAAACGGACAAACCGTTCATCTATTCTCTCGGTTCCCTACGCGGGAGTGAGGATAATTAGCTGCTGGTCTAAGAGCGCACGCACTCTCTCTAAATTTAGCGAAACCTCTGCCAGAATGTCTTGCACATTCGCACCACGAGCGGGGTTCGCATCGCAGGCTTGGAGAAACTCAAACTCCGATTCCGATAGATTGACAATCTGGTAATCGTAGTTAAACAGACTACGGCTGGGCCAACCCTCTATACAGGGATGGCGTTCGGGAATGGCTGCCAAAAGTGCTTTGTCGCTTGACCAATCGGCTTGGGTGAGAGGCGGGCGTGCCAGGAAGAATTCGTAATGTGCCATATCTGGATCGAGTCGTTCGATGAGGCGGTAGCGATCGCGCTCTGGTAAGTCTTTTGCTCTCTCTAGCAACTGCGGGGCTTTCCCTAGCAGTCGTTCAAGCTGCCAAAACTGAGGGTTGGAAAATCCTACAAACTCTAATCCCGAGGCATCAATTAGCTCAAACAGCGTTTCGAGATTGAAATCAATCTCTTGGGGATGGAGGTACATATCGGCAAAGCACTCATCCCGCTGATTGTCCAGGGACCAACGCTCTCTTTCGCGCTTCACCAAGCGGTTGTTTTCTGGCAAAGTCTCAAAAAGCTCACGACCGAGTTTGACTCCCTCACGGTAATCCTCCTGATCTTGCAACAGCGCGATCGCTTCCTGCATTAGCCGAATTTCCCAGCGCCCCAACTCGGCATAGACAAACACATGCATCAAACCACCGGGGGCTAACTGGGCTGCTAGAGACTGAATCCCCTGCATGGGATTGGGCAAGTGATGTAGAACACCCACGCAGTTAATCAAATCAAATTGAGCTGGGAGTTGCTCTACCTCCTCTAGATTAAGCTGATGAAAAGCAACCCGATTCGCTCCAGAACGGCGGCAACGCTCTCGTGCCACCCCTAATGCTTTCTCGCTGAGATCGATCCCAACCACATCAGCTTCGGGATTGAGATGAGCTAGGTATTCTGTTCCTATCCCGGTGCCGCAACCGGCATCGAGAATCCGAATATCCTGCTTTGGCGGTTTTTGCCCCGTACAAAAATTATAGGCAGCAAGCCAATTCCAGCGCCAGTTGTATCCTGGAGGAGGAGCATCCAAAAGTGGCTCTGGGGGGAAAGGATAGGTATCATAAAGCCGTTGCACGGCAGCCCGAATTTCACTCATTGGTTGTTTGGTAAGCAGTTATTCTCGGTGGGGAAAAAAGAGAAGTGAAACACTTCTTAATAAAACTCCTCAGAAAGCACGAAAGGTTTTAATCTAGAGGCTGACCCCTATATTAAAAATAATCGTATATTGCAGGCGTTAGGGGCATCTTACCTTCATCCCAGTCGAGATGTAAGCAAAGAAACACCGATGTGCTTGGTTAGCGGGAGAAAGAATACTCCGAAAGCAGCGGAAGCACTCCACTTCCCTCTTTGTTGCCCTCAAACGCCCCTGATTTCTCATAATGCAACTTTTCTCCCTAGTTTCCCAAGCTCAAGTCGTAACCATTGTTGACCGGAGATAAACAAAGACCAAATGAATGCTAAGGCAAGTGGTGGAAGTTCCGTAGCGCGTCCCCAACTGTATAAGACTGTCCCCGTTGCGACAGTCTCCCAAGCAGAACAGCAAGACCGCTTCTTAGATGGAGGCGAACTCCAGCAATTAAAAACTTATTTCCGCTCAGGCAGCAAGCGCCTAGAAATTTCCCAGATAATCACGCAGAATTCCGAGGCGATCGTCTCTCGTGCTGCCAATCGGATTTTCACCGGTGGCTCGCCTATGGCTTACTTAGAAAAGCCCACCGAATACGTCGGTCAGGAAGTGTCCATGACGGCTGGTGCTGAGGGCGGCAGCGATGTACAAGAAGGAATGAAATTGGGAACCATTACCTACGCCGAGGGCAGTGGTGGCGGCTTTTTGGAAGGGTTGCGATCACTATTTAGCTCCCCAGGCGGTGGTGGCGGTAGCGTAGCTCCCCCCCCAGGGTTCCGACCGATTAACGTCTCTCGGTATGGGCCACAAAACATGCAGAAGTCCCTGCGGGACTTATCTTGGATGTTGCGCTATTTGACCTACGCGATCGTTGCTGGCGACCCCAACATTATCACAGTCAACGTCCGAGGGCTGCGAGAGGTAATTGAAAACGCCTGCTCATCTGATGCCACCATTGTGGCACTCGAAGAAATGCGCCAAGCCGCTGGCGGCTATTTCCGACGCGATGAAGAAAGCAAGGAAATTGTTGAGCAATACTTCGAGATTTTGGTCAACGAATTTCGGGCACCATCCCCATCCGACAAACTGCGACAGCGTCCCTCTGGTGATAAGCAAGGACTACAACTCCCCCAAAGCTACTTCAATGCAGCCGAGCGGCGGCAGAAGTTTGCCATCAAGCCTGGGCTATCCCTACTGGAAAAGCAAGCAGCCATCAAAGCCGCCTATCGGCAAATCTTCGAGCGTGACATTACCCGTGCCTACAGTCAGTCCATCTCTGACCTCGAATCTCAGGCGAAAAACGGCACTATCTCCACTAAGGAGTTCGTGCGTCGCCTTGGCAAATCCTACCTCTACCGCAAACAATTCTGGGAACCCTACATCAACAGTCGTGCCCTGGAGTTGGCTTTCCGCCATTTCCTCGGTCGTGGTCCCAGTTCGCGCGAAGAAGTGCAAAAATATTTCTCGATTGTTTCCAATGGGGGACTACCCGCTTTAGTCGATGCTCTGGTTGATTCTCGAGAATACGCAGACTACTTCGGTGAAGAAACTGTTCCCTACATCCGGGGATTGGGCGAAGAGGCACAGGAATGTCGCAACTGGGGCATGCAGCAAGAGCTTCTCAACTACAGTGCGCCCTTCCGCAAAGTCCCTCAGTTCATCACCACTTTTGCCAGCTACGATGGACCGCTGCCTGACCAACATCCCTATGGCTCGGGTAACGACCCCCTCGAGATCCAGTTCGGGGCGATTTTCCCGAAAGAAACCCGCAATCCTAGCAAGAGTCCCGCTCCCTTTAGCAAAGATACCAGGCGCATTCTGGTTCACCAGGGACCGAGTATCGATAACCAAACGAGCAATCCGGAAGCAAGAGGGAAGTTTCCGGGTTCGCTGGGACCCAAGGTGTTCCGTTTGACTCAACGACCTTTCACAGGTTTGGGCGGTCAGCAAAATACCAGCAATAGTGTCAAGTTCTCCGAAGACTCCACCCAAGCAGTGATTCTTGCCTGTTATCGGCAGGTGTTTGGGCGAGATGTCTATTCCGGTCAGCGCCAGCGGGTGGCCGAAATTAATCTCGAAAACGGTGAGTTAACCGTACGAGAGTTTATCCGGAGGCTGGCGAAGTCCAACCTCTTCCGCGACCTCTACTGGAGTTCCCTCTACGTTACCAAGGCGATCGAGTACATTCATCGGCGTTTGTTAGGTCGTCCTACTTATGGACGCCAAGAGATCAACCAGTACTTTGATCTCTGCTCCAAGAAAGGTTTCTATGCCCTAGTAGATGCCCTCATCGATAGCGAAGAGTACGTGGAAGCATTTGGGGAAGATACCGTGCCTTACCAGCGCTATCTCACCCCAAGCGGAGTGCAGTTACGCAAGCGAACCGCTAATCTCGCCAAGGATGTTGGCACTCAGGTAGTAAAAGAAGCATCCCCGCGCTTTATGGAGCTTGGTCAAGCTGGGGATCTGCGAACTGAGCCGGATCTTGAATACCGAGCTAGCCAGGGTGTTACAGACAGGCGCGAGCAAACGAAGGTGTTTAAGCTCATCGACCTGAACGATAAGGTCGCAGTGCAAACTGTTATTCGGGCAGCCTATCGGCAGATTTTCGAGCGCGATATCGAGCCTTATGTGGTTAAGGCGGAATTCACTAACCTAGAAAGTAAGCTCCGCAATGGGGAAATTAACATCAAGGAGTTTGTGGAAGGGTTAGGATGCTCAGATCTCTATATCAAAGAGTTCTACACGCCCTATCCGAACACGAAGGTGATCGAGCTGGGAACGAAGCATTTCCTAGGTCGCGCCCCCGAAAATCAGAAGGAAATCCAGAAGTACAACCAGATTCTCGCTTCTCAGGGAATCCGTGCCTTTATCAGCATCATGGTCAATAGTATGGAGTATGCCCAGATGTTTGGCGAGGATACCGTGCCTTATCGGCGCTTCCCCACGCTTCCGGCAGCGAATTTCCCGAACACGCAGACTTTGTATAGCAAGCAGACGAAGCAGAATAAGAAGTTAGTTATACCCAGCTTTGAGCCGACGAATTCACCTTAGGTGGGAGCTGTCGCCTTTGGTATAATTTTTGTCTCCCCGAGTTTGCTCGATGAGCAAGCTCGGGGAGCTTTTTTTGATGAATTAATGACTTCTATTTGTTACGAAAAGGGTAGGCGCGATCGCGCTCAGACCTCCAGAAACCTTTACTTACCGAGGTGCTTCTCCTTCCGAGGGCAATCAAAGAAGGCTATCTCACTGGCGTTTAATTATTATTTCTAAAAAAATAACATCTTCTGGTATATTTTTTACATTCCGAACTCAACGAACTCAGATATAGGGGTCGTCCCAGTTTTATAGATAATTAGCGAGCAAAGGCAAAAAGCGCGAAAAGTGCCAGCCATGCTCGCAATTGCTACGAAGGTATTTACCCGGAGAGTCGGATAAGGAGCGACTAACCTCCGGGCTAACTAGCAGCTCTACCGATGATGCTCCCTTAGGGACAAGGATTGGGATGCTTTTGATGAACTGCCTCAATTTCTGCCAGCACCTCTTCTGAAAGCGTCAACGCCGCAGCGTCGATATTGGTTTTCAAGTCATCTAAGGTTGTTGCACCGAGAATATTGGAAGTCAAGAAAGGCTGCTGATTCACAAACGCGATCGCCATTTGTGCGGGATCAAGTCCGTGGCGCTTGGCAATATCAAGATAAGCCCGAGTGGCTGCCTCGCCCTGGGGATTATCATAGCGGGAACTGCGATAATCGATCGCGCGGCGAGTTCCTGGTGGCATCTGACCATCCAAATATTTGCCTGTTAGAGTACCACCTGCCAGAGGCGAGTAAGCAAGCAAACCGCAATTCTCATGAATCGCTACTTCTGAAAGCCCAACTTCAAAAGTGCGATTGAGAAGATTATAGGGGTTCTGGATACTCACTATCCTGGGCAAACCGTGTTCCTCAGCCAGCTTTAGGAAAGTCATTACTCCCCAAGGGGTTTCGTTGGACAAACCCACGTAGCGAACTTTACCAGATTTCACCACATCATCCAATACACTCAGGGTTTCGTGCAATCGTGCCGTTTCATCCTCCACATCGGCATCACTGCGAGAATAGCCCAGTTGACCAAAACGATTCGTGGGGCGATCGGACCAATGAAGCTGATAGAGGTCAACATAATCAGTTTTTAGCCGCCGCAGACTATCCTCTAGCGCGGTTTTGATATTGTCGCGATCCAGCCTGGTTTGACCGTTCCTAATCCAGGGCATATTAGGAGTTTTGCCCACCACTTTAGTGCCCAGAATTACCTGGTCACGAGTGCCCCGCTCCTGAAACCAGTCACCGATGATTTCCTCTGTCCGCCCAAAGGTTTCTGGTTTTGGGGGAATAGAATACAATTCTGCCGTATCAAAAAAATTGATGCCTTGCTCTAGGGCATAATCCATCTGGGCATAACCTTCCTGCGGCGTGTTTTGCTCGCCCCAGGTCATTGTGCCTAGGCAAAGCTGGCTAACCTGAATGTCGGTGTCACCGAGACGACGATAGTGCATGGCAATATTCCATAAAAGTCCACTTACTAATCCTATTACCGAATTGCCGATTGCCTCAGTATGAGATGAACCCTTGCCAGAGCAAGAGACTTCTGTTGTGCGCTACCCAACCTTGACTTGTGAAAGCAGAAGGCAGAACTGGCAAACAAGTGTAGCAAATCCATCATTTCATTATTCCCTCATCTCTTCATCGCCTGAGCGCCTTATCTCCCTCAAGTATTTACAAAAATGGTATTAGCCGCTGATAAGTCAAGCACTATTGCGGGAAGTTAGAGAAGAAACTCTACCTTAGGAGAGAATTGCTTTGCTATATAACCTAACTTATGATATATGCTGCTTTTCTTGACAAGAGATAGTCTTTAAGTGATAGCTCATTACTGGAAACTTCTAGCGAGTGAGTTTAATCGCAGCCTTAATTAAGGAGGTCAATTCCTATGGCAGAGAGTTACCAAGTCAGATTAGTTAATGAGGAGCATGAACTCGATGAAACCATAGAAGTTCCAGAAGACGAATATATTCTCGACATTGCCGAAGAAGAATATGGACTCGATTTGCCCTACTCCTGTCGCGCTGGGGTTTGCTCTACCTGTACCGGGTTGTTGACAGAAGGAACAATGGATCAGTCTGAGCAGCAGTACCTCGACGATGAGCAGCTCGATCAAGGATACGTCCTAACCTGCGTTGGTTATGCAACCTCCAACTGCACCATTGTCACTCACAAAGAAGAAGATATCTACTAGTGCAAGTGTACTAGCCAGCCACTGCCAATTTTAGCCCAGCCCTGCTAAAGGTTCCATACCTAGCTATAGGGCTAGGGAATCCTGCACTGTTGAGAAGGAACTCATACCGGGCTGTATTAAAAAAATTGCTGAATTCTCCAGTTGATTTAGTAGGATAATGGAGGAATAGCACGAATTTTGCTGAGAAATTTATGAAATTTAGAACCTTGATTCCACGCCAAATCGGTTTACTACTGTCTACAATCTTGATGACTGTAGCCAGTTTCGCCTTGTCAGCAGATCCTGCAACCGCAGCAACCTACGAAGTAAAAATGGGTGCGGATACCGGGCAAACTGCCTTCGTCCCTGAGACTGTGAACATTAAGCCAGGTGACACAGTCAAGTGGGTAATGAACAAAATCCCACCTCACAACGTTGTCTTCGAGGGAGATAAAGTCCCACAGGGTAACAAGGCACTCGCGAAAGAGTTCTCTCACCAGCAGTTTGCTTATGCTCCTGGTGACTCTTTCAAAACAACTTTCCCAGAAGACGCTCCCGCTGGTGTCTATCCGTATTACTGCACCCCTCACCGTGGTGCTGGCATGACTGGCGAAGTCATTGTCGAGGATTAGTTTCTAGTTGAAATAGATGGGGAGAAAGTACGCGCGACCAGCCGGATCGCCCATACAAAGTAGACCAGGGAGATAGCGCTTCTTCCTTGTCTACCCCCATCTCCCCTTTACCTATGTCGCAGTGAGCAAACCGCTGTGTTTTAGCAAAGGTTCAGTTTGAGGTTCCCGACCTCGGAAAGCTTTGAAAACCTCCATAGGAGCGCGACTGCCGCCCAGGGCGAGGACAGTATCTCGGAAGCGTTTTCCGGTAGAGGCGATCGCGTCTTCATCTTCTAATCCCACATCCTCAAAAGCAGCAAAGGCATCGGCACTCAGCACTTCCGCCCACTTGTAGCTGTAATATCCAGCGGCATATCCCCCTGCAAAAATATGTCCAAAGGAGCAGAGGAAGGCATCTTCGGGCAATGGTTGCATAATCGCCGTTGTTTGGGCAATGCGATCGCGCACGTCCACTGCGGTTTCCTCACCACCAGGCTGATAGCGGTGGTGCAGTTCCAAATCGAGGAAACTAAAATGCAACTGCCGCAGCATCCCAGAGCCGCTCATGTAATTCCGCGCCGCCAGAAGTTTCTGATAGTAATGCTCTGGCAATGGTTCACCCGTTTGGTAATGTTTTGCCATTGAAAACAGGGTGGGGCGATTGTAGCACCAGTTTTCCATAAACTGGCTGGGTAGCTCCACTGCATCCCACTCCACATTGTTGATCCCTGCTGCTCCAGGATAGTCTACCCGAGTAAGCATGTGCTGTAAACCGTGACCAAACTCGTGGAAGAGAGTTTCCACATCCTCGAAAGTCATCAGGCTGGGTTGCCCATCCACAGGAGGGGTTTGATTGCAGTTGAGATAGGCAACAGGCAAACGAGTCGTTACCCTCCCTAATTCATCCGTGATTTGGGCGCGATTGATGCACTCATCCATCCAGGCTCCACCGCGTTTTTCCCCAGGACGAGAATAGGGGTCAAGATAGAAATGAGCGATCGCTTCCCCTGCCTCATTGGTAATCTGAAAATAGCGCACATCTTCATGCCAAACCGGGGCTTGACCATCAGCAGGTGTGATCGTGACACTAAAGAGCCGCTTCGCTAAACCAAACAATCCTTCTAAAACCTGGTCAAGTGGAAAGTAAGGGCGCAACTCCTCAGCACTAAAAGCAAACTTCTCTTCTCGCTGCCGTTCTGCCCAAAACCGGATATCCCAATGCTTCAAATCGTCCGCTTCTGGTGCCCCCTTAGAAGCAGCAAAAGCTTTCAACTCCTCGAATTCCTGAGCAGCAGCATCGTAACTGACACTGCGTAATTCCTCTAGCAGCTTCTCCACCGTCTCCACATCAGGAGCCATTTTCTTGGCTAGGCTCAACCGGGCATAACTGTCAAAGCCTAGCATAGCAGCTTTTTCTTGACGCAGCGCTAATATCCGCTCCACGATGGGAGTATTATCCCACTCCCCACTAGAGGCACGGGTAATCAAGGCTCTGTAGACCTTTTCTCGCAAATCCTGCCGCCGACTGTGCTTCATGAAGGGGAGAAAACTAGGGATATCTAAAGTGATTACCCAGGGACCATTTTCCGGCGTTGCCTCTGGATCACCCTCACTACGCGCAGTTTGAGCAGCTAAAGAGAGGGCATTCTCTGGTAAACCTTCCACTTCCTCTTTACTAGTTAGCTTCAATTTAAAGGCTTTGGTGGCGTCGAGAACGTGGTTAGAAAATTTAGTGGAAAGCTCTGCCAACTGAAGTTGAATTTCGTTGAAGCGCGATCGCTTCTCTCCTTCCAATCCCACACCAGAAAGCTCTGCATCCTGGATAGCAGCTTCCACAATCCGTTGCTGCGCTGGATCTAGGGTATTCCAGTTTTTCCCTTCTCGCAGTGCTTTAAACGCCTCATAAAGCGGCTTACTTTGACTGAGTTTATTGCCAAACTCGACTACCTGCGGCTGCATTGTTTCGTATGCCTCCCGCAGTTGGGAGCTGTTTTGAACGCCCATCAGGTGGCTAACAACGCCCCAACTCCAAGTGAGGCGCTCTTCAATCTGGGTAAGCGGTTCGACCAAGCCACCCCAGGTAGGAGTAACATTAGCCTCTAAATGAGCAAGTTCTTCCTCTAACTCTGCCAAAAGCTGCGTCATTCCCGGAACCACGTGTTCCGGTTGAATCGCTTCAAAAGGAGGAAGTCCTTCGCCGATGAGTAGAGGATTATCTATCGTTGTCGCGCTTGTCATCTTTAATGGCTTTCTTGTAGTGACTCTTACATTTAGGCTAGCGTGAGGGCATAACCTTAATGGAAAGTTGCAGAGGAGCAGGGGGAGAAAGACGCGGGAACAAACAATTAAAAATTAGAAATTAAAAATTCAAAATTGATATCCTTAAATTTGGCATTTCTTAAATTTTGCATTTGGAGCGAAGCGACTCTCATCATTCCTCACTTGGAGCTTTGCCCTTGCTGGAATTGCTACTCTCAGCAAGTCCCCAAATCCGCTTTTGACTCTCACTCCCCCTGCTTACCAGAATACCTTCCAGGAGCCAAAACTTGATTGGGATCGAGGGTATGCTTAATGCGCTCCAACAAATCCTGATAGCTATCTTCAGCTTGGGCGAGAATCTCCATTGAATGGATTCCTAGTCGATAAGGGTAGTATCCTGCTTGAGTGAGCTTCAGGGTCAAGTCTTCGTAGCCCGCCATTGCCCGCTCATCTTCCCCAACTACGTCTCTGTCATAGGCGATGGAGACAACGCAGCCTAGGCATCGTTCCGTCAGCATCGTCATGGAAATTTGGGGTTCGAGTTGGTGAGCTGTCAGCGTCTCAGTAACAATCTGGTTGATTGCAACTGCGTGCTGCCCATCCAGTGGTGCGACAGGGGCACACCAAATCAAACCGCAACTGTCCCGGTCAGGGTTCATATGTTCCGGAATAGGCGACTGCTTGCGCCAATAGGTGCTTTTCAACTGACTCTCGGTGGGAATGCCTTTCATCAAACCATAGACAGGTCGAACCAGCTTCAGCATTTCCGGTAAATTTAATCCAGTTGCCCACCGATAAGGCTTGGCCAGCTTTTGCGCCAGTTGCAGCTTGCGGTCATCTAGAAACTGCAATTTTGAAACCTTGCCTTTTAGGGCTTGTTTGACCAATCTGCGGGCTTCAGCAACCTGTTTGCGAGTGCCATAGAGTCCCCCCGAACCGTTCCATGTTCCAAAATCCCAAGCTTTGGCGAAATCAGCCATCACTTCTGGCGGCAGCGGTGTTTTACCCCCTGCTTCCTGCCAAGGATACTGCCGGATGCCAGCAAGAACCTTGTAATCGTTGCCAATGTGAACGGCACTTTTAATTGTTCCATTCAGTCGTAGCGGACGCAGGGCATTCACCAGTTCGGCAAGTTGGCTTTCGGTCTCAACACTAAAGTAGAAAGCTTGAAAAGACTCCGGAGCTGGCATCAGCCACATGGTCATCTTCGTTACTACACCGAAGTTAGACTGGGAGAATAAACCATCCAGGTAAGGTCCCACTCCCCAGCGATAAAGGGACGCAGCTTTAGCATCAGGGAATCGTCCAAAGCCTGTATGCACGCACTCCCCTGTCGGTAACACCACTTCCAAACCACAAACGTGGGCAAAATGATCTCCGTAGGGAGTATGCCCAAATCCTCGCTCCATGGTGTTGCCAATCAGGCTGCTATCTGGGCTTGAACCGGTAGCATCCATCCATAAGCCCGAGGAGCGCTTTTGCAAAAACTGGTAAAGCTGGCGCTGAGTTACCCCTGGCTCAACTGTGACATAAGCGAGATTCTCATCAAAGTCGATAATCTGATTCAACCTGGCTAAATCCAAAAGTGCACACCCATCCTGCACTGGCACTCGGGAACCATAACCCCAGTTCTTGCCACGGCTGATTGGATACAAGGCGATGCCAAACTGATTGGCAATTTTCAAACACTCCTGAACCTCTTGGCAGTTGGCAGGCTGTAGAATGGCACGAATCTGCTGCTGCGTGAAAAATGTTGCCGTTTGGGCATCATCCAAGGCGGAATTTTCGCTCAGGATGTTCTTTTTCCCCAGAATTTTACTCCAAGCTTCGAGTGCGCTAATTTCGCCCATTTCTCTTAACAATTGATTTCTTCTCCGCCCTAAAAATAACAGGATGCCTGACAGGGTTGAGTGCAAGACGTAATTGCGTAAGTCCTAGCTCAACTAGGTCTCACCTCCGTTGATATACTAAAGCCGGAGTTTTCCTGCCGAAGTTGGTGACGGCATATCGACACTAGATAGATGCACATCAGACATTTTGATTTGAGAGCTGATCGTTTGAAGTAAATCACGTAAATGGGAACTCAGGCTATTGCAAACCATTTCTCGAGTAATCATGAAAGTTCCCCGTTGACCATGATGGTCTACAAAATCACCAACTTGTTGAAAGGGCATCCCGTAGCGCCTCAGGTGACGTTCTAGCTTTGCTTCCATTAGGGTATATACTGGGTCAGTACCACTCTTTAGGGCAATACTAGTAGCTGCCAAGCAAAGACTGAGGGCAATGAGAGGAAAGCCTCGCCTCTCGTTCTCATCATTCAGAGACTGGTGCCATGATACCCCTGTTGGTGTTTGGAATTCTCCTTTACGTTTGCGAAATTCACCTCTAACAGCTAATCGGGAAACCTCACCGCAAGAACTTCTCAAAGGTATAGCAGACAAAAGAGAAACCTTGTCCGCCTGTCCATTTTGTCCTCTCCATAAGGCATCACGGCAAACTTTCTCAAAAGGAAAAGCTTCTTCTGGATGTTGCGGATCAGCAAGCACTAGACGAACACAACCAGCATACATTCCGCTCTTCAGATGCTTCAAAAGGCAGTGGAGGGAGCGGCAGTCATAAATATCCTTTTCCATGCCATCGGGAAAATTTTCTATAGGTTCATAATGGAGTTCTTGGCAGTAAACTTGGTAGCGAATCTTGAAAACTTCTTCTAATAGTTCAGGGGTGTTGGCAACAACGAGGCTGAACTGGGCATTAAACTGGTCGCTGATACTCTGAAATTCCATCAGTAACGATTTAGCTCCAATCGTGTAGAGAAAAAATATAGCGGTTCTTAGACTCATAAGGTACAAATTCAGAATGCGATCACTAGTCAGAGTGGACTTCAGGTGTACTTTACTTAAGTGAGAACTGCTATAAGTTGATGATAAAGCTTTGACAGACACTTGAGGTGATGGTTTCGGTTAATCCAGCCTACCTTTACTTTTTTGGAGTGGAAGTGATGCTTTACTGGATTGGAAGTGATAATGCTCACAATTTCCCTACTGAAACGCTATGGCTGGGAGAAGCTTGATGGTGTCCATCATTACAATTCCGCCTGACCGTTTTGATGTTTGATTTTTTGATAATTTTAAGTTAATCTTGCCTAAGCATGCACCTGCTGCTCTATTTATTTTTCGTATATCAACCCCATGATGGTTGTTTCCAGAAACCTAATCAGTCAATCGACTAAATCGGTTCGATTTTTAGATAAAAATAGTCAATTCGAGGACTGATAAATAAATGCCAAGCAAGAATACTGTTTCTTCTTCTGAGATCAAAAAATCAAGCAGCGATCGCAAGATTTTGTTGTTTGAACTTTCGGTGGGAGGACACTATCCCGCCTACATCAAGCATTTAGTTAAATATTGGCAAAAACACGAACTACCAGGAAGCTTAGATATCGTTGTTTCTCCACAGTTCATGCAGCAACACGCTGATGTGGTGGATTTGGAGTGGAACGGCGGGCAAAATGTTAACTTTAGGGCGATCGCCCCAGAAGAACAAGCGAGTCTTAGTTCTAGAAAATCTCGCATTAGTCGGGCTTCCCGTACTTTCGAGGAGTGGCAAATCCTGCGTAAGTACGCAACTCGCTTAGAAGCCACTCACTGCCTAATTACTTACTTCGACACTCGTCAGTTACCACTGGCTTTAGGGGCAAAGCTACCTTGTCCATTTTCAGGTATTTATTTCCGACCGACATTTCACTACAGTGATTTTGCCAGCTATATTCCCTCCTGGAAAGATCGCTTGCAGCAATGGCGAGAGAAGCTTCTCCTGTCTCAAGTTCTTCGCCATCCCCAACTTCACACGCTATTTTGCCTCGATCCGTTTGTGGTCAAATATATTGATCAGTTTCAGAGTAGAGTCAAAGCCATACATTTACCAGATCCAGTCGAAATCAGCAACAATTCGGAGGTTCAGGTAGAAAAACTCAGAGAAAAATTGGGTATCGATCCTAGTCGGCAAATTTTTCTGTTATTCGGGGGATTAACTAATCCCCGTAAAGGCGTTTCTCAACTGCTAGAAGCGGTATCAATCTTACCAGCGCCGCTTTGCCAGAAACTCTGTTTGGTATTTGCCGGACAAGCTAACTCGACAGGAAGAGTCTCATTAGAATCCCAAATTGAAGCCGTCTGTCAGTCCCAACCTGTACAAATTATTCGTCGATACGAATACATGCCAGAACCAGAAGTTTTTGAGCATTTTCAGTTAGCAGATGTGGTGCTAGCTCCTTACCAGCGGCATGTCGGCATGAGCGGTATTCTCTTGCAAGCCGCGGCTGCCCAGAAACCTGTTTTGAGTTCAAATTATGGATTGATGGGAGAAATTGTTCACCAGTACAAGCTTGGTCTAGCGGTTGATTCAACTGTGCCCGACGAACTTGCCAGGGGATTGAAGCAATTCTTACTGGAATCTCCAGAGCGGTTTGGCGATCGTACCAAAATGAAATCATTTGCCCAACAGAATTCCGCTGAACGGTTTGCAAGTGTAATTTTTGAGTATATATAGAAAATAAAATTGTTTAATAAAACTATTGGAACCGATACCTAATCAGCCTTATCAATCCCGTTTTCTAGTCTAAATATGGCGAACAAGATGACACTTGCATTGAGGAAAGGATAGAATCACATTATCATTATTGCTCGCGTAACAACAATACTTTCCCAGACAAAAATAAAGCCTGTGTCTGTCTCCAAACCGATCAAAAAAATCTTATCAATTGTAGGCATTGGTCTGCTGTTTGCTACCGCTAACTTGCTAATGAGTTCCGATGAGTCAGCAGCTCAGAATGTAGTCTTCCCCAGCGACAGTGGCGTTATCGACGTGACTAAATCGCCCTACAACGCCATTCCCAATGACGGTAAGGATGATACGACTGCAATTCAGCGAGCGCTAAGTCAAGAAGCCAACGGCAACCGCATCATTTACCTACCTAATGGGACTTATCTAGTTTCGGATAGATTGAATTGGCCCCAGGGCGATCGCGGTGGCTTGCACCAGAAGCGCACTATTGTTCAGGGGCAAAGCCAAGACGGTGCAGTTATTAAACTCCAAGACAGCGCTCCAGGCTACCAAGACCCAGACCATCCTAAAGCAGTAATTTGGACAGGCGAGGCTCCTGCCCAGCGCTTCCGTAATGCCATTCGCAACCTGAGCGTTAATACCGGAAGCGGCAACCCAGGTGCTAGTGGTATCCAATTCATCGCCAATAACCAGGGCGGCATCCGCAACGTCAAGATTATTTCTGAAGACTGTCAGGGCAAAATCGGCTTGGATATGAGCTACACCGAGGAAATCGGACCCCTGCTAGTGCGAGGCTTGCACGTCGATGGCTTTGACATCGGCATCCGCACTTACTGGCAGACTGCTAGCGTCACCTTTGAGGATGTCACGCTCAAAAACCAGAACGTTTTTGGCTGGGAAAATTACGGTCAGATGACCTTCATTCGGGGGCTGAAAAGCAATAACGCCGTCCCCGCCCTCAAGAACGTGAAAGATAACCCCAGCCACGTCGTACTGGTTGATGCAAATTTGGCAGGAATAGGGAAAGCTTCCAGCAAGCCCGCCATCTGGAATCAGAAGAGCATGTATCTGCGCAACCTTACTACCAGCGGTTACGAAACGTCTGTTAAGCATGACGACAAAGGTCGAGGCAATGAGCCCGGGATTTCTGCTTCTGAGGTCGAGCAATGGCTCTCTCACCGAAACCCCAAGCACCTATTTGACACTCGGGAAGAGTCCTTGAATCTGCCTATCGAAGAGACACCCAAGGTTCAGTGGGACGCTCTCTCTGAGTGGGCAACTCCGTTGGATTTCGGTGGTCAACCGGACGACGAAGTAGACGACACCAAGGCAATCCAGGCAGCGATTGATTCTGGGGCAACTACAGT